>JAWABC010000116.1:0-2500 GCA_038884815.1 Candidatus Nanoarchaeia archaeon | reverse complement strand
CTTGGATAAATCCGAATTTGGTATTTGTTTTGTTTGCATTTGTATTGGTGAAGTATAAGAATGATTCAAGTGGTTGATCAGTTTTTTTGCCATATGTTACCAAAAACCTTCCATCACCACTTTCTCGTAACGCATTGATGAAGAAGCCGGTAGAGTTTTCAAATGTTTGCACTTTACATGATTTGTTGTTTAGTGTGGATTCTATCCATTGAGCAGAACCAACTTGTGTCTCCATTAATTTCCAGTATTTTTTTCCAATTGCAGCAGGAAGATCAGAGCTGATTTGTCCTTTTTCATAGATACGAAGTGAACAGTCATTTTTGTTAAATATGAATGGAATCTGCATGGAGTTGTAGATTATTTCGTCATCGGTTTCTTTGATGATGTGTTCTTTGTACTCATTTATTGCCGGATCAAATATCCATTCAGGAAGTCCAAATGTGGCTTTTCCTGTTCCGTTTACGAATTCGACTTTGTAATAATCTCTTCCTCTTTCTTCAAATATTATGTTAGGATCTTTTGATAACGTTGAGGATTTTTGGAGATCTATATTATCAAGTATTCCAAGATTTAGTGTAGTTGTTTCATTGATTGCTATCGAGTTATCTTGGAATAGATTTATGGTATCAGCGATGCCAAGATTGTCAATGTATTGTGTCTTATTGGTGGTATTGTTGATTGTATACTCAACTGAGTCAGCAATTCCAAGAATGTCCTCCGTATGAAAATAGGCGGGATTATCAGTAGTTCTTGGGATTAGTGTTACTGTGATATTGTCAGTAAATGTCAAGATATTTTCTGTAGATAATGGGTTGTGCTGAGTTTGAGGTATTTGTGATGTGAATAATTGTTTGATCTCTATTTCTGTTAATGCACGATTGTAGATTACAGCATCGTTGATAGTTCCAGAGAATATGTTTGAGAGTTGCGGTTCTTTTCTGAGTGTAGAGAGGTATGCACCGATCACCACATCAGTGATAGAATTGATTATTGTAGTTGGTACAAGCTTATCTTTTGAAACTTCAAATGTATCTAGTAATGTTTTTCTTGCTTCTAGTGTACCGTTCACATATAATGAAATACTTGTGCTATTAATTATAGCCGCAAGGTGAGAAAGATTTTCTATCTTACTTGTTCCCTCAATTTCTGTCCAGCGTATTCCATCAAATACTGCAAATGTGGCAGTGTGTTTTGGATTAATTATGTTATTTATAGATAGTACAAATGATCTGTCTTTTGATATAACAGTAAATTCGTCTGAAAAGTTGTTATAATCTGGGTCAACCCATGTAGAGATGGTTATCTGATTTGTATGGTTAATTCCTGGTATTACGATATATTGTGTTGCGTTTGTATTTAGTGTACCGTTTATGTTTGTCTGATTGAGGAGATTAATTTGTGACAGTTCGATTTCAAGCGAAGTTTCAGGAACTGATTTGAGTAAAATCAGCGGCAATGTTTTGTTATAAAGTGCCAATACTTGGTCCGCTGTGAGATATTCATCATAAATTCTCACCTCGTCGAGACTTCCGGTGAACGATTTCTGTGCGGTCTCAACTGTTCGTGTGTCTAATGTTGCACCAACTACAACATCAGAGTATTTTGATGGCATTTGTGGCGTGATGTTTTGTATGTTTCCTTTGCCGTCAACTATAACAGTTGAGGTTGTTTTGGCTGTCTTTGAGGCAGTTCCATTTACATAAATCGTAATATCTGTTCCATTGAATGTGGCTGCTATATGAGACCAGTTTTGGCTAATCTCAGTGGCTGTCTGCACATTGTGCCATTTTATTCCATCAAAGACCGAAAACGTAGCAACATGTGATGGTTTGACTATGTTGTTTAGCGTTAGTTCAAAGGATTTGTCCTTTGAAAGTATGGTGAATATGGAGGCGCCTGAAGCATATTCTGGTTTTATCCATGCCGCTATGGTAATATTCGAGGTTTGATTCGTATAATTCCCTGCTGCTTTGATAAAGCCACCATCTAGTACAATGCCTGTCTGATTGATGTATACATTGCCTATAAGTGAGTCAGTTACTGTTGCATTGGATCCCCACGATTTTGCCGCATTAGGTATGACTACAGGGATATTTGGGCTGGTCGGGGTTGTGGAACTGGTTGGAGCTGCCGTATTGCCAGTCATTGTTAGGCTCTCGATTAGTGATTGGATGAAGTGAACTGGGTTGGGGTGGGTGGAGGTTGTGGAACTGGTTGGAGCTGCCGTATTGCCAGTCATTGTTAGGCTCTCGATTAGTGATTGGATGAAGTGAACTGGGTTGGGGTGGGTGGAGGTTGTGGAACTGGTTGGGTTTATGACTTGTTGGGCTGATTCATTGTTGGTAAAATTAGTGAAGACATCCTCCGAGAAGGGCATTGTGGAATTAATTATATCTAAAAGAGGAGTTTCATCAATGCCATCATTAATTGATTCAATTACATTATTTGGTGGTTGCATCATTTCATTATTAGAAGCAGTACCCTCGGTTTCAGCATGAGC
>JAWABC010000115.1:0-2503 GCA_038884815.1 Candidatus Nanoarchaeia archaeon | reverse complement strand
TGACGCTTCGCTTCCAGGCACTTCTTCTCCTATTGTGTAATTTGGTTGGATATCCATGTACCTCCTTACCCTTATCCAGTCGTATTGGGAGTGTGAAACATCATCCCAAGAAGCATCTGGTATGTAAGCCATGACTTTGATCGATGTGGTTGTATTTGAGATTGGACTTGATGCTTTGAACGTGTCATTAACATAAAGGTTTACTGCCGTGTCGTTGGCAACCATTTGCATTTTATACCAATTGTCAGTAGTTATCCTCTCGTATGAATTTCCTGACCCAATGTACCACCTGTCAGAACTGCCTGTGTAGGTAATCTGGCCTGCAGTTAGTCCATATAAATTGCTAAACATGATGTTGTAATCATAGGTGCCTTGGTATCTTACTCTTGCCAGGGTTTCTACTGACTTGTTTGTTGTGAATTGTGCATAGCTCACCACAGATGCTTGGCCAGCACCATTATACACGACAGATAGGTTAAGCGCTCCGTTTTCTATGTTCATGGCATAGCCGCTGCCAGAAGTTTGGTTGTACCATACCTCTGGATTAATATTCTCATCTAAAAAGTCATCATAAAAGTCGAAAGTTTCTGTTCCGTTGCTGTTGTTTGTTACCTCGTCATTGCCATAATACATGTAAATGTATGGGTTTGCCTGTGTTATTGTGTTGTCAAGTTTTACGAATATCGCTGCTGCTTGGTTTGCAGAATTGCAGCTTTCTATCCAGTATTTTAACTCTGTGTTGTATATGTTTGTAAATCTTATGTCTTCACACTCTCTGCTCCAGTTGAAGTTTGTTCCGTTGTTCGCTGAGTTTATCGATATGTTCAGTTGGTAACCATCTAGTGTGTCACTTCCTTCGCTTACATATACCTTTTGTCTGTACTGCCATTCTGTATTATACCATTCTGGGTCTAGGCTTACGTTAATATTGCCACAGTCAGCATCGTAGCATGACACATTTACCGTGAAGTTGAAAAGTGCGTATTGCTGCACGCTTGTGTCCGCTGTTGGCTCAAGCAGTTCTATTGTTATGTTTCTTGCTACGTACCCTATTGACACGTTTCGTGTCTCGCTAGCCCCTTCATTATTTGCCGTGTCTGTGCAGTTTATGCTCCAAGTGTAATCCCCATCATGTAAATATGTTGTCAGGTTTAATCCAGCCTCGTTTTGGTGTATCGGTTCTGTTGTGGTTATGTTTACCTCATCGTTTATTATGAGGCTGCAATTTGCAACGATGAAGTTATCAGTTACGTTGTACAAGAAATCTATCAAGTTTAATGATAGTATATCATTATCGTCCGGGTATTCTAAACTTACCGTTGGTGGTGTTGTTTCCATTACTAATGTGAAGTTCCAAGTCTCACTTATTCCCTCATAATCCCCATCGTCAATACAGTGCATATTCCAATCATAGGTTCCGGGTATCAAGAATGTTGTTATGTTGTAATCAGAATCCAAGTATATGTCTGATGTGTTTTCTGCATAGGCCTCATTATTAACATAAGCGGTGCAGTTCACTACGTCAACGTCGCTGCTTACAACAAATGTAAAGTTTACTGTTCCGTCAGTTTCAACAGTTCCATTGATTTCTGGCTGCACCAAGGTAATGTTTGGTGGTATCATGTCGTTCCAATATACTGTTCCTTCTTCTCCATTTCCCAGTCCTGTTCCTCCATAGGTCGTGTTTTGTCCTGTGAATTCTCTTGTGTGGTAGTACACAGCTATTCTTCCTCCTCCGCCTCCACCTCCTTGTGATAAAGTCCCTTGGCCTCCTTTCCCACCGTCAGCCATTATGTCCCCTGAGCCTATTATGTTGTTCACGTACAAGTATATTGCTCCTCCGCTTCCTCCGCCGCTTCCTACTGATGATGAGTTTCCTGGTGGTGTGCTTACAGAGCCGTCACTTCCGTTTGCTGATATGTAACCGTTCAAGGTTAGTGTGTCTGTTACATTTAAGAATACGAGTCCTCCTCCTCCGTAGAATGCTACTGAGTTTGCTGTGCAGTTTCCTCCACCACTTCCTATCTGTAGGGGTCTTACTTTTGAGCCGTATGTTTGTCCTTCTTGTAAGTAAACATCTGTTGAGTTTGATGCATTCCCGCCAAGACCACCGTAACCTGCTCCTGCTCCTGATCTTGGTGTTGGTTGTGTTTCAGCGCTTGTTCCGTTTCCAGGCCCGTAGTTTGGTGCGTACCCCTTGCTGTTGACATTTATTCTTGCTCCTGTTGCTATGCTCAGATTCTCTGCGCTCAGGTTTACTATGTAGTCTTGGCTGTAGGTGTTTAGCGTGTGTGTGATTAAGGAGTTGTCCAATAGTTCCACAACGCTTAGGTTAAGCTCGTTAGTGGTCCTAAATTCCAAAGTGGTTGCGTTGCCTAAAGTTAAGTTGTTTTCTGGAAACTCGAAGGTTCCGCCTTGGTAGATGAGTGTTAGGTTTTCGAATGATGAGTATGAGAAGTTTGTTATTCCGTTGCTTAAAACAGTAATCGTGTCTATGAAGTCG
>JAWABC010000114.1:0-2607 GCA_038884815.1 Candidatus Nanoarchaeia archaeon | reverse complement strand
TTCATCTGGTTGTAGTTTCGTAACCGTTTTCCAGTTTTTTAACTCAGAAAACCAAACATCTCGCTCTTGGACAAGAAACCCCCCTACAACACTTCGGAGTTGCAACCCTTTCCGTTGTTCAAAATGATCAATGTTTTCTACCTTTAAGAGTCGTACATTTTTCTTCTGAGAAAGAATATGTACTGCATCAGGACTGTAATTCGGTGCAATAATAACCTCAAGAAACTGTTTTGAAAGTTCCATGGCAAGCTCTTTTCCAACCTCTCGGTTAAATGCAACAATGCCACCAAATGGTGAATACGTATCAGTTGCAAATGCATCAAGCCATGCCTGTTTCAACGTTGATGCACATGCAATTCCACACGGAGTCGCATGTTTAATAATCACACAGGAGGGCATTGTAAATTCTTTGACGCATTCAAGAGCACAGTCGGCATCAAGAATATTGTTATATGACAGTTCTTTTCCATGAAGTTGTTTTGCATTCACAATACAGGGTTCATGTACCTCAGGTACTGCTTTGTAAAATGCTGCTTTCTGATGCGGATTTTCTCCATATCGAAGCTCCTGAACCTTCCGCATCGTCACTGAAAAAGTATCAGGAAGTATCTCCTCACTCCATAAACCACGCAAATACGTAGCAATGATCGTATCATACTGCGCAGTATGTGCATATGCTTCAATAGCAAAACGTTTCCGCTGTTCAAGACTGATATTTTTACCGTCGCGTAAGGCAGCAACTACCTCCGCATACTGCGATGGATTCGTCAGTACGACCACATCAGGATAATTTTTTGCTGCAGCTCGAATCAACGTTGGGCCACCGATATCAATGTTTTCAATAACATCAAAAAGACTCACTTGGGGTTTTTGGATTGTCTGCTCAAATGGATACAAATTACAGACAACATAATCAATCGGATGAATCTTCTGTCGATGCAATGTTTCCATATGGTTTTTATCTTCACGACGTGCTAAAATCCCTGCATGAATCACCGGATGCAACGTTTTCACACGACCATCAAGCATCTCAGGAAAGCCAGTGAGCTGTGAAACCTCAACAAAAGAAATACCTGCTTTTTTTAACACCGCTGCAGTTCCACCGGTTGTAACAATAGTAATACCACAATGAGTCAATTGTTCTGCAAATTCAGTAATTCCTCGCTTATCATACACGCTTAAGAGAGCATAGCCCTGATGAACCGTCATTACTCTTACCCACAGGACATATGTACCCAACTCATAAACATTTGGGTTTTACTCACATCACCAGAAACCACACAGTGAACCATCGAAAGCAAAAAAACGTTAAATCGTATTGATCAGCTGATTGCAGTTAGAAACCACCTGATCAATCTCTTGTTGTGTAGCATGATCAATATGGATGCCGCCAAGAACAACTACTCGCGTCTTATACTTCGCACATGCTGCAGTAGCAACTGGCTCTAACACCCGATGATCATAATGCCCGTTAAAAGATACTACATGTGGCTTTTTACCCGGTTCGCAGATCACCACGCCACCGATATGTGGTTTTTCTCCACCAAAAAGAAAAAAAACAAGATCCTCACCAATTTGTTTCCGCTCCAGAGTAACTAGATATTTTCCTTCACCGCAGGTAGGCATTCACATCAACTTTTTTATATCGAACAATCTCATACTTACTCTTCTCAATACCAGTAGGAATCGTTGCATCAACACCAACCTTTGCGGTGAGTGCTTTTTTCCCAGGTTCCTGCTTTGAGGAAGGATCCAGTGAACTGCCGGGTTGATCAGATTTCACAATCAAATCACGATCCCCTTGGAAACGGGTTGCGATCGCCCATTCAACAGCAACTGGATTATAAATATCAACATCATCATCAACAATCACAACATGCTTCATACTCTTATGACCTTCAAAAGCTGCTTCGATTGCTTTTTTTCCATCATCAGGATGTTTTTTTTCGATCTGAACAATACCATGAAGCCAAGAACCACCGCCAAGCGTTATCAACACATTCTTACATGTTACAACCTTACTCACCTCATCATAAATCGTCGGCTCTTTGGGCATCCCCATGAGAACTTTGTGTTCAAAACGACCAGGAATCAACGCCTGGTACATTGCATCTTTTCGATGGGTGATACAATCCACGACAAATACAGGTTCTTGCCGTTCGAAATCCCGTGTTTCCGTTAAATCAAGAAACGGTCCTTCTTTGTCAACCTCTTTCGTGAGACGACCTTCAAGAACAATCTCTGACAATGCAGGAACTTCAAGATCTTTTGTCTTACATTTCACCATCTCCATCGGATCAAGCGCATTCGCAATGGAAAACTCATCAACACCAGACGGTGGACCGAGCGATGCTGCAAGCATCACCGCAACTGAATTCCCAATGCAGACCGCCATCTCCAAATCACCATCGGTCTTATCATACGTCGTCCGAGTCTGACGGCCTTTAATAAGCCGAGCGGTGAATCTGTTTTTCCCTCGTTGCATCAATCGATGATACGCAACATTCCGCCCGGTATCAGGATCTTTAATGGTTGAAACTGTTGCTGTGGCATACCGTCCGCCATCACCAGGTAGATGCAGCAGCAACGGAAGCTGATCAAGATCTG
>JAWABC010000113.1:0-2610 GCA_038884815.1 Candidatus Nanoarchaeia archaeon | reverse complement strand
GAGTATCGGCCGCTGTTGACATTTGTTTGACTGGTTGATTCTCCATTTGAACAGCTGATTTCATAGTAAATATTGCCATCTTCGTCTTCTGTAGCATGTGTGATATACACACTAAACGTAATACTTTCAGAATATTCAACGATTTCATTGTCTTTTGGATTTGGATCTGAGATTAGGAGAGTGTCAGACCATACACCATCATCAGGATCATCGGGGGTGAGATCAGAATCACCCCCGGGGTTGTCAGAACCACCGGCAGGTACTGCACCACCAGGACCATCTGGGCCTCCTTGGGAATTGTAATAATCTCCGCCACGGAGTTTGTCTAACTGGTCTTGCAGTGTTTTCCAAGAACTATTGATACTGCTTGATGAACTTCCAAGAATACCACTGACATAGAGATAAATAACTGCAGCGATCGTTACGGTGATGGCAACCATGAGAATAACACCGATCACCTCTGAAACCGCAGAAGTAGAAGATTGGAATTTATGATTTGCTTTCACGCACTCTCCTCAAGTTATACTTTGTAGGTTATAAACTAAATACTTTTCTGAAAATATTGTCAAAATGGCAAAATGTCATCTCAGGAGATGCTTTCTGATGGAAAAAAAGAATCAATATAGAATGTTTTTACTGAAAGCATTTTCGGTAACGTTCCCACATCTGATCGATATGCTCCTGCATCATTGATAGGATTTTTACATTTTTTTCAGGTTTGAACAGATGGCTAAAACGACCTTGGTACCGAATCCATTCTTCAAGTGGTTTTCGCTCAACCTTTTTCTCAAGGATCAATTTACTTTTTCCATTAAACGTTACGACACCATGTTCACATTCATACAATGCCCATGCTCCGGTATCGACTGCAAGACGCCCCATCTCAACGGTTCGATCCATGCTAAACCGCCATCCCGGCGGGCAAGGTGCAAGGATTTCAATATATTTCGGACCTTTAATGTTTTTTGCTTTCACAACTTTATTGTATAGATCCTCGGGAAAACTGATGCAGGCTTGTGCAGAATACGGGATATGATGTGCTTGGATAATATCACCCATTTTTTTGGTAAACTCTGTTTTTCCACCAACTGTCGTCGTCGTCCATGCTGCATAGGGTGTTGCACCACTCCGCTGAATGCCCGTGTTTGAATAAATCTGATTATTATAACAAATATAGATGAAGTTTGTTCCACGTTCTAATGCACCTGATAACGCTTGCAGTCCAATATCATAGGTTCCACCATCACCTGCCCACGCGACAACTGTGGTATCTGTTTTTCCCTGTTTTCGTAATGCTGCTTCGATACCTGATGCAGCTGCAGCTGCTGCTTCAAATGCAATGTTCATCACCGGTATATCAAACGAGGTATCGGGATACAAACTTTCAATAACTGCAGTGCAGCATGCTGGGACGGTCATAATTGTGTTTTTTCCCAGTGCTTTCAATACTACTCGTAACGCCATGGTTGCTGGACATCCAGGACATGCAGCATTTCCAGCAAGCATACATTCTTCAATCGGCATATCTTTAATTGCCATAGCTATACATCCTCCTTCAAGCCATACCAAGCACCTGATTTTGCTTTTCCTTGTACGGCCTGTGTGCACATCTTTTCAATATCTTTATACGTAACATCGGTTCCACCAAGACCTGCAACAAAGCCGGTCACCTGTGCATCAGATTTTTCGTACAACGCTGCTTTGATTTCGGTACACATCTCGCCTTCGTTCCCAATAGAAATATTTCGATCTATCACGATAAGATCTGCTTGCTCTGCATAGCGGATGATCTCCTCAGTTGGGAATGGTCGGAAAACCCGCAGTCGAGCAAGACCTATTTTCATACCTTTTTCTCGTAATCGATTTATTGCAATTTTGCTTTCTGCACCCAGAGCACCACTTGCAATGAGGATATGTTCTGCATGTTCGCATCGATATTCTTCGAATAATCCACCATAGCTTCTTCCAGTTATGGTTTCCCATTCAGCATTAATTTTCGGTATCATTTTTTTTGCATGTTCATGTGCATCTTGCATTGCTTTTCGAACTTTGAAATATGCTTGCGGAAGGATGATGTTTCCAAACGTTGTTGGATTGTGCACGTCAAGTTTCCATTGTGGTTCATAGCGGGGTAAAAAATGATCAATATCTTTTTGATCTGGGATGTCTGCAGGCATGGTCGTGTGTGATAACACAAATGCATCATAGTTAATCATCACGGGTAACAGTATCTGTTTATGTTCTGCAAGTTTAAACGCCTGGATGACGGTATCAAAAATTTCTTGATTGATCGAACAATAGAACTGAATCCAACCGGTATCACGCTGAGAGATTGAGTCGTTTTGATCAGCCCAAATGTTCCATCCTGGTCCAACTACCCGGTTGATGTTGCACATAACTATTGGTAATCGTGCGAGTGCTGCCCATTGGAGCATTTCATGCATAAGTAATAATCCATGGGATGATGTGGCAGTAAATGTTCGTGCACCTGCTGCACTTGCACCGATACAGGCACTCATTGCTGAATGTTCTGATTCAACGCAAATATATTCGCCAGCATATTCCCCGGTGCTGTAGTATTTTGCAATTCCTTCAACAACGGTTGTCTGT
>JAWABC010000112.1:0-2638 GCA_038884815.1 Candidatus Nanoarchaeia archaeon | reverse complement strand
CGTTATTTTCTTCTATATATTTCTTATGGATAACCTAATATAACATATCGTGATACTCTCTACATATTAAAAAAATGAAAATTAGGAGTATCTATGACGTATTGTGCATCCTGTGGTGCGACCTTATTTCCCAATGATGAACAGGGAATCTGCCACCAATGTAAACTTGCCATGTTTTTCAATCAAGACAATTGCCCGGATATCCAAGATTATGCTGGATAAAAAATCAATCCTTGGGAGGTAGAATTTCCTTCAAAACTCATATAAAATCACAGGTATTAACATTTTGTTTGATGTAGTTATGAGATCAGAGCTTCACCGTATTTTACAAAAACAACAGTATGCAGTTGTCGGTACTCATTCAGCGGTAAAACTCTGCCACTGGATGAAACAAAGCCTGCTTTTTAACCGAGAATGCTACAAACAAAGTTTCTACGGCATACAATCACATAGATGCTTACAAATGACACCTGCAGTTCATCATTGTACCCAGATGTGTCTTTTCTGTTGGCGTTTCCAAGATTTTACTGAACAGTCCCTTGAACAGTCTGATGAACCAGAACAGATTCTTGATCAAGCAATTCAGGTACAGCGAAAACTTATCACTGGTTTCAAAGGAGATCCTCGATGTGATGTTGAAAAATGGAAAGAGGCAAACCAACCAACCATGCTTGCTTGTTCACTTTCAGGAGAACCAACATTATACCCGAAACTAGGAGAATTCTTTGAGATTTGTAAAAAACGAGGTCTCACTACATTTCTAGTTACCAATGGAACAACACCGGAGGTTCTCAAATATCTTGACCCATTGCCAGATCAGATCTATGTTTCAGTGGTTGCACCAAACGAAGAGGTGTATAAAAAAATCTGTTCACCATTAATCCCTAATGGCTGGGAAAAACTTACTCAAACATTAGCATTACTACCTTCACTTGATACTCGAACCGTGATACGTCATACACTTATCCAGTATTGGAACATGGATGAAACAGTAATAAAAGAGTATGCGAAACTTGATGCACAAGCACAACCCTTGTTCATCGAATCAAAAGGATATGTTTTCGTCGGAGGATCACGACAACGTATGACCATTGCAAATATGCCAACCCATGACCAAGTTCGGTTTTTTTCACAGAAACTTGCAGATGAAATAAGCTATGAATACATTATGGAAAAACAAGATTCACTGGTCGCCTTGCTTGGCACTGATCCAAAAAAAAGAATATTGCCAAAGTTAAAAAACAATTAGGAAAAAGAAAAAAAAAGTTTGTAGATGAATCTAATTTGAAGGCTTAACAAGATGGTGGTGTGTAGGTTACAACTAGGATTGGTTTTGGACTTGCTGAACTGTATTCTTCAGAATAAATCTGTGATACAGCAGAGGTAACCTCACTGTCTGATTGAATCCCAATAGCAAACCAGTTTGATCCAAGCAGACTCTGCAGATCAGTACAAGCATTTGCTCCAAGATTAATCTGCTTATTTGTACCAACCACGGGGAATCCATTTTCATCAGCATACACGGTTCCCTCAGCAGCCTCATTATATATTGCTTGGGCACCACTTGTCGACGGCCGAGTGCCAACCATTTCATGAATATGACAATCTATATTATTACTAGCGCCATGATATCTAAAAACAACATTGTTAATAATCGAACTATCCGGAATAGAAGAGATCTCCCATTCAACATATCCACGATATACGTCGAAAGAAACGCCAATATAAATTAATTCACTAGCACTATATTTGATTGTTCTATCTCTTAACACATCATACCTTATATATCCATCTTCAGTTGGATTATTCAATGTCGCGGTACACGTTCCATCACCATTATCCACATGACCAGCACCACATTCATAACACGGACCACCCCCACCACCATCACCACCATATGAACTTGCTTCAAAATAAATAAAAATAGCACCCGTATGCACACCACAACTATCCGGAGACTGTGGAAGACTAATTGAAATCTGCACCCAGACGAAATCTGTTGTACCATTCACCGCCTGGCCAGCATACTTCGTAAAACGAACACCCTCATTCGTCCAACCAGTTACTCCTTTTGACCGTTTATATCACCAGCATTCTGATTCCCTGCACCTAACACCCACACAACCGACCCGATTCCTGATTTTCCCACACCCTGATTCCATAAAAAAACAGAATCACTATCATCATCTACAAGCTTTGTTCGATTCGTATGCAGCCATATCTGCAGATAATCAGCACCGGTACTGCTCGACACATTCATATGCGTGATAGAGACGGGAAATGGCTCTTCATTGACAATCGCAAACGCAGCAGTATATGTTTTGTTATACCCTGCGCTAAAATTACCACCAAAATGCAGTTTCAGTGCAGCGTTGGTCCCATTGCTTCCTGCAAGACGCAATACCGTAATATTATCAGTTGAGTTATCACATGCTACAAAACGAATATCAGCATTACTTGGATGTCCAATACTATATTCATACCCAACCTGAGATGTTGCATACTGCGTCGCCATAACCGTACTCAAAATAACAAGTGCTATACCAAGAACTAACAAACGTTTCTGTAACCTCATCGAGCGCATCCACTCTAGTCCCAACTCTATAAAGAGTCAACGGAAAAGAGAATATAAATATTA
>JAWABC010000111.1:0-2656 GCA_038884815.1 Candidatus Nanoarchaeia archaeon | reverse complement strand
GTATGAAAATTAAATTCATCCAAAATTATGGTGAGGAAATTGAGCTTAGTGGCAAGGATGTTAAGACCATGATCATGACTGACTTGTTTAGGAACGGCATGTATTTTGTTGCTTCTAAATATGGAAAGAACATTTATGCAGAAGGCATGCTTGATTCTCTTAATAAGATTAAAAGGCGTGGTTACAAACTTGCAATTGTTTCCGGCATTAGAAAGGATATAATTACTGGCATGCTTGCAATTACTAAATGCCCTTTAAAGTTTGATTACGTTTACGGTCAAGACCCTGTTTTGAGCTTGGATGACAACGAGTTTCTCAACACCGAATTGGCAAAGAAGGGTAAGCTTGAGTACATTATTGGTGATAAATTGGATGACTTGAGGCCTGCTCGAGTTTTTGATGCCAAATCTATTTTTGTTAGGTGGGGACACCCAACTGGCGGGGAGGAGAAGTTTGCTGATTTTTCAATAAACCATCCTAAGGAATTAGAAAGGATAATAAAATGAGTTTTATAGGATAAACTTTATAAACCCCTCTTTTCTCAATTTCTCTCATGACAAAACAATCTCAGTTTTTGGTGCCTCTAGACACATATTTGAAGGTTGGCTTGCACATAGGCACTAAGTTTAGGACTAAGTACATGGAGCCTTTCATCTACAGGATCAGACCGGATGGCCTTGCTGTGATGAACGTTCAGAAAATAGACCGGCGTATTGACGTTGCTGCTAAGTTTTTAGCTCAGTACGATCCTAAGGACATCTTGGTTGTTTGTCGTCGTGAGAATGGTTGGAAGGCTGTAAAGCTTTTTTCAAAGCTTACGGGCATTAGAGCTTTCGCTGGTCGTTATCCACCCGGTATTCTTACAAACCCTTCTCTTGAGAATTTCACAGAGGTGAAGATTGTTCTTGTTGCCGACCCTTGGCCTGATAAGAACGTGATCAATGATGCTGTTAAGATGGGCATTCCCGTGGTTGCTCTTTGTCACACTAATAACACGTCCAATAACATAGACTTAGTTATTCCATGCAACAACAAAGGTAAGAAAAGCCTTGGTCTTATCTTCTGGATTCTAACTAAAGAGTATCTGAAGCATCGTGGCGTGATAAAGAAGGACGATGATTTGAAGGTAACCTTTGATGATTTCTCTAATGAATAAATCTTTTTTCATATATAATATAGTTTCATAAAACTTATAAACAATATTTTTTTCTTTTTTCTCATGCCTACTTTGAAAAAACCGATGGTGTGGAAAGAAGAGGACGGCACCCAATACAAAATTTCTTTTAGTGAGAAGTTGCAGATGCGTAGTCTTCAGGCCATCAAGCATCAAATCATGTGGGAGAAAAGAAACTTCTATGCTAAGGTTATTCTTATGATACTGTTCACGTTGTTTGCCGTTTCGATGTTGTACCTTATTTACAGACTTGATGCTGTTAACTTCTTCTCGAGGCTTATGTACAAGTAATTATTTTAGAATTTTTATGGCTGTTTTTATGTTCACAAGTTTTTCTTTTCCTGTTTTCATATCCCTAAGTTTTATTTTCTTCTTTTTAAGTTCTTTTTCCCCTACGAATATTACATATGGTATGTTTAGCGAATTTGCATAGTCAAGGTTTTTACTTATTCCCCTTTCCATAAGGTCCATATCAGCATTTATTCCTTCTTTTCTTAGTTTATCAACAACCTGTATTGCTTTTTTTATGTTGTTTATAGGTATAACATACACTTTTGTTACAGTCCTCTTTGTTTTTTTGGTCTTCATTATATCTAGTATAGGGTCAAGGCCGAAGCTTATCCCAACTGCTGGCACCTCCCTGTTTTCAATTAAGTTCCCTATCATCTTGTCGTACCTTCCCCCTCCTGCTATCGCCACATTTACCTCTTTGTTCTTTGCAAAGACTTCAAAAACTGTTCCTGTGTAGTAGCTTAGCCCTCTTGCTAACGAAACATTGAATTCAACGTTTTTGTCATTTACGTTGTTGAGTACCTTTTCTATTTCCAGAACTCCTTCACATTCAACAATATTTTTTATTGCTTCTATTTTTCTTTTATTACTCCCCTTTATTGAGAATATCTTTATCATCCCCATTATTTTATCTTCTTCTATTCCCATATTTTTTATTTCTTTTTTTACTTCATCTAAGCCTAATTTCTTGATTTTGTCTATAGCTATTATTACCGATTCTCTTTTTTCCTGTTCTATCTTTAGGTAATCCAGTATTGAGTCTAGTATTTTCCTGTTGTTAACTTCTATCGTTATGTTGATTTTGAGGTTATCAAAAACTTCTTGTATTAATTTTATGCATTCTGCATCTGCTAACATGCTTTTGGTCCCTACAATGTCTGCATCGCATTGTGAACTGTCTGTATCTTCCTAGTTTTGTAGGTCCGTCCCTGAACACCTCACCTATTTCATACCTTTTGAAGGGCATTTTTAGCTGTGGATTCATAGCTACAATTCTTGCTAATGGTACAGTTAGGTCGTACCTTAAGCCCAGTTCTCTGTTACCTTGGTCTTTTAGTTTGAACGTTTCCTTTAAAATTTCACTCCCACCAGTATATTTTGATGCCAGTATTTCGTATTTTTCTATGATTGGTGTTTCTAAAGGCGAGAAACCGAATTTTTCAAACGTCTTTTTTATGGTCCCTATTATCT
>JAWABC010000110.1:0-2660 GCA_038884815.1 Candidatus Nanoarchaeia archaeon | reverse complement strand
AAGAAGAAAAAGAGAAAGAAAAAGAAGAAAAGGAGAAAAAGGAAGCAAGAGAGAAGGCTATGCAACAGCCGGTGAGTTAAGATGAACCTACAAGGACAAAAGAGACTAGCAGCACAAGTGATGAAGGTTGGAATAAATAGAGTTTGGTTTGACCCTAACAGATTAGAAGAGATAAAAGAAGCGATAACAAAAGCTGATATAAGGTCATTGATAAAGGACAGGGCGATACAAGCAAGACCTGAAATAGGAATATCAAGTTACAGAACAAAAAAACACAAAAAACAGAAAAGGAAAGGAAGAAGGGCAGGTCCAGGTTCGAGGCAAGGTAAAAGAAGAGCAAGGCTCCCGAGAAAGAAAGAATGGGTCAACAAAATAAGATCCCAACGAGAGATGCTAAAAAATCTTAGAGATAAAGGTATAATAACAAGACAAACATACAGGATGATGAGACAAAAAGCAAAAGGAGGTTACTTCAGGAGTAGAAGGCACATACAACTTTACCTTGAGGGAGGAGAAATTTTGCTGAATAATAAGGAAGAAAAAACAAAGGAAAATGACAATACCATACAGAAGAAAGAGAGAAGGAAAGACAGATTACAATAAAAGAAGAAGACTTATCAGTTCAGGAGAGCTGAGACTTGTAATTAGAAGAAGCAACAAAAATGTAAACATACAGATAGTAAAATATGAAAATGGGGGGGACAAAGTTTTGATAAGCGCAAACACGAGAGAACTCATAAAAAGAGGGTGGCAGGGATCAAGAAGCAACTTACCTGCAGCATACCTGACAGGATTACTTGCTGGAAGGAAAGCACAAAAACAAAAAATAAAAAAAGCAATATTAGACGTCGGGATTCACACACCGGTAAAAGGTAGCCTGGTATATGGTGCGCTGAAAGGTGTGATAGACGGAGGAGTTGAAGTGCCACATTCAGAAGATGTAATACCAAAACAAGAAAGGATAGAGGGAAAACACATCATGCTCAACACAAAAACAAAATTTACAAAAACAAACAAAGAAAAAACAGTGGAACAATTCAAAACAACAAAAGAAAAAATAATGAAGGAGTAAAATGGCAAAACCAAAACAGGAAGAAGTAGAGGAAATACAACCGATAATAATAGAAGTACCAAAAGAAACCGAAAAGAAAAAGATTGATTTAGACCTGTGGAAACCGAAAACAGAAATAGGAAGGAAAGTAAAAAGCGGGGAAATAAAAGACATAAACGAAATACTAGACAAAGGGATGAGGGTACTCGAACCGGAAATAGTTGACATACTCATACCCAACATGGAATCTATAATCATAGGAGTAGGACAATCAAAAGGAAAGTTTGGTGGTGGAAAAAGAAGCGTATGGAGGCAGACACAGAAAAAAACTGCTGAAGGAAACAAGCCTAAGTTTGCAACTGTAATAGCAGTGGGAAACAAAGACGGATATGTTGGTATTGGAAAAGGGAAAGCCAAAGAAACTGTTCCTGCCAGAGAAAAAGCCACCCGGAAGGCAAAGCTAAACCTTATCAAGATAAGAAGGGGATGCGGATCATGGGAGTGCGAATGCGGGGAAGCACACAGCATACCATTCAAGATAGAAGGAAAATGCGGAAGCGTAAGGATGACGTTAATACCAGCACCTAAAGGAACAGGTTTATGTGTTGAAAAAGAATGCAAAAAAATATTGGAGTTAGCAGGTATAAAAGACATTTACTCAAGGACTTTTGGTCAAACAAGGACAAAAATAAATCATGTTTACGCATGCTTCGAAGCTTTAAAGAAACTGGGAGAGGTGAGAATACCTGAAGAATACAGAAGTAAAGCAGGAATAAAGGAAGGAAGAAATGAATAGGATAGCCGTAATAAGAGTTAGGGGAAGAGTCCACCTCAGAAAAGAAATAGAAGACACTCTAAAACTAATGAGGCTCTACAGGAAGAACACTTGTGTAATAATAAAAGATTCAGAACCAATGATAGGAATGCTGCAAAAAGTAAAGGATTATGTGACATGGGGGGAAATAGATGAGGAAACATTCAAGCTATTATTGGATAAAAGAGGAAGACTTGCTGGAAATGTAAAATTAACAGAGGAATATTTAAAGGAGAAATTGAAAACTGATTATGATACTTTTTCAAAAGATTATTTTGCATTCAAAAAAGAACTCAAAGACATACCAGGTATGAAACAATTCTTCAAGCTATGCCCGCCTGTACACGGCTTTGAAAGAAAGGGGATAAAAAAGCCATTCAGCCTTGGTGGTGCTTTAGGATACAGGAAGGAAAAGATAAACGAACTCATAAAGAGGATGGTGTGAGATGACAGCAAGACGACAGAAAAAAAATAAGAAGATGAGGGGAAGCAAAACCCACGGATGGGGTAGCAAGAAGAAGCACAGGGGAGCAGGAAACAGAGGCGGCAGGGGAATGGCAGGAACAGGAAAAAGAGCAGACCAGAACAAGCCAACCATACTTGTTGTTTACGGAAAAGAATACTTCGGGAAGAGGGGATTTAAAAGACCAAGAAGAAAGGAAGATAAAACAATAAACCTTGACTACATAGAAAAACATATTGAACAGTTAACCGCAAAAGGTTTAATAACAAAAGAAAATGATTATTACATCATCCCCCCCAAAAAACCACCACCCCCCACCCCCCCCCCCAAAG
>JAWABC010000109.1:0-2698 GCA_038884815.1 Candidatus Nanoarchaeia archaeon | reverse complement strand
TTCGTATCAATTTTTTTTGGAATAAAATGCCCGTGACACATGAAAAAATCACCAAGCTTTAAAAAACGCTTTACTTTGATATTACGCTTAGCAGCAATGGGACCAAGGATTGTATCATGATTACCCTTAATAAGAACTATTTTCGCACAATACCCAGCCAAGAAGTCAATAAGTTGAAGAGTATTCCTCCATTCAGTTTCGCTAATAGTCCCAAACTCGTGCTTCAAGTCACCAAGAATCACTACCTTTTTTACATCCAAACCTTCAAAAATATTTTTTAGCCTGCTAATGATTTCTTCATACTGAAATCGAGGAATAAAAATGCCTTGTTTGTTTAACGCTTCTTCATAGCCTATATGAAAATCAGAAAGGACAAGAACTTTTTCATTCTTTAAGTAAAGAGACAAATCCTTAATTTCCACACCCTCAACAATATCCATAAATGAACAAATAACAAAAAGGTATAAAAAAATTACTAAAGTTCTTCAGAAGTCGGTTTTTCTTCCTCTTCCTTCTTCTCACTCAGACGCTCAAATTTAAGATGAGACCTCTTAAAGGTCTCCTCGTAGCTTTCCCACTTAGGTGGCAAAGGCCTTCTAATGGTTATAGGAAGTACATCAGCATCATATTCTTTCTTAGCTATGTTTATAGGGTTATAGGCAAGTTTCTCAAAATCTTCCTCTTTCAAATCCAACAAGATAGGTGCTCCCATCGCAATCTGCAAAGCCCTAGCCCCAATAATCCTTGCCTTCTCATATTTTGTGTACTTCATCATATTTACCAACCCTCAAAAGGACCTTGATAATCATCAACTTCTTCATCAACATCTGAAAAGTTCGCAGAACAGCAGGTTTTATAAGCTTTTTGTTCCAGCCTCTTTTTCATGTAAACAAATGTGTAATCCAACTTATATATAAACTTATGTATGTTAAAAAAACCATATTTTTGTCAATAAGTCGTTGATTCAAACGAAATGTTTATATACAAAATGCCATAAATAATTGAAGAAAAAGATGGTGACAGAACTAAGGCGCTACGTAATAAAAAATTTAAAGCATCCAATAAAAGAGGATGTAAACAGGGACATCGAATGGATATGTAACTGCCTAGGTTTTGCAGACTCAAGAGATAAAGAAAAAACAGCAAGCAAGATATTCAAGTTATTGATCGATGCTGCAAAAGAAGGAAAAGGGCTAACAAGCGAAGAAATTGCAGAGAGCGTAAAGCCAACCAGAGGAGCAGTGGTGCATCACCTCAACAAATTCATAAAATCAGGATTGGTAATAAAAGTCAACTCAAAATACGAGCTAAGGATGAGCAGCCTAAAAAAAACAGTAGAAGAGGTTAACCTTGACATACAACGGGTAATCAATAACATATCACAAATAGCAGAATCCGTTGACAACAAACTAGGGTTGAAGTCTAGATGAAAGCAGCAAAATGCAAACATCACCCCCACAGAGAAGTGATAAGCAAGTGCGGATGGTGTGAAAAAGAGATATGTGAAGAGTGCATAACTTATGCTAAAGGAAAAAAGTTTTGTGTGGAATGCGCAAACAGATTCCAAATAAATAGGTGATAGAAAGACAAAAGGTGGTGAAGATGGTAGAACACGTTAAAAGAAACATAGGAAAGATGATGGATGATATCTCACAAAAAGATGAGAACCCGTTCCAAAAAGTAGTACCGGCACTAATAAAAAAAGGGATAGACAATGTAAACTTGTCAATGTTCGATGAGCAAACAAAAAAAGAACTTCTAAATGCAGCAGGTGAAGAATACGTCAAAAAAGGAATGATAATAGAAGCATTAAAATCGTTCACAATAACAGGCAACAAAGCCAAGCTCACAGAAATTGGAGATGACCACGTAAAAGTTGGAATGTACTCTCAAGCGATAGATGCTTACAGGTTAGCAGACAACAGAGAAAAACTTCTGAAAGTTGGAGACAAATGCTTGGTTGAAGGTAGGATATCTGATGCGATAAAAGCATTTAAAATAGTAGGCGATCCTGAAAGACTAAACAAAGTTGGAGACTTTTGCGTGCAAGCTGACAAGATAGACTTTGCCATAGAGGTATACAGCGCCTTGGAAAACAAAAGCAAGCTAATTGCTTTGGGCGAAAAATGCATAAAGGAAAACCAACTAGTATATGCTATGAGAGCATTCGAACTTGCTGGTGACAAGGAAAAACTAAGTAAGGTAGGAGATATATTCCTTAAGTCAGGACTACTTGTAAGCGCTTTAAAGTGTTACGAACTTGCTGATAATAAAATGATGGTACAATTCATCAAGGAGAATTTCCCACCAAGTGAATATCAAAACAAGTTATACATGTAAAAATGCAAATAAAAAGAAAAGATTTGGGAATAACGAAGCCACCTGAAAGAAGAGAATCAACAATCGATGTGTTGAGGAGGCTTAAGGCTCAGGAAGGAAAAACGCATGAAAAGAGAGACCCTTTCATTCTAGAAAAAGGAGACGATGGATTCCCAGTAGTGAAGACCTTGCCTGAGAGCAACATAATATCTTTGTTAACTAAGATAGAGGCTCTTGAAAGACAAATGAAAACTTTTGTAATGGAGTTAGGAACCTCTGACAATGTAATTTTCCATGGAGAACTTTCTAATAGAGATGCTATGAAAATTCTCAACAAATCAAAGGTTTTTTTGCTTACCTCTAACTATGAATCCTTTGG
>JAWABC010000108.1:0-2703 GCA_038884815.1 Candidatus Nanoarchaeia archaeon | reverse complement strand
CTGTTTTTACGTTTCAGACGGCAACTGGCAGTTCGATTTTTACAACCCCAAGGACGAATTCATCACGACTTTTGAGGTTTCTGATGTGATCAAGGTCATGCCGGTTGACAAGGCCTTCAAGGAGGACAACTCAAAGATTTCAGAGCTTGATTTTGACAAGGTTAAGCTTGATTTTGACAATGCTATGGGTATTGTAAAAAAATTCATTTTCTCAGAATACCCGAATGACAGCTCATTTACAAAAACTATCGTTATACTTCAATGCCTTGACAACAAGGTTGTGTGGAATATAACATTCCTTACCTCAACCCTCAAGCTTATCAACGTCAAGCTTGATGCATCTTCAGGCAAAGTTATTTCACATACATCTGAATCATTCCTGAGTATGAGATGATAGTAAAGGTTAATTTCCGGATAGAGAAGCCTTACGCTGAGCGTTTGGGTATCATAGAGAATATCATCAGGGAAGAGATTGAGAGGCGTAAAAAGGTTGTTAGCATTGATGCTTATCGTAATGAGAAGGCAAACCGTATTATTTCTAATTCTGAGCTTAATGATTGGGTTTGTTATTCCTGTCGTAGGCCGATATTCTTTAAGGATCGTGAAGTTATGTTTATAGAATCAGCTAATGGTGGTGTTCAAAAAACGTATTTTCATCTCGATTGTATAAGCAAAAAGTTTAAATATTTGTAAGGCTAACTTGGTTATCCCAGAGGTTCTTATGGAAGAGAAAAATTTCTTTATGGTAGATTACTGGGACGTTCTGGATGACGAGAGGAAGGAACGTCATTTGATGAGGAAGTACCATTTCATTAAAGGGAGGGAGGCTATTGTTGAGGATGAGAACAACAACATGGTTTATCAGTTTAATTATGTCATAAGGAAGAAAGATGCGAAGAAGATGTGGATTCTGCGTTTGTTTGACCTTGAGGAGGATGTCGTCACTCTTTATGAGCTTGACCTAGTCCAATAATTCTATTACTTTTTCACTGCTTTTTAACCCTTTTATTATTCTTATGTTTTTCTTCAATTCCTTTTTGAAGAGTTTAATTATCGCCTTGTTTGCTTTTCCCTCTATAGGTTTTTCTTTTATGCTGACGAAATAAATTCCATCTTTGAACTCTATTTTGTTTTCTTTTGCGTTTGTTTTGACTTTTAGTTGGTATCCCACGTATTTTTCTTGGATAGCAAAGTTTAAAAAAGTTTTACTGGTGGGTTTAGCAGGGAAATGACAGATATCTTTGATGAGCTATTGAATAAGATTGGACAGCTCCATAAAGGGAACAAGGTTCATTCTCTGGATAAGCTTATTATGATATACGATTACCACAAGGAAGCTTTGGATAAGGCTTTCAAGGCAATGGCTCTGGAACCTTATTGTACTCTTGCTAAGGACTGTGTTAGGATGCTTGATTATTTAGGGAGGTCTTTGTCTAGGTTAGAATTCAGTCTTGATCATGAAGGTAAGTATGAGGGAAATCCTCAAAGCACCATACAAGTACAGATAGATAACTATAGGTTTGAGTTTAAGATTAACAAAAATGAAACCAATAAAATGCTTGGTTTTATTGTTGAAAGGATGCCTGAGTTTGTTGCGCAGGCTCATCGTTTTGATATTATGAGGCAGTTCTTTTTAGACAGGATTAAGCTGGAGGTCATGCCAAACCCTTTCTTTGGTAATGAAAGAGTTTATCTTGAGAGAGGCAAGGTCATAGTGCCAAATAGTGTTGAGTATCATGGCTTCCATGTTTATGATGTTTCCATGATAAGGTGCCAGGATTGTGGTGATATCGATGTCAATCTTAAGTTGCTTGGTAAGAAAGCACATGGGTCATTGGAGGATGCTCTCATAACCATTGATCTTGCTGTCAACCAGACTGTTGCCGTTGCTGAAAACACAGAATATGTTCCCTTAACTGAAACTGCGTTGCCTATTGTTGAGGCTAAGTATTTGAATGGGTTAAGGAGAAAGAGTTATTCTTAACCACTAAAAAATAGTTACATATAGAAAAGTTTATATACCTTTGATGCTATACATATTAGGTAAGAATTTTTTATTGAGAAGGTTGAGGAAAACTTTAACATACTAGACCTAAAAACTTTCTTTATTATAGAAGAGCTAAAGAAAGAAGAGTTTTTTACAAACCCCAAACTCATCTATCCGGAATCAAATACGAACTAAAATAAAAAAAGGAGTATCAGCTAGCTTCTTTTACAGCCTGCACTCCTGTCCATATGCCCCATATCCATGCAACTATTACCAAAGGAACCCCTATCATCGTTCCGTATGGCGGGTATATGAGGAATACGAATCCCACAACCACAAGCAGCAGCTGCCACAATCCTATCTTTGTCTTTCCTGCTATTATTGTTCCTATGCCTATGCCGAACAGTAGCCACAGTCCCCTTGCCACTCCGTAAAGCGCAAGCAGAACTCCTATTAATGGTAGAAGAACGTTTACCAGAAGCCCTATCATCGCCATTGTCTTGTTTGTTTTTGCCGGTGCTTTCTTCATCATTTTGGGCATCGGTTTTGGCATTATTTTTGGCATCGGTGCTGCCTTTGCCTTAGGTGCAGGTTTCTTTTTCGCTTTTGGCATCATCAAACCTCCTTTTTTGTAAATATATATTTTTTGGAATGTATTATGCTATATAAAGTTATCTGAATAATATGTGTCAGAAATAAAAAAAATTTTGGGCGTT
>JAWABC010000107.1:0-2723 GCA_038884815.1 Candidatus Nanoarchaeia archaeon | reverse complement strand
GCCAGCAATAACTATTGGCTATTTTCAGGATATTGAAAAAGAAGTAAATGTAAAACTTTGCAAAAGTTTACTCATTCTTGAAAATGCATTTTCAATATTGTGATACGTTATGAAACTATCCTTAAATGACATCTTAATTCGTGGCATGTATTCAGGTGTTAGCTCCCATGAATGAATATAGAAAGTGGCTGGAAGGTTTTGTTTTTCGTATTCTTGAATTGCATTTTTGATGATAGTTAGAGGCAAAAATCTTAGATAGAATCCGCCAGCAATTGGCATTTTTTTACCCATGAATCGGCCTATGGCCAATGGAAATTCCAACAATTTTCCATTTACATCGTTTTTTTCTAGGGAGGAACTGGAGATCTTGTAAGGCCTTATTTCTGCGTTAGGTAGGCCATACATACTTGTCTTTAAAGGAACTACACTGCTATCGTAAACATAATTGTGTCCTGCTAATACATCCACTGCCCACGCACTCTTGTGATTTAATGAAAAAGTGGGTGCACGAAATCCTTTCGAGCGTCTATTTGTGAGTTTTGCAAATCTAATAATCTCTTTAGAAAAATTTTCTATTTCTGATATGTCAAGTCTGTCATGATACATTGTATGAAAAGCAATTTCATGACCATTTTCAACTATCTTATCTAAAATCGAGTGGTCATGTTCTAGTAATTCGCCCACAACAAAAAAAGTTGCACAAGTATCATTAATTCTCAGCAACTCAAGAATTTTTTCAAGACCGTTAATTACAATTGGCTCCTTCTTTTTATCATCCAAATATTTTTGAACAAGTTGAGGATGAAACCATTCTTCAAAATCTATTCCCAAGATGTTCATGTTAATCACATATAGTATAGAGCGACTTAATGTTCAATCTTTTTAACAACACGTGCTGGATTTCCTACAACAACACAATAATCTGGCACATCTTGAGTCACAACGCTGCCTGGAGACACTATCGAATTTTCACCAATGGTCACTCCTGCCATGATTATAGAGCCAGGGGTTATAACAGCACCGGATTTGATCGTTACAGCTTCAATTTTTCTAGGATATGGCCCTTTTTTTAGAAATAGATTTGCAGTAGGATTTGTATGGGCAAAGATCATCGAATTGGTTCCTAATGTTACATTGTTCTCTATGGTAACTAATTCAGGGTAAACCAAATCTATTTGAACGTAAGGGCAGAAGTGACAGTCATTACCGATTTTAACGCCTCTTGCTCTTTGCATTTTGATAGCAAAGCCAGAATGCGGTGAAGAGTACGCAAGTGAATGATACACCCATGATCTGAGAATTTTCATTCTGAGTTGTAGTTTTCCAATACTGCCCTTATAACCATAGTAATCCATTAGTTCTTGTTCATTTAGGGAAAATGCATCATTTTTGCTCATTTGTATCTAGAAAAAAATTGTGCTAGGTTGCTATAACTTTTGGGTAGAAAAAGTTTGAAGTAATTACTGAGAAATAGAGCATTGATTCGAAATATTTATGCTCAGCACTAATTTTATTCAAGTGTGCAAAAAGAACAAAAACTTTCGTATTATCTCAATAAATCAAAATCACTCAATATAGAAAAATATGAAAAACAGATAAGAGTGGCATTACTTGGCAGTTTTACACTCAATGGATTTGAAGAAACACTGCGTGTAAAGTGCTCTGAGCAAAATATAGGATGTATCACATATGTTTCTGGATATAATCAATACAATCAAGATATTTTGGATTCTCGAAGTGAGCTCTACAAATTTCATCCAGATATTGTATTTTTGATTCTGGATACAAGATCTGTTTTTGGAGATTTGTTTTATTTCCCATATTCAATATCTGATAGTGAACGGAAAAAAATCACAAACGATAAGGTACATAATGTCATAGATCTTGCAAAATCATTTACTTCTAAAACGAAGGCAAAGTTAGTTGTTACCAATCTTACAGTACCGACGTACTCGCCGTATGGAATATTTGAAACGAAGAGTGGGTACGGATTACAAAAAATGGTTAATGATTTCAATTCCATGTTAACTGCGGCCATAGAAGATAATGAAATGATCTACGTCTACGATTTCAATGGATTTGTTACGCATTATGGCGAACTAAATATGTTTGATTTTAAGCAATATTTTTTGGGCGATATCAAAATTTCTATGGATTACATACCATATTTTGTTCATGATTTGTTAGGCTACATTAAAACGATGCTTGGCCTCAATAAAAAATGCATTGTTTTGGATTTAGATAACACCTTGTGGGGTGGCATCATTGGTGAAGACGGTTATGAAGGCATAAAGATTGGAAACAATCCTATAGGTAGAGCATTTATTGAATTTCAAAAACGATTGTTAGCATTACACCAAAGAGGAATAATTCTGGCAATAAATAGCAAAAACAATGAAGATGATGCATTACGAGTACTAAGAGACCATCCAGATATGATCCTCAAAGAGGAACATTTTGCAAGCATGAAAATCAATTGGGCCGATAAAGTTCAGAATATGAAAGAGATTGCTTCGGAACTCAATATAGGGTTAGATAGCATTGTCTTTTTTGATGACGATCCAGTCAATAGAGAATACATAAGAAGTTCTTTACCACAAGTGTTGACTGTAGAACTTTCACAAGATCCTTCGGAATACGCACAGACATTAACTGATATGAATGATTTTCATGTTTGGAGGATAACGAAGGAGGACATCAACAGAGGCAAGATGTATCTTCAA
>JAWABC010000106.1:0-2744 GCA_038884815.1 Candidatus Nanoarchaeia archaeon | reverse complement strand
CCTAAAGATGATGAGGAAAAAATCTGGTATTTTATAGCGAAGAAAAAATGGGATGAATGTGTAAAGTTTGGCGAATTAGCTGTTGGTTCCCTCATTGCTGCACTTAAAGATAAGAGTGGTGATAAAGATGCGAGTAATAATGTTAGGAAGGGTGCAGCGCGTGCTTTAAGTAAGTTAGGTAAGCCTGCTGTTGATACTCTCATTGCTGCCCTCAATGATCAAAATAGTGATGTTCGGAGGGAAGCTGCTAGGGCTTTGGGTTTGATTGGTGATGTCAAGGCTGTTCCTGCACTAGTGAGGACTTTAACAGATTGGTATGCTGAGATGGACTCAGCAAAGGCTTTGGATATGCTTGGTTGGAAGCCTAAATCTGTTGAAGAGGAGATTCATTACTTGATAGCTAAGAGGAAGGAGAGCTACTTGATGGATAAAAGGCAGAGGGATTTGTTGAGGAAAAGATGGAGTGAGGTTAAGGATGTTTTGTTGAAGGATGTGGAATCTGGTGAATATAAGTTGGTTGAGAATGCCCTCTATGCTTTTATCGGTATAGGTAATGAGGAGATTATTCCTTCCCTCATTGACATACTTAATAAGAAGGGTGATGCTAATATGGCTGAGGCGTATTTGAACTGCGGTCATGACAAGTTGAGAAGTGCAGCTTCTGATTGGGCTAAAGAGCACGGTTACACCATTATGTATGGTGGGGGTACTTCACCGGTGTGGTGGGGTCGTTAGTAAAAGATAAGTTAGGATAAAACTTTCTTGAGGTGCCGTTTCCATTTTAGAAAGTGGTTGTGGCACCCTTTTCTTTTGAAAGGAGGTTTTTATGAGAACTCTATCATCATACCTAATTATTGTGCTTCTTGCTTTTTTGTCTCTTGGTATGTTTGGTGTGGGTCTTCCAGAACTGATAATTTTGTTGATTATATGTCCCTTCCTCGCCATTCCAGGGTACTGGATGACTTTTAAGAAGGCCGGTTATTCTGGTTGGTGGAGTTTGTTATTGCTCCTACCTTGGGTTTACATCATTGTTTTATTCGTCTTTGCTTTCATGAAGTGGCCTATCCTTAAGAAGTTAGAAAATGTAAGGAGGGGAGGTGTTGAGTATGAGATATGACCCTATCATTTCACTGATTCCACTGTTTGGTATGGGTATACTCCTTGTTATTCCTCACTGGTTCATTTTCAAGAAGGCTGGTTACTCTGGTTGGAGGAGCCTTACAATTTTAGTTCCTTTTCTTAACATACTCATGATATGGTTGTTGGGCTTCTCTGAGTGGCCTGTTCAGAAAGAGATTAGGAAGAAGCAAAGATAGGAGGAAGGGGGGGTGTGTTTTTATGGAAATAAAAAAGAATGGTTTTACGTTGGTTGAGTTTTTATTTGTTGTAGCTATACTCATAATAGTTTTAGTATTAGTGGTTCCTCGCCTCAGGCATAAAGGTGGAACTTCTGAAGATGCTGAGCTTCAAAAATTTAAGACTCCTATTTGGAGCAAAGATGTGTTGGAAATGCAAGACCGTGCTGTTTTAACTTATAAGCATGAGATTAGGATGAAGCCACCTTTCTATAAAGGTTCTATGCCTCTTAGTTTTATTGCTGGTAAGGTGATTATAGGGTATCAGCATGAGATGGCTAACGTGTATTGTAAATTTGAAGATTTTGTAAACCTTTTTATTTACGTCGATCCTGCTTATAAGTTTCATGGCATAGCTCAGGGTGCTGTTACGCTTGATTCTTCAGGCAAACTTCTTGCAGAGGCGAAGCTTTTAAAGATGGTCATCGAAGAAGGTAAACCTGTTCAGGGTTTTGAGTTAGAGGAATTTCATTACGGTAAGGATGGTTTGGTTTTTAGGTGTAAATCTTTGATTGAGGCTAACACGGGCTTTAAACAGAAGGAGTATGAAGCAGTTGGTAAGAAGAAGAGAGATTATTATTTTGTCTGGCCTGTGGGAGGTCCTTTCTTCTGAAGAAGGTGGAATTTAAAATTAATGAAGGGAGGTTATTCATATAGTATCAAAACGTAATATAGAAAGGAGGTGTGTCATGAAAAAGTTTAATAAGCCTCATTACAGGATCGTTTCTCATTTTTCTGACGGTTCAAAAAGTGAAGTTGAAGAAATATACGACTTGACTAATCTTGAAGGTCAGTGGGTCACTTCCAGGAGGAGTTTTTCAAAGGGTTTATTGTTAATTTCTTCTCTGCTTGCTGCACTTCCCCTTAGCGGTTGTGCTGCTAAGCAAAAGGAAATGAGGATTCAGACAAAGGATTATAGGGGTGTTACAGTCGAGACTAAGACATTGCCTTGTGGTTCGCCTATCCCTCCTGGTGCTGTTTGTGTTTGTAATTGTATCCCTGTAACTTCACCTCCTTCTTACCAGCCAAGAACTTACCGCACATGTACTTGTGTTCCTGTTTGTACATGTAACAAAATTTGTGTCTGTATCCCTGTTGTGTGAACCTTATTAATATTTAGTGATGGTAAGTAATCAATCTCACTTTTTCTAAGCTTTCTAAGTTTCAAAAATTCTAGTAAAAAAAGAAAGGAGGTGTTTTTATGGGAAGGGTCTTTGTTATGTTTGTGGTTTTTCTTATTGTGCTACCAACCATGGCCTTTGGTAGCAAGTACCCTTCTGACAGCGTCGTAAAAGATGATCTTGCGAAGTACTTGGTGAGGTTTTATGAAAGCCCTGACAACGAGTACTGGCAGGCTTCTCCAGGTTCTGTTAAGGGTATCAAGTTTAT
>JAWABC010000105.1:0-2767 GCA_038884815.1 Candidatus Nanoarchaeia archaeon | reverse complement strand
GACTTATACGTATGCGCACACGTATGCATACCCCCATCTCCTCCTGAGCTTTAACAAAATCGGGCGTAGATATCAGTAGGCTTAATAAAACAAAGTTAAATATTGTAAGCAATCTATATAAAATCACGGTTAGACAACTTTTCTTTCTACTCATTTTCATTCTTTTATCAAGCAACAACAAGCTTCACGCTGAACTGAGTAATACCAAGGACCTGAGAACGCTGTAACAGCGACACAAAACTTCTCAGCACAATTGAGACATTTTTCTCTGTCTGCAGGGAATACATAATGCGTATCGTAACATCTAGAGAACATTTGATCGCAAAACGCTTTGTTACACATTTCTATGGGGTTATTACATTTACCGAAGCATTTATCATGTTCATTGCATATATCAGTAAACCACACAGTACAGGCTTCGGGACACATCCCACACGCAAGCAATTTCGAGATAGGATCTCCTCCACATCCGTTAATATTTGGCTTATAGTCGGGATTTTGCTTCCGAAGCTTACAATCGTCAAAGTCCAATGGCATAGGGCAACATGGTTCAATTGTTATCTCCATAGGTGGGGGGGGTGGATATAGATACGGTCTTGGTGACATAGGTGGGGGGGGTGGATATAGATACGATAGATACGATCTTGGTAACATAGGTATGTAGACCGTTTCTGCTGGCGGACACTCACCTGTTATTACATCTACACAAACTCTTACCCACACATTACCGGGAGCACAAACATAATCATAATCGAGACAAACAGAAAAACCGCAGGGTAAAGAGGAACTTGAAGAACTTCCCATGGCCAAGCTACTTTTGACACTTGCTTGAGAAGCCAAAGGCTCCTGAAAAATTTTTTGTACGATAACAGGAACTTCCAGTGAGCTCATAGCAGGTATTTTCCCGATATTTTCGTTAAGAGGTGTCATCTGGTAGTCTGGGTGAGTACCAAAATGAATGGTAGCGTTATTAGCAGCTATAAGCCCATGGTTTGTTATTGTGTAGTTGACTGAGGCCTTTCCGTCTGCGTCATATTCTAATTTACTCAGATCGAGTATAGTAGGTTCAACTGTTACCACAGGTGCTGGAACATGAGTTTCAAACACAGCTTCAAGGGTAACGATATATTGGTCCTCAGTTTGAACTGGTTCAACTTTCCATGTGTATGTTACAAGCTGTCTTGGGAGGAAAGCATTAACTTCTTTGGTCTGACCAGCAATTACCTGAACATATCCATTGTATGTGCCATGTTTTTCTGCACTGACTTCAAGGTTATAGTATCCTTCTATGATATCTTCTTTTAAGAACTGACCATTTGTATCTGTTATCCCCTCGGCGACTATTGTTCCATCATAAGGATTGCTAATCTTTACTTTGGCATTTGCGACAGGCGGATGGTCGTCAGCAAAATATGTAAATTCGTCTTGAGCAATAATCTTCAGCCCGCCGATTTTGTCTGAAATCGCTGTGAATCGAAAGTTGACCGATGCGCTGGTATTGCTTGCAGATAAAACAATATTGCCAGTATAAGGGCCAAGCGGTAAGCTCTTAGATGGCTTTAAAGCAAGCCCAACCTTTATCTTCTCACCAGGACCAATTGCTTCAATAGTTTCTGGAGTTACAAGTAAAAGCCAGTCTGTTTCTGGAAGAAGAACGCTCAGACTATTAGCTGAAACTGCACCAGTATTTGTAACTTCAAATTCAACTAAGGTCTGGGAACCTCTTACCATTGTTGTATCAAGATAACCGGGGTTGGTAACAAGATTTGGATATGGTGGACTAACTATGATGTTAAACGTTACAGTTGCATCCTGGCCCTCAGCGGTTGTGAATCTCAATACAGGAGAGTTCTGTGTCACTGACTCGTCACTTGCCGAGACAGTGTAACTTACTTTCTGGACAGTTAAGCCATCGAGACTTGCGGGAGGAGTAGCATTAAGGGTAATGTTGGAAGCGCTACATTCTATAGTAGCAGTGATCCCGGTCAGAACAGTTTTACCGAGATTGGTAAGATCAATTTCACCGCTTTCTGTATCACCAGAAGTCAAGCTTATGGAGATCTGGTCAGGTGTAGCAGTGAGTTGCTTTTCCATTAAATAGTCAATTTGTTTTACAAATATGTTATCGCTTTCGTTGCTCTCATTAACCGCATTTTTAGCATCTGTTTCTACAATCACAAAATAAGTGCCAGGCGGCATCATAGGCATATCAAGAATTACAACTCTCCAGCGTTCAGTCTCCCACTCAAGACCGTCTGAAAAGTTGAACTCGCCAATTAGCGTATCTTGTGAGTCAAGGGCATTATCAGTTGAAAGAAATACCTTATCAACCCAGTTTCCTTCGGCAGAACCAGGTCCATCATTCCGCTCAAGCCATTTGAAATTAATCCTCTCAAGAGATCTGCATGTCCCACGCATGTCTATCTTAGAGATGCGAAGATTGGGATAAAGAATTTCTGTAGTGGTGAAGGTTGCATCATCAGAAAGAACCTCATTGCAGCCATCACTGGACTTCACACGGAAGTGATATGTGGTCTGCGGTGTCAGCCCGTCGATTGTGACTGTATGTGACTCAGTCATAATTGGATTAAGAGCAGATGACATGCCATATGCTGAAGTTTCGCCATATTCGACTTGCGACGTCGTTGGTTTACTGGTGTTCCAAGTGATTCTTGCACTGTAATCACGAGGAACTGTTGAGATGTTAGACAACGTGGGCATCGTGGTGTCTACATAGAAATTCCTTACCGCTGGTGTTTCATCTTCT
>JAWABC010000104.1:0-2780 GCA_038884815.1 Candidatus Nanoarchaeia archaeon | reverse complement strand
TTTTCCACTTCTGTGTATTCATATTTCTTGCGTTCAAACCACTCCCTCAGAGTTTTGTATATGAGGTTAATGTCAAAAGGACCCTCTTGTATTATTCTGTTTGAGAATATTTTAAACCTCGTTTCTTTCCCAGGGAACATATTGTTTCTTATTGTCCTCCTCACTTAATAAGTTTTTCTATGACTTTTGTTTTAAAAAAGTTTATAAATTATCTATTCCTTTGTTTTTAAAAAAGTGGTGGTTTATGGCTAAGAGTAAGTTTTTCAAGGGCGCTGTCAGCAGCCTTGTAGGGCCTGGTGAGGAGGCTCCTAGGAAGCCTAAGGTTTTAGGTGTTGACATAAAACCTGTTAGGCAGCAGAAGATTATTCTTGAGCAGATGGGTGCTTCTGCTGAACCTTCATACTTTTGGGTGCTGAATTTTTTGCGTCATCCCAACGGTCTTGGTTACGAGGTTGAAAAAACGTCTGATATTTTTTCTTCTAGTGAAATGTCCACTTTTTTTGGCGCTGCGGAAGAAAGAAAGCAGAGGCAGCAGGAGCGTGTTTCTCAGTATCTTGCTACTATCGGTAGCATGACCAAGAGCGTTTTTCAGATGGTTCGTGAGCTTAGGATTATGGATGAGAGGTTGGAGTATTATGAAAAGAGCCTGAAAGGTGATGAGGCTTCTGAAATTACATTAAAGAATATTTGGACGAACATCGTTGAAGGTGGTGTTGAATCTGGAACATCTGTTTTTGGTCTTGCTAGAAAAGCAGGTTTTGTCACTTTACCCGATCTGTTTTTTAAGATTAATCCCAAAAAAGGCTCTGCAGGTGTAGATAGGGAGGTTAATGCGTTGAAGGAGCAGGGTATCAATTCCAGGGTTCGTAGTGTTTTGAAGCACAAGCTTATGGAGTATTACACTTGGAAGGAAAAAACGTATCAGGAGTTGAAGTGGGGTAAGAACTTCAGGCTTAAGGCTTTGAATCAGCATTATCAGACGATGAAGATGTACATAAGGTGGGTTAAGCCTTTCCTTAAGAACATTCAGAAGCTTGAGATGTATCAAAGTGCTGCTCCTGAATTAATAACTGCTTTTGAGACTAACATGATTCAGATTGAGTTGTTTGCATTCAAGAAAACTTTTGAGATGTACACTGAGAGGGGTATGGTTGAGCGTGAGTTTACTGAGAGCATACCTTGTATAAGGGTTTTGTTCAAATTTGTTGCCTTGCCTGAGATGGCTTTTCAGAAGGAGTTTCAGCGTGCTGCAGTTCATGCCGGTCGTACAGAAATAACTATTCAGGGTTATGTTTTGTCACCTCAAGATATTGAGGATTATAGGAAAAGTAAGGAGTTGGAGGACTTAGAAATCTTGAAGTATGTTGATGCTTCTCTCGAAGCCCTTGGTGATGAGTTGAAAAAGTACCTTGTTGAGTCAGGTGAGATGACTGAAGAGCAGCTGGGTCTTAAGAAGAAAGAGCCAAAACCAGCTTACATTAAAGATATTATTCACCCTTTCGCGTCTATTTTTAAGGGTTTTAGTGAGATGTTTGGTGGTTTGAGGTTTGGTCCGCCTGGTGCTAAGAAGTTGTCGTATTACGAGCGTGAGCAAGAGTCTGCCGCAGCGCAGGTTGTAAGTGAGCACGTTTACACTTTGTATGATGTTTTCAAGAAAACTCATGACATGTTAAGTTGGTAATGGAAAAGTTAATAAAACTCTGAAATATATTTTTAAACATGGCATTCGTCTCCGATTACTGGCATACTCTGGATAGGCAATCTGAGATTGCTTCAAGGTTGGATGTTACTGCAAAGGATATTGGTATTTCTCATGGTGCTGGTGATGTTCTTGAAGGTTTGCAGGCTCATATTCGGGAGGGCGCTACTGCTGTTGAGCTAGGTTTTACCGGCACGGGTAAAGGTGCTTATGGCGGTCAGCAAACTACTCCTGAGATGTTCGGTAAGGACAAGCGTGAGGCTATGAGGCAGCTTGCTAAGGTTAACGAGGTAGTTTTAAGCACTCATGCTTCTGTTGGTGTTCAAGGCATTTCAGGTTTGGACCCTCATGAGAATGCTTTCACACCAAAGGCTGCTGAGGAGGCTATTCATGAAATTGAGCGTACTGTTGATTTTGCTGCTGATGTTGCTGGCGGTGGTCCTGTTGTTATTCACGGTTCTGAGTTTCCTCGTGAGGTTTCAGAAAGATATAAGGAGTTTGAGATGTATGAAGAGGAAGCTAAAAAAACTCCTGTTTATCTCGTAAATAAGCGTACGGGGAAGATTGAGGCTGCTCTTACAAAGGACACAAGGTTACCTATAATAAAAAGAGATGAGAATGGTAACCCTATTTTTAATGAGAAAGAGAACCGGTATGAGGTTGAGCTTCTTGATTTTGGTGAGTTTCAAAGAAGGAGGGGTATTAAAGATTCCCAAAAGGCTGCTGTTGAGTTTTATAAAGAGAACGTCATTAGGGACCAGCTTGGCAGAATAGACTTTGAGGAAAGAAGGTGGCGTCATGATTATGAAAGAGCTAAGGGGGTATATGAATATCTGGAAGAGTCGAGGAGGGTCATAACTGATTTGCTGAAGAAAAATCCTCCGTTGGCAAAATTTCAGGCTATTCAAGTTGTCAAGGAGATTGGTGAGGCCCCACCAACAAACAGTAAAGAGTACCTTAAATTTCTTGATGACCCTATCTCATACTTAAATAGGTCTATAGAGACTCATAAAAACCAGTTAAAGTTCCAGGAGGATGCTGCTACGTTTTATGCTCAGGAGAGGGCTTATCTTAAGGAACA
>JAWABC010000103.1:0-2854 GCA_038884815.1 Candidatus Nanoarchaeia archaeon | reverse complement strand
GCATGGGGTGTTTTATTCCAATCATACACTCTTGAACTTGGAAGTACCAGATCTCCAACAACGTGGACTGAACTTTACACCTCATCAGCCCCTGTGCAACACGGAGTTGTTGGGACGATTAATACGACATTGCTGCCAGATGGGGTTTACACACTTCGCTTAACAGTGTATTGTTCTGATGGTATATACCAAGATACAACCGTGATGTTTGTGAATAATGTCTATACCTGTTTTATCGTTGATGATGACAACATTCAAGGTCCCTGGGGAGGAACCAATGAGCACCCCTATCGATACATTCAGGATGCTGTTGAAGCTGCCGGGTCAACCGATGATATTTATGTTCGTGCTGGAACTTACACAGAACATATCAATATTGTTCGATCTGCAAACATTACTGGTGAGGATGCTGATGTGGTTGTTCTTTCTGCCCCATCAATCTATCCAGAAGTACTTAAAGCAGAACAGGGAAGAGTTCAGATAACTGGTTTTACGATTCAGGGACAAGGAAAAACAGGTTTGCTCCTGGTTAATTGTTCAGAAAGTCGCATCGCTAACAATCATATTACTGACGCGTTGATTGGACTTTTTATCATATCCCCATCAGCGACCACGATTTCTGCAAACCATATCACGCATTCATACCATGGTATTTTTATTCAAAAAGATCAATGCGCAGTTCATAACCGCATTGAACATAATTACGTTTCCAATTGTCAAGCATCAGGAATTGTGATTCAGAGCGACCGGAGCTGGATTACAAACAATACAGTCTCTCAATGTGGCGGGGGGATATCGCTGAAAGGAACGAACAATACGATCGTTCAGAATACCGTGCTTCAGAGTTCCGGATACGGTCTTCTTCTCTACCAGTCAATGTATTCTTGTGTTTCAAAGAATACGGTTGTGGGAAGTAGTTTTGACGGGTTCACACTCCACGAATCCTCCAAGAATACAATTTCGTATAACCGAATCAATGACAGCGGATGGAGTGGTGTCTCTGTATTTAAAACCACGCAGAATATCTTTTCTTCAAATACGATAACCAATAGTACCTACTCTGGTTTCCTATTGTGGTCAATGAGTAATGCTAATACGATTGTTGGAAATGTGTTTGTCCAGAACGACTATGCTGGTCTGTATCTTGGAAGTGGGATAACTCAGAACAGGATATTTTTGAACAACTTTTTTGACAATACTCCTATGCATGCGTATGATGAAGGAACAAACATTTGGGACAATGGACCATCTGGTGGGGGAAACTACTATGATGATTACACTGGAGTTGACGCTAATTATGATGGCATCGGCGACAGCAGCTATCAGATTGCTGGCGGAAGTAATCAAGATCGTTATCCATTGATACATCCCTATAGAAACATTATCAATACGAATAACGGAGAAATATTTTTCAGGATCCAACAAGCAATCACCAATGTTGACACCATGGACGGCCATATGATTCTTGTCAAAGACGACACCTACTCTGAAGTTATTACTCTTGATAAATCAATTATCCTCCGAGGAGCAGATCCACGTTCAACCATTCTTGATGGGAAACATACTGCATCATGCATCGTTTCCGTGTCAGCAGATGGAGCAACCATCCAAGGTTTTACCATCCAACATGGATCGTATGGTGAGTTTACCAGCGGCATCCGAATCACAGGTGATTCGAACACTGTTACTCAGTGCATTATACAAGACACTAGGATCGGCATCCTCATACAACATGCTCAGTTGAATATGATTACAGACTCTTTGGTTACGCATAATGCGCAAGGTATACAACTAAGTACTCTTGCCCAATCAACCATCATTTCAAACTGTACCATTTCAAGAAACAACGAGGTTGGCATTGTTTTTTCTGAAACTACCATGTTCTGTACGGTTACCAATTGTACCATCGAGAACAATACTGACGGTGTTCTCTGCTTCGCAGCAGATGCATGCAACTTTTCTGATAATATTGTTGAGCACAACACAAATCACGGTGTTTTCCTCTGGTACTCCCTGGGATGTAAACTCCGACGGAACCATATTCGGTTGAACACCTATGATTTTACCGTTGAAGGCGACATCGAACAGTTTGACCATGACATTGATGCGTCTAATACCGTGAACAGTAAACCAATCATCTATCTCAAACACCACAGTAACCTTTGTCTCGATGCGGTAGCTGCCGGTTATCTTGCATTGATATCCTGTCGTAACATCTCAGTAAAAAATCTCGATGTTTACGGTATCGCAGTTGTCAACACCAGCAATGTAGCCATCACTACCGTCAGAAGCCATCATGCAAAATATGGAATACTCCTTTGCTCAGTCGTTCAATCAACCGTGGCTAACTGCATTCTCACGAACAATACCATTGGTCTTCTCTCAACTGCTGATCTTTTCTACCTCTACCCAACATCCAGCTACAATACCATCACCCGAAATACCATTCATTCCAACGAAAAAGGCATTCTTCTCTCAAAACATTCCCACCACAACACCATTTCAGCAAATCACATCTATATGAACACTATCGCTGGTATCCAAGTAGAACTCTCCTCATCAAACACCATCACGAGAAATACCATCACGAGAAATCTCCACGGCGTCTACGTCTCCTCTGAGCTTCTCTTAGACTACCGCGATGGGTCACGGATGAATACCCTGACTGAAAACATAATTGCAGATAACGTCTACGGTATCAGAATTCGGTATATCGGACATCCGCTCTACTACGCATCAGATAACAACAGTATTTATCATAACACATTATACAATAACACCTACCATGCCATTGATGAATGCAGAAACAAATGGAGTCGAAACAATGAAGGCAATTACTATGATGATTACACTG
>JAWABC010000102.1:0-2995 GCA_038884815.1 Candidatus Nanoarchaeia archaeon | reverse complement strand
GCCAAATACTGTACTTATAAGACCAATTAAGGCTCCACAGCCAGTAAACAGAAAGATAAATATTAAAGTCAGTATTAAATAAAGATACTTGTGCATTTTTCCTCTCCTTCATAATTTTTTTAATATTTTGAATATTATTAATTCTACAAAAAATTCTATAGATTATTTTACTATCTTTTGATAAAAAGGCATTTTTATGGAATAACGAGTCCATTTAGAGTACTTCCTGATTTTATCATAATCGGCACTATGAGAAGTGGTACCACCTCACTAAACTTTGATCTAGCTCAACATCCATGTATTACACCTGCTGCCTATGATGAAATAGGTTTTTTTGATAGCAATTTTGAGTTAGGTCTTCATTGGTACAGATCGCTTTTTCCATCTATTCTAACCAAGCATTGGATAAAATTTCACAAAAAATATTTTTTGACAGGAGAAGATACTCCATTCTATTTTTGGAACCCACTTGCAGCTGAGAGAATCAAAAAACTCTTACCTGATGTGAAGCTTATCGCCTTGTTAAGAAATCCAATAGATAGAGCATATTCTAATTATCATACCGCAGTAAGAATTGGTGCTGAAAAGGCATCTTTTGAAGAACAAATACAGAAAGAATTGGCATTACAAAATGAGGATAATAAAGAAAACTTTGCGCGATTCATCAGGCAGCCCTCCTACTTGGCAAAGAGCATATATGCTGATCAACTTGAAATCTGGTTCAAGCTATTCAATCATAGTCAAATCCTAATAATAACCACTGAAGATCTTGAAAAAAACCCAACAAAAACGTTAAACCAAGTCTTCCAATTTCTGAATCTACCGTCATACGAAATAAAGAAGCCAGAACATAGGAAAGCAGCAAATTATGAAAAGATGAATGCCAATACACGAAAACTTTTGATTGATTACTTCAAGCCACACAATGAACGATTGTACGCAATGATCGGCAAACGATTCGATTGGGATAAATAATTCACAGGTATGGTATGATAGATGTCAACGAAAGTTGCATTAACACTGATTTTAGTGTCTTTATTAGCAAGTGCAATTTACATAGTTGATAAGATAAACGAGATTAAACTTGGTGATGCTGCACGATTGATAATTGGTCTGTCCAGTCTTGATTCATCTGGGTGTAAAGCATGTTTCAAAGATGGTATTTTCTATTACAATGGATGCAAACATTGTTTTCAAGATAGTATGAGTCTACATACACATTCAAGTGATAAACAACCTTATGAAATAAGTTGGAGTAAGAATCAGGGTTTATATCAAGGCGATAATATTTGTAGTGGAAATAAATTTTTTCCAAATGCTAGAGCAAAATCTGGTGATACTTACTGGGTTGAGATGATAAGAAATGATCTTAATTTCACAATCACTCTATACCAAGACAGTAATTATTTCGATATATTTGATCAAGTATCAATAAAAATGTGTTCAAATCCTACGAACTTACACTATATTCGTATTTCTACTGAAGATGGTAAACCTGCTGCTAATGGTGGTAGATTTGTGGGATATATTGATGACTTGGTTGTTTGGAACGAAACAACTTCTGATACAGACCAAATTCTTACTGATGAAAAAATGGAAAGATTAACTATGGTATATTCTCAGAATTTTGATGCATGTAAGACAAAGACTTGTGATGGATGGGTTTTACAAGATCCAAACCTATTATACATTGATACAGAAAACGGTAATTTTCACTTTGATTCACAAGTAACTGCAACAAACGATAATGCACATTATGATATTGGGGCTCCATTATCCGATAGCAAATGGTTGATGAGATTCAAACTTCATCTAGATCTTGTAGAAAAATATCCAGAAGGATCAGGATTTCTTCCGTTTAATAGAATTATTCGTGGATTGGTGCTTGGAGTTCCTGCTATCTTTTTACCAATTATTAGCTACGTCCTTACAAAAAACAAACCATCCACATTATTGGGCATACTGATGGTTGTTTCAGGAAGCATGATTATTGCAACGATGATCTATTCTATAACTCCACAAGAATTGGAACAAGCTTTTAACATTGATGTTAATTCCGCGAAGCTGAGAGTGGCTTATTCTCTTTTTGGTATTTTTATCATAACAAGTGGTATATTGAAAATAAAACGAGCTATCACTAAAAGTAGATAGATTATTAATTCTTGTCGTGCGTCTAACGATTTATTTTATTGTTCTATTCTTAAGATGTTCATTCAACTGTTTTTGAAGCTCAGCAAGCTCTTTTAGTTCATCTTCACTTAGTTTCTCATTTTTAGCCAATTTTAGAATAATTTCATTTATCTTCATGCACAAAACAAGAAGGGTTTCCGTGTTGAGAAGAATTCTACGTTGGTGTGGATTAGCTTCTATAGTGATATCGGTTTCTGATCTAAAAGCACCACTTTTTTTAAAATGCATATAACCTACTGAAACAAGTATAGGTATGCCTATTGCACAAACGATCACGACATATTGGATAAAGGTAGGGAAAACCTCTTTTAACAAAGGATATCTTTCTATTGCAAGGAAATAAGTAGTTGTTAATGTATTCACAGCTGCAAAAATAAACGCAAAGTACATTGACCATCCCTGTCTGAAATAAAACCATGTCCTAAAAAACAGTCGACGGTTAACCAATTAATCTCATTAATTCATCCCTTAACTATTATATCATCCTATAAGTTAAGAAAATCAACTCACAAAGGATAATTTCAAACAATCAATGAAAAACATTCAAATAGTTTCCAAAAAAATAGCCTACGATTGCTAGTTGTTTCTCAAAATTTAACAAACTACAAAGTACCAATACCAGAGAATGCTGTCTATAGAATTAATCTAGCGTGGATTAATGATTTAACTGAATTAAAAAATCTCCTTGAAAAACATTTAACTAAAAACAATACGATATTACCACCAATAGTTCCCTCAATGAAAAGAAAAGGGAATAAAAACAAAAAACCCACAATATTATTTATGTCTCACCTAAGCAAACACA
>JAWABC010000101.1:0-3004 GCA_038884815.1 Candidatus Nanoarchaeia archaeon | reverse complement strand
GGCATTCCAATCACTATTACACTAACATGGAGATAAATTTTTTCATATTGTTTTTTGAAACAAAAACATTTCAAATAAAAATTTGGTGGCAGAATGTGTGAAAAAAAAGAGAAAGAAAATTGTATTTTTTTACAGAATAAAACTATAGCTCCGTGCCACCATTCTACATTTTTGCATAATACTGCCTTTCTGAATTTATGGTTTCATCATCATGCCAGGACCCATACTTTTTCCAGTCATGTTTCCCTGAGTCATCTGCATCATTTGCTGCATAACTTCCTGATTTTCTGACATGTGTCCAAGCATTTGTAATCTCAAGTCAGGGTCGTTTATGATGGAGGACATCATGTCTTGCATGAAGTCATGATTTTCCTTCATGGCTTTAGACATTTGTTGAACGTGTTGTGGGTCTTGCGCCAACCACATGTCAACCTGTGCTGGATTTTGCATCATGTTTGACATCATCATTTGGCTAAACTGCTGATCCCTCATCATTTGCTGCATGAATTGTGGATCTGAAAACATATCACGCATCAACTGCGGATTTCCCATAAACTGGGTCATCATCTGTTGCTGATTCATCATCATTGGCGTAGTTTGAGTGGATTGGAATACTGCATAACCTGTTCCTAGTCCTGCAAAAAACACACCTACGGCGATTCCTATTATGGCATACTTGCTGACCATATCCTAACAACAACCTCCACGTCTACGAGGGTGCTTCCTTTCTTCTTCTGCCCAAGCTCTTTCCTGCTCTTCTTTTTTCTTTAGATATTGTTGAGCATGATCCTCTGAGCAAAAGTATCTGCCAAATCGTTTTGGTGATGTCTTCTTGTCAACCTCAATGCCACAAATTAGGCAATGTTTTTCAAACATGAATTACAGTCTCTGCTTTTTGTTTTTAAACATAATTACAAAATTCAAGACTGAAAACATATGCAATTATCATCATACTTAAAGATGTAACTTTACAGTTGTAAAGTTCTAACATTTCATTATCAGTTTTGATATTTGAGTTGCCTCTTTAAAATAAATGGCACTGAATCTGAATTGGGCCACAAAAAATGAGTGAGCTAACACAGCAAGGAAAAGGATTCAAGTCATTTCTAGTTATTGCAATTTTCGTTCTAGCATCCATTACGCTTTTTGGTTTTATTTATCTTGCAACAACTCCGACAACCACACTTACCATGCTTCTTTCATTTGCTGGAGGCGTCTCCAACATAGTTCTTCCTTGCACTCTTCCTCTTGTCTTTATCATAGTTCCAATAGCAATGGGTGCTTCAGGAAAAAAAGGTCTGATCATGGCAGCCCTGTTTGGTATTGGATTGATCATAACACTATCAGTTTATGGAGCTGTGGTAGCACAGATCGGAAAATATGTTGGGCTTGACAGTGCTACAAGAATAATGTACGCAGCTGCAGGAGTTGCGGCATTTGTCTTTGGTCTTTCAGAATTAAAACTAGTCAAATTCAAAATACCTACATATTCTGGAATGCCTCAATTCATTCAGAAGCAAAGAGATTATACCAAGGTCTTTCTTCTTGGATTACTTTTAGGCAATGCAGGAGTGGGTTGTCCAAATCCTGTGACCTACATTATACTGATATTTTCTGCATCGACTGGAGACTGGTTACAAGGTGGCCTTTTGATGGCAATAAACGGAGTGGGCAGAATAATTCCGCTTCTTCTGTTAAGTGCGCTTGGAATTTTGGGAGTCAATGCAACTGGTGGTCTGGTAAAGAGGGTTGAGACTGTAAGAAAGTTTACAGGTTGGGCACTGGTTGTTCTTGGTTCGTTTATCGTGCTGAACGGTGCATTTGGCCATCTTTGGTATGAGGGTGGAGTATTTCATGAAGGTTTGAATATGGTTTTCATGGCAAGCGGTGGAAAAATGATTGGAGAAGCAGACATTCCAATTGAAGAAGTGGAGGAGAAAGTTCCCTTTATGGAATATGGGGCGTTGTTTAACCTCATTGTTTCGGTGGTACCAGTATTCTGGTACTTGCGAAAATATCCACAGGAACGCAAACAGGTTCTGAAAATTCTTGCAATAGTATTGGTCTGGAGTGCACTTTTATTCAATATCGGTCTTGACTCGATGCAAATACTTGGTTTGTCGGAAGGATTGCCTAAGGGGATGGAAGCAATGGAGGGAATGCAATGAAGGATCCGGTCTGCGGCTCAGAAGTAGGTGAAAAATCAGAATCGATCAAGTATGACGGCAAAGAGTATCGCTTTTGCTGTGCAAGTTGCAGGTGGGCTTTTGAAAAGAATCCAAAACAGTTTGTAGGTGAGAAAAAATGAAGGTAGAAATTCTGACCACGCCAGGTTGTTCGAACTGCAGTGTTGTGGAAAAAATGCTTGATGAAATGAAGGTTTCCTATGATGTGGTAGATGTCACTGAAAAACCAGAATATCTCCAAAAATATCCGATATATACTGCTCCAGGCGTCGTCATAAATGGAAAATTAGAGTTCACCGGAGTTCCAAAGAAGCAACAACTGATCGAAAAAATCGAAAACGCGAGGAAGACACCGTGAAAATGCTGTGGAGGATCCTCAGCGGTATCGCTGGTGGTTGTGGTCTTGGTGCTTTTTTCATAGGATGGGCATCTCACATTCTTGGAAAGACAATATGGTTAGCCACAGAATTTTGGTTTTATGACGCAATTGCATCAGGAGTGTTTGCCATCCTCTTTTTAGTATGGGGTGCGGTTGCAGAAAAGGAAAAAATTGTCGAAGTATAGGTCATGCCAAAATTAAATGACGCAAGTAAACTGCAAAATATTTTTAGTGTATATCGTGACTATTGGTATTGTTGGTATGATTTTGCACTAAAGTATAATACTGCATTTTTTGAAGCAACAACAAAATCTTTAGAGTCTTTTTTAAACGTAAGGGCTGAACCGACAGACAAAATTCAAAAAACAGTGCTTACAACATTTGATTCTGCGCTAAGGCAGAAACTAAATGAAGAAAGCTTTGCATCAAGTTTGGCCAG
>JAWABC010000100.1:0-3019 GCA_038884815.1 Candidatus Nanoarchaeia archaeon | reverse complement strand
TCTACCAAGATTAAGTAGACCAACTCTTAAAACTTAGTTCATTTTGGAAATAGTTAGAGATTTTAGTGATAGCTTCCTTAACAGATTGAAAATTACTATTTTGTAGAATATCTTTATCGAACTTTGCAAAAACTCTTTCAATCATATTCATCCAGCTAGCATTAGTGGGTAAAAATACGAGATGTATTCTTGGATGGAAGAAAGCCCAAACTTTGATTACATAAGATGTGTGCGCACTCCAATTATCCAAAATAATGTAGATTTCAGAATCAGGATATTTTTTGAGAATATCTTCAAAACATTCTATAATAATAAAAGAGTTTTTCCAATCGTAAAACCAATAGAGAATGTCACCTGTATGGATATTGATAGCAGCAGGCATTTCAAGAAGCCCTCTAACCTTTTGTTTAGCAGGATAGTAAACATGTTTATTTTTTGTGTAGATAGACCCTTTATACTCTTTAATTGCTATCTTAGCTTTAGTATCAAAGCTTAATATAATACTATTAGGTGGCGGTGTAAACCTCAACTGGTCTATAAGAAGTTTTTTTTAGCAAAATCGGGATCGTTACTGTAAAGCCTTGATTGTTTCTTCTTATACTTTATTTCGTCTTGCTTTATTATTCTTCCAACTTGAGAAGGACTTACTTTGATGCCTTGTTTATTTGAATACTCTGCTAGTTTTACATGACTCCAGTTGTTAAAATGTAACCCAAGCTTCTCAGGTTGTGTATTCAAATACTGTAAAATTAATGCCCGCTCCTCTTTTGTAATTCTCCTAGGTTTGCCCGGACTTTTTTTCCTCTCAAATATCTTCAATCCAACATCATTAAACTGCTTTATTATTTTCTCCACTTTTGGCCTGTGAAATCCAAGCTTTTTGCATATCTCTTTTATGGTGTTGCCCTGCATTGATAACTGAATAATTCTGGCTCTGTCTTTTACAAAACTTTTGCTGCTCCTCAGATTTTGTTCCACAAAATCTTTTTCTTCATCACTCAACCCTTTTACCTTTAACCTCGGCCTTCTTCCTGCGTTTGGATTTCTTCTCCAGTTTATTGGTTCTACAGGACCAAGATACTTGCTGGTATGAATTACCTTACTACCTTTTCTTATACTCTTTCTTTCATATCTATACTTTCTTCCTTTTATTAGTTTTATTTCAATATATACCATCATGACCACCTTAAAATAGTTAGGGTGCACAAGTATATAAATTTATCGATACTACAATATATATGTGCTACCCAATAAATTAAGAAATAATGTTAAGGAATTAATCTATTTAACCTTCTGGCAAATTTTCTCAACGTGCTTGCTGTTGGAATTTTTAATAGACCTAATGCATCTAGTAAACCTGTATTCCCAGGCAAAAACTGCTCTACTAAATCTTCTGGAGAAGATTTTGATTTTGCCCTTATAACCAGAAGAGCAAAAAGCTGCCAATTATTGAAAATTTTGTTGCTGAATTTGCTGAAATATTTTGGAAATCTTATGATTTCAAACAAAAGAAACAAAATTTTCACAAATTTTATTAAACTCCTATTCGTCTTTTTCTTATGTCGTGAAATTTTTTGCACAAATTTCATAGACGGACACCTCCTTTTCTAAAGGTGTCCTTTATTCTCTAAGAATTAAAGGGTTTCCAATTGACCCGTTGATGGATTTAAAATCGAGACTGATGAGAGATTCAATTATAAGCTTGAACGAGGCTCAAATTCACTATCTTTTACTGTTTTTGTGAAATAATCTGTGAGGCTAATTCAAGGCTAGCGTAAACCCGTACGAGGTAATTAGATATGCGACACTAGGTACTCCTCAGGTGTATCAAAGTTTAGAGCAAAATGCAATCTTTTAGTGTTGTAATACTCAGTCCATCCCTCTAGGGCTAAATTCAATTCATTCAGGTTCATATCTTGAGTTTCCGTGAGGTGGTAGAATTCATCATCATCTGTTCTGTGAGATCGTTCTACTACACCATTCTGATCCGGTGTATGAATCCATATATATTGATGAGAGATGCTAACGTTTGTTAGGAATTCTCGAACTACTGCCTGGAACTCATGCCCGTTATCTGTTTGAATCATAAGCATCTTGATACCTCTTTCTTCTGCTTTCTTGATTAATCTTTTAAGAAAATCTATGGTATTCTCCTGTGTCTGTTTGTTGTATGCTCGAACATACCGCCACTTTGATACAACATCAATTGCCGTGTATTGAAATCTTTTTCTTCCATTCAAATACTTTGTATCTATCTGAACTAGTTCTCCTGGGACAGAAGCCTGATTGAAAAGCTTTGTTTTTCTCCTCTTTCTTAAATGCCTCTTCCCAATCAAGTCTCTCCTCTTCCACCAGTTGTAAATAGTCTTTGGTGAACAAGGAGGTATTCTCCCCTCTTTAAGCCATAGCTGGTACAGGTAGTAATGGGATTTTGCAGGATTGTTTCTTTTCCATTCACATATCTCAATTACTAGGCTCCAGGATATGGTTCGTGTATGCTTTGGCCTTTTTGATCTTAACTTCAAGCTATTAAGATTGAATCTTTTGTATTGCTTCCTTACCCGATAGAAGGTTGAGTGGTGAATACCCATCAAACGACATAAGTATCTGACGTTTTTAGGTTCCATCTTTTCATACGCATCCATAATCTTAAGTCTGAACCTTTCCTGCTCGTTTAGCTCAACATTCTTTAATTTCATCTAACACCTCCTTTCCCCTATCAGTTTATCCTAGTAAGTGTCGCATATGTATTTACACACAACGAAACCTTGACAAGGGTTATTAAATATGGCAGTATGTAAATACTTTAAGGGGACTGCGGATGCGGGCCCCTTTTTATTTGGGTAGAATAGTCAATCCTGCAGAAGTCAGCTTCTTTTCCAGTATTTCATATTTTAACCTCATGTCCGACTTCTTTTCTATGTAACCCTAAAACATGCCTTCCAAGCGGAGTAGCAACAAGATCAGCAATTTGTAATCCAGCTGTGTTTGAAGATTTGGGAGTCATATATAAATTCTC
>JAWABC010000099.1:0-3024 GCA_038884815.1 Candidatus Nanoarchaeia archaeon | reverse complement strand
AAAACAAAAAAGTGGACTGGAAGGGATTGCAAATAAATTGCAACAAGAAGCCTACTGGCACTTGAAATCACTAAACATGCTTATGCCGAGCATAAAAACAGATGAAAATAACATAAAAAAGATATGCTCGCTGGAAAGGACATTAAAACTTATTTAAGCTGAGCCTGAATGTTCTTCAACTCTTTCAACTTTGCAACACGCTCACTACCAAAAATACCGCACTTAATTATCGGGATCTGCCAACCAACAGCGAGATGAGAAAGCCAATTATCCATCGTTTCACCAGAACGATGAGAAATAACCGGCGTAACGTCATTAGCCTTAGCAAAGTCAACAACCTCCTTAGCCTTAACAACAGAACCAACCTGATTAGGTTTAATGATAACAGCGTTAACCCTGCCAAGAGCCTTCCTCAAACGCTCAATATTAGTACAAACCAAGTCATCACCACAGACGTACAATTTGTCAAACATCAAAAAGCTCTTGAAGCCATCAAAATCATCCTCATGCATAGGATCTTCTAAGTAGCGCAAGTCAAACTCCTTAACCAACTCAGCAATAAAATCAATCTGCTCTGCCTTGGGAACCATCCTAGCTCTTGTAGCCTTGCTGAAAAACTTGTAATGGTAAACAGCATTATGCCACAGCCTAGAGGCAGCAACGTCAACGCCCAAATCAACCTTAACACCTAACTCATCATAAGCATAGTCACAAGCATCTTTTAAAACTTGCAAAACAGAAGCAGAATCGGAATAAACAGACCAAGCACCCTCATCGGTTTTCTGCTTGGCACCCAACTGCTTACCAACATGATTATAGATGTAGTTATTAGCAAAAATTGCATCATTCAAAACCTTAGCACGAGGCAGCAACAAAAATTCCTGAAAATCAGTAGAAGAAAACTTGGTATGAGCACCACCACCAACACAATTGCCAAGAGGAATGGGTAACAAAGTTGCCTTAGGATTCAAGAAACGCCAAACATCATTATCAGACATGGCACGAAGAATAGCGATTTGCAAAGCAACTATCGAGTTACCGCCAACATCAGGAAAAATAACCTCAACTTGAGACAAATCCTCAAACTCCTCAAAACTCATTTCTTTAAACCCTTCCCAGCCGTTAAGGAAGTCAACCGCAACCTGAACACCTCCAGGTGGAAAAGCTGCAACTTCATTCCTACCAGTAGAAGCGCCTGAAGGGCATGAAGCAGAAAACTTTTTGTTAACCGTAACCTCAATTGTCGGGTTACCACGAGAATCCTTGATAACTTTAGCCACCAGCTTTTTAACCTTCATAGAAAAAGAAAAACAACAAGAATATAAAAACTTTATTATAATAACTTGCGAAGCTCCTTAGCCTTCTCAGAAGCCAACTCAACCATCTTCATGATATCAGAATGGCTCAAAGGTTTATGGCCACCCTTCTGCATCGCACAAATATTACCGTTCTCAAGAGTGGCGACAGTCAACCTAGCATCCATAGCCTGCTCCTCTTCTGTAGTGGGATCAACTAAAAGCTTGCCATTAATCTTTATGACCGTACAAGCAACAGGAAGGTTCTCCAAAGGCAACTTTTTATCTGTGCGTTCATCATACACAACCTTGTCAAGCTGCTCATCATACTTTGGAAAACGAGCATCCTTCACAGCGGCAAAAGCAGCCAAGGCGGCAGCATCAAACAAGTTACCAGCATCGTTAATAGGATAGATGTCTATGAAGATAAGCCAAACCTTCTCACCTTCCTTTATACAAAGCTTCTTGAAATCTATAGCCTTAGACTCACGAATGCCACGATCAACAACCCTAGCCAATTCTATAGATTGAACATCAGGAGGACCAGACTCAAACTCAGGAGATGACAAAGGAAGCAGCTCAGCATTAACAACAATAGTTCCCTCATCAGGCTTGTCAGGGAAAGGCTCACCAACCTCGAACTTCACACCAGCAACAACAATCGTATCACCAATAGTAACACGAGCAGAGCCCTCAGCAGACTTGGAAGAAACACCATACTCTATAACAATGTCACGGTACTTGTCCAAAGCCCTGCCGTCAACCCTAAGGTTTTTTTCAATCAGCGAAACGATGTATTTTTTATTAGCATCCTCTCCCATCTTACTCAACCCCGTACTTGGCCTTCAAAGCCTTCTTCTGAACATCATAAATCTGTAGGCAAGCCTTTTTAGCAAGCTGTAAAGCCTTATCCAACTCATCCTTACTCATATTACCATCAAGCTGCAACAAAGTAATCTCACCGTTACGAGGAGTCATGGCAACAGGAGTATCAGTGGAGCCCTCCTCAAAGTCTTCCTCTTCCTTGTTCAAGTCAACAACAATCTTGTCACCAACCTTACCAACGGAAACAGCAGAAACCAAATCCTTCATCATCAAACCAGCATCCGCAAGAGCCATGGCAGCAGCGTTAATACCAGCACACCTGGTGCCAGCATCAGTTTGTAGCAATTCAACAAAAACATCAACGACCGTGTTCGGATAAGGAGAAAGGTCCAAGACAGGAAGCAAAGCATTCGTAGTAACCAAAGAGATCTCCTTGCTACGCCTAGAAGGGCCAGGCCTAACCCTTTCACCTGAGCCAGAAAAACTCATCATGTTATAATTGCAGCGCAACAAACCTTTTTGAGGGTCCCTCATAAAAGTGGGGTGCAACGCACGAGGGCCATAAACAGCAGCGATCGCAATTGTTTTCCCCATCCTAAACATTGCAGAACCGTCAGCACGCTTAACAACACCAACCTTAGCCTCCATCGGCCTAATCTCATCCCACTTCCTTCCGTCAAATCTTTTATCATATGTCATTTCACTTCAACCCCTCAGCCAACATCTTAGAAACGTCATCAGTCAAACCATTCTTATGGGCGTTATCATTAATGTACTGAATAACGTTACTAGCAACCAACTCCTTTTTAGGGTCGTCTGAAAAAACCCAAACCCACCCGTTTTGACCAACGGTAATCTTACAACCAGTCTTCTCCTTTATGAGATTAATCATGCTGGCCTGCTT
>JAWABC010000098.1:0-3037 GCA_038884815.1 Candidatus Nanoarchaeia archaeon | reverse complement strand
ACAGTTTCCCTGATTGGTGCATCCAACATGATACTAGTTCATGTTCCAAAAGGAATCAAAGTACAACTGCCGATTTTTCTGATTGCTTCTGTTTTTGGCATAATATCAGCAACAATACTTTATTTTGTTTTTTTCAGATTTGAGCTGAGCATAGTCACAATTGGCTATGTTGTTTTCAATTTGGCAATATCAGAGCTTTTAGGCCTCAAGATGTATAGGAATTATCTCCAATATGTAATTACACAGAAAATTTTAATGATAATCCTTGGTATTGGATTATACTATCCATTTGGGCCAAGCGGTGTCATTCTTGGAGTAGGTATATCATATTTCCCCTACATGGTAAGAATTGTAAAATCACTAAGAAAGGAACGGATTGATTTTTCCTTGGTCAAGACACGCACTAGGTTTTTGGTAAATAGCTATATCTTGGATCTGTCGAATGTTTTCATTGGTTCTATTGATAAGATTATAGTTGGTCCACTTTTTGGTTTTTTGATTTTGGGAAACTACCAGCTTGGAATTCAGTTTCTTAGTGTTTTATACATAATACCAAACGTCTTTTACAAGTTTCTTATAACTCAGGAGTCTAGTGGAAACTCTACAAAAAACTTGACAAAATTTGTAATTCTAACTGCCGCTGCTCTCTCTTTACTTGGAATATTTGCAAGCCCGCTAGTAGTGTCAGTATTGTTCCCAAAGTTCACCCAAGCAACTCAGGTGTTACAGATCGTAAGCTTTGCTGTTGTGCCTAACACGATCAATCTAGTTTTTCTGTCAAGGTTTCTAGCACACGAAAAAATCAGGATTGTTTTGTTTGGTTCAATAGTATTTTTAGTAGTTCAGATATCGAGCATTATATTACTTGGGAATTCCTTTGGTATAAACGGAATTGCAACAGCAATTGTATTATCCGAATTAGCACAGTTGGCATATTATTTCAGTCTACAAGATTGTAAAAAGGCAAATAATTGATTAATTATACGAAAAAATGTTGAGCAAGACAGATTAGGCTGTGATTTTAGATTAGTTCAATGTTATCAAAGACAAATTTGCACATATCAAAGATTTTTGACACCGATATTGTTTTTCTTGGAATCATAATAGCATCAAGCTTGATTCTCCGATTCTATTTTTTCCCCTTTGGCGTTCCGTTGACTCTTGATGCCCAGACTTATTTTTGGTATGCAAGTGATACCAGTATTTTGGGTAGACTTCCAGAAGGCTATTCTTTTGCAAATAATGGATGGCCTGTATTTTTAGCACCGTTTTTTGCATTGTTCAAATTTGCAGATATGATTTCATATATGGAAATGCAAAGGATCATCGCTACTTTGCTTTCTGTACTGACTGCAATTCCTGTGTATTTTTTATGTAGACGGTTTGTTGGAAATTCATTTGCTGTATTTGGTGCCGCAATTTTTGCCTTCGAACCACGACTTGTTCAAAATTCACTACTTGGATTAAACGATGCATTATACATTTTAGTTGGTGCTGTTTCCCTAGTACTGTTTTTAAAATTAGATATCAGGTCACGATGCATTTCGTTTGCATTGATTGGATTTGCCTCCCTTATAAGATCTGAAGGTCTGTTTTTGTTTTTTGCATTATCTATAATGTATTTTGTACAACATGGAAAGAATCTAAAGGAGTTATCAAGGTATGGCGTTTTGCTTGCTGTTTTTATTGCTGCAATATTACCAATGGCGATATTAAGAATAGAGATGACTGGAACCGACGCGCTAACAGGTAGAATAATAAATGAAGCTGGCCATGCTTCTGTTTTAACATCTAATTATGGAATCATCACATTTTTTACAAATACAGCGATCACATTTTTTGGATTTTTGGGTAGAGTTATGCTTCCAGTCTTTGTCTTTTTTGTTCCAGTTGGTGTATTTTTGATTCTACGTCACCGTAATTTTGAGAAAAATACCATCATTGTGGCTTTAATTATGATGTCAATTCCTGCATTGTATGCATATTCTGTTCCTGCACTTGATACAAAGTATTTCTATTTTATGTATCCAATGTTTTGCGTGCTTTCAGTGTTTGCAATGAAAAAATATGGCGAAATAATCTCAAAATCACACATTTTGATTCTAGCTGCCATAATTGGAGTTATTGTTGCCTCTGTTGTTTTTCTTGCGATTAAGCTGCCAGATAAAGAACAAGAATTAGAATATTTTCAAGTTGCGCAGTTTGTAGTTCATAACACAAACAAGGTAAATGATTATTATCCACAAAGTGCGTACATTTCCTCTGCACAGCTTGCCTCAGCATGGCCTTCATTGAGACATGATGCAGAATTTGAGGCAAAGGTAATACCAGTTTCAGGATATAAAGAATTGAGTGAATATATCAAAGATTCTAAGGAGATAGGTTTGACACACATAGTTATTGACGATAAGAAAGAGCGGCCCACTTTTCTTAGCGATATATTTTATCATGAAGAAAAATATCCATATTTAGTTAAGGTATTTGATTCAAAAGATTATGATCAGAAGATTAACCTAAAGATTTTCAAAATAAATTATGATGTATGGTCTATTCAGGAATAAACTTCATTTACGAATTTTTTTCATATATTTATTATTAAAGGTCTTGATAAAGTTGAGAGTTTCGTTGTTAATCAGATCTAAATTTGGGATCACACAGTGCCCTCCAATTATTCCAGGATACATTTTTGGCCTGTTTCCAAGAAATTTGTGAATTTCATCTGCAAAAGACCACATCTCATCATAATCTACTTTGTTATTCATTGCAATCATGTTGCTTAGCTGGGCGTATGTAATAAGCCAGCCATAGTATGAGGTGTCACAGATTATTTTTGCCAGTTCCAAAGTCAAGGGGGATGACATTTGTTTAGTTTTAACTCCACATTTTTCAAGAGTTTTTTTGTATGCTAAAATAGCCCATTTTGAATTTGGTGAGAGAGATGTTTTTGATAGCGCTATTGAGAGAAACTTTGCTTATAGATTCAATGCATTGAAAACCGGCTGGATTTTGAAAAGAGAGCCTGAGCCTCTGATCACCG
>JAWABC010000097.1:0-3046 GCA_038884815.1 Candidatus Nanoarchaeia archaeon | reverse complement strand
GACCTAAGTAGGAATTACATACAGATGGTTAGGGAGAAGGCATCTGCTGGCTCCAACAAGGAAAAAGCTCAAGTTCTTTATGCAGTTTATAATGTGTACCTAGAAACCCTGAAGATATTTGCACCTATAGCTCCTTTCATAACAGAGAAATGTTATCAAGAGTTAAGGAATAAGTACAAGCTAAGTGAAGAAAGCATTCATTTCTATGATTGGCCCAAGGCCAATAAAAAGTTGATTGATAAGAAGTTGGAAGAGGATATGTCTTTTGTGAGGGATATAATTCAAGAGGCTCTTGCTCAGAGGGAGAAAGCCCAGCTTGGTGTGAGATGGCCTCTTCCAAAAATTATTATTACCACTAAGAATGTCGATGCTGTAAACTCTTTAAAGTCCATAATTACGAAACAGGTCAATGTTAAGTCAGTTGAGGTTAAGAAAGGGAATTTTGAAGTTGTTTTAAACACTGATTTATCTCCTGTTTTGGAGGCAGAAGGGTTCTCAAGGGAGATAACAAGGAGAATTCAGGATATGAGGAAGAAAGCTAACTTAAAAAAGCAGGACATGATTGATTTGTTTATAGTTTCTTCTTATGACCTGAGCAAGTTTGCGAAAGACATCAAGGCTAAGGTAGGTGCAAAGAAACTTTCTTTTGAAAAACCCAAAAGCCCTCATCATGGGTTGAACGTTAAGATCAGGGATAAGGAGTTTGAGATTTATTTTAACCTTTCAAAGTCTTGATTCTTTTTCTTTTTTCTTGCTTTTGTATGCTAAACTTATGTAGAGTGCTGCCATAGCAAGAACCAGTATTGTGACGACCACAACAAATACCTGCACCCATTCCGGTTTTTCTTCAAATGTTTTTTTCTCTTCTATTACGGTTGGTGCTTCTTCTGGTAGTTGTTTTGGCAATGTTTCCTCCACTGTTGGTATGGTTGGTGCTACTATTGGTTTCTCTATCTGTTTTATATAAAACTCTGCAGTCATATACCTGATGTCTATGTTGTTTACTGTTATCGATATGTCATTAATTCCATCCCTATCAACATCCACCTCTTTTGTTGTGTTTTTTTCCACAACAACAGTTATCGGTTCGGACATTATCTTAAATGTTACAGCATCTGGTGTTATGCTCATTACGGTTATTGTATGTTCTTTTCCTTTAACTTCAAAGCTGGCCCTGTCCCCTACACCTAACTCTATAATAACTCCTTGTGCTGTATCGGCATATAACCCCCCTGATACGCTTGTCCCACCACCTCCGCCTGTTGTGGTGGTTTCATTTGCAGCAACGTAATTCACAGTTACGTTCCAGATTTCTGAACCTCCTATGTTACCATTTTCATCTGTGCAGTTCACACTCCAGTTGTATTCTGCATTTGCAAGGCTTGCTGAGAATGTTTGTCCTGCAGCGTCTTTTGTTATGCTTGTTGATGTTGAATTTATGTCATCATAATTTAGTATTAGACTACAATTAACTATGTTGCTACCATCACTGACATTATACGAAAAGCTTACTGTGCTGCTTGATGTCCACATGCTATCATAAGCAGGTGATTCAAGATTTATTGAAGGTGCTGTCACATCTAAAGTCACGCTTATATTCCTTAGTTCTGAGTTTGCTACCGCATTATCTATGTCTATGCAGATTATCTTCCATAGATATTCCCCATCCGGTAAATAGGTTGTGAGATTGCTTGATGTTCCTGAAGTTATGCTAGTATCTGTTACATTTGTTATGTCATTTATTACCAAACTGCAATTCGATATCCCTTCAACGTCATAAGGTGTATAAATAAAATCTATAGTATTTGTTGACAAGTTCATGGTATTGTTTGCTGGCTTGTCTAGTTCTATCCATGGCTGGTCGTTAACAGGCGTCACAGTTATTGTTATCGGTTCGCTTACACTCAGCCCTCCTGAGTCGTTAAGCTCAACCACAATGGTGCTTACCCCACTTTCATTTGCTACTGTTGTGCATGCTATCCCATTATCCGATAAACAGCTTATTACCGATGTGTTTGTTTGTTGGATTATGGTAATTGTTAATGGTGCTTGATCATTTTCCACATCCCTGAAACTTTGATTTATCTCTGCTGATGTGTATATTGTAGAAGTACCATTGTCCTCATCCAAGGTTATGTTTGCTAGTTGGTCAAGCCATGGCGAGTCATTAACTGCATTGACTGTTATCTCAAAGTCTTGTGTTATGATAAATGTTTCATCATCTGCTGATAAAGTGATAATTGCGAGTCCTGTGAAGTTATTTGCTGCATTACAAATTATATCCCCCAAACTAAATGAACATGAAACGTCACTTATATTGGTTGATATCTCAACAGCATTAGGGATTTGGTCTTGTTCAACGTCCCTGAAGTAACTCTGCCAGTAAGCCTGTGAAGAAATGTTATTGTTTGTGCTATCTTCATTTATAGATGCTGTGCTATTCCCTATAAGGTCCCACCAAGGAGAATCATCTTGTGGTGTGACTGTAATAGTGAACTGTGTTGAATTGCTTAATCCACCTGTGTCAACCACGCTTATTACTATTGTGACGCTTCCCGAGGCATTAGGTTGTGAGGTAAATGTAGCTATACCGCTTGAGTTGGGTATATCTAAAGTTAGTCTGCTTGTGTTGCTTACTGTCCAATTATATGTCAGAGCTCCATCAGGGTCTTCGGCATCGCTTACATTATCTTGTAAGTTTATTGTGAATGTGCCAAAATCTTCATTTAATGTGAAGCCTGCTATAAAATCAAAGTTTGGTGCTGTATTCGGAGCTGCTGCATAACTAATGCTTATATTTCTTGTCTCGCTTGCTTCTATTCCGTTGTAAGTATCGGTACAGTTAATACTCCATAAGTAGTCTGCATTTGGGAGGTACACTGTAAAGTTTTGTCCAGGTAATTCTGACGCCATTGATGTATCAGTCATATTTATTTGGTCATTTATTATCAAGCTGCAGTTTAGTACTGTTCCATTGGTAACATTATATGTGAAGTCTATCAAGTTTGTCGTTGAGTTGTAGGCATTGTCTTCAGGGGATTCGAGG
>JAWABC010000096.1:2084-3056 GCA_038884815.1 Candidatus Nanoarchaeia archaeon | reverse complement strand
GGTGCTGTAAGTGATCCGATATAGGTTTTTGGTTGTATGCCGATGAGGAGTATTTTTTGTACCCATGATTCGAGATAGGTTATGAGAATCGGGAGAGGTATTCCATGGGTACAGATGTGCATGGTGCTGATTTTTTCTTTTGGAACGATACGCACCTCTCCAGGTTTTAGATTCATATCAACAGCATCTATGATCAGGAGTACGTGTGGTTTTTTTTGTTTTACCAGGGAGGTATAATTCTCCGGATTTGTCCCACAATCAACAACGTCGATACCATGGTTTTTGTGTTTGTTGAGTTGATCTGCGATATACGGTCCGATTGCATCGTCACCACCATCTCGGTTGCCGATGCAGAAAACCATTATTTTTGTCATGGTATTCACTTTTTTTTCGTGTAAGCTATCTTTTGATAGGTTATGATAAACCAGACAATTGCAGTTCCTGTGGTTGAAAGGCAACTAAGGGGAAGGTCAAGGGTGAAAAAGATGATTGCCATGATCGTAAGTAGGAGTGAGGTTGATAGATATGTGGTGAGTGATTGTGAAGTAACATCTTTGAGTTTGTAGTTTTTTATGATTGCGGGTAGAAGGGTGATGATGAATCCGAAATTAATTGCAGTAAGGGCAATATCTTGCCATGGCACCATGTTCGCTCAGAATCAAGAAGAGTAATATAAATGATTTTGGTCGTAAGTCCGTCGTCTGTTTTTCTGATAGATTTTATGGGAGAGAAATGACTAAATAATTCTTTCAGACTCTCTATACCGTTGCTTATGGGTAAGAATCGTGATATTATTGAAATTCTTATGCTTGTCTTACTTGGGATGTTTGTTCCTTTTCTTGGTTCTGTCACTGTGATGTATGGTTTTGATCTGGTAAAAATAGCGAAAACCTTTGGTTTGTTTCTCGTCATTTTTGCCTTCGAACTCGGAATTGTTTATGCATATTTCTCTTTAACCAATAGATCTGCAGC
>JAWABC010000096.1:0-2052 GCA_038884815.1 Candidatus Nanoarchaeia archaeon | reverse complement strand
TACGACGTAGGTAAAAGATATATAGGGTTATTTTTATCTCGGGTCTCATAAGAGGTAATATCATATGGTAGCAAAAGTTGATAAAAATAAGTGCACTGCCTGCGGAGCCTGCAAAGAGGTCTGTCCAGTTGAGGCAATCACCATTGGTGAAAAAGCAGAAATCGATGAGGCAACCTGTATTGACTGTGGCACGTGTGTTGACGAATGTCCAGTTGAGGCAATCAGTTTATAAAAATAATTTAATACCTTTTTTTCTTCTTTTTTATTTTGATCCTGTGGTGTACTTTTTCACTAGTGAGTTCTCTGAGTGCATCAGTTGCAATCCACCGCGCTGATCGTGAATCTATGGTAAGTAGTTCTTTAGAGAGTTGTATCATCTTTTTGTTTAATGGTTGGTTGCGTTTTCCGATATTTCGTAACGCCCAGTTTACTGCTTTTTTTACATAATTTCGATCATCTGTGCAACATTTTTTTATGAGTGGAGCACATCGTTCAAAATCCTGATTTGTAGCTTTTTTGTCATCAACCGCAAGTCCCGCAAGTAGTGCGAATGCCCCGCGTTTGACAAATTCTTCTTCTCGGGTTGCCCATGTGTATACCTTGGTCCAGGCATGGGGTGTTTTATCAAAAAGACTAGTGCATGCTTGATCGCAGATATCCCATGAGTCAAAGTCAGCTGCCCAGGCATCCATTTGTTCACTGGTTACTTGAATTGGATCGTCGATGAAAACAGCAAGCAATCGTGCATCATGAATTCCAGAATCCCATAACTTGAGAGCAAGATCGTGGTTTGTACCGATTTCTTTAGCAAGGTGCCGTAATTGATAAATTGAGATACCAAGATTGTTGATTGGGTTGATTCCATAACGTATCATTCCTTGGATGTTTTTTGGTTGTTCCATGGTTTTTAATGTTGCTATAACGTCAGAGTATTGCATAGTTATGCATCCTTAGAGGATTCTCTTTTTTTAGAGGAAGATATTGAGGAGATATCCGATGAGAAGGACTTGTGGTACGGTTAGTATCGGAAGCCAGAGTGCAGCTTTTTTGCCGATGTTACTCCAGATTAATCCAATTTCTGTGTAATCGGTTGCAGCTCCTGCCATGACAAATACGGTGCTGTTTCCAAAAGCTCCAGTTTGGTTGTAGATTTCAAAGGCAAGCGGTGAGCTTCCCTCTGAGCAGACTTCGATGATGGTTGCAAAAAATAAGGTGACGAGGAGTCCTAGAATGGTTGGTCCCATGTAGTGATGGAAAAGACCTGTTGGGATGTAGGCTCGTGCAAAAGCTGCCAACAGCATTCCGATGATGAGCCACCAGAGTACCATTTTTGTAAGACTCCAGGATCCATGCATTGTTCCTTGTACAGCATCCCAGAGAGTATGGCGGTTGAAGTGGAATTCGTTCCAGCGTTTCTGAATATCTTTGATGATGGAGAACTCGGTGAGGACCGGTGTGTCTTCGCCGTGGTTGCATTGTTTGCATTCTACTTTATCGTGCCGCTCGAGCCATTGGTAGAGCAGTCCGGTGATGATTGCGATGATAAGTGCTGAAATGATGATAAGCAGTGCTTTTATGCCGAAGAATCCGAAGAGGAGTACGGTTATGGGGAGGTTCGCCCAGGGTGATGCAAGCAGGAATGCAACGACTGATGAGGTGCTTGCTCCTTTTTTGTAGAGTTCAATAGCAATTGCAAGGATGCCATGGGAGCAAGCACTCATGAGAAATCCAAAGATAACTGAGTAGATGATGGTTCTTTTTTGGTGTCGTGAGAGGTATTTTTCTATGTATTGTCGTGGGATGAAATAGTCGATGATTCCTCCGATGAGTAACCCGATGAGGATTGCCCACCAGATGAGGAGGAAATAATCTTGTAATGCATAGAAGAATGGGTTGAGTTGTGGTATGAGATAACTTATGAATGCCAGAGCAAGTGCGAATAAACCGATGATGGTGAGTCGTTCGCGATACCATTTTTTCGCTGGTTTTGTGCATGACCGGCAGGTTGATTCTGGTTTGATGTTGTTGTTTTTTTCGTATTTTTGGAGGCAG
>JAWABC010000095.1:0-3082 GCA_038884815.1 Candidatus Nanoarchaeia archaeon | reverse complement strand
GCGGCGGGTATAGCTACATTCTGGGTAAACCCTAATCTTCAGTACCGTTTCACTTTCGCTAAGAACGGTTACGGCACTTACACAACTACTTTCACTCCTACCCAGAGCAGTTATACTGTAACGCTTACTGGGGAAACTACTTATGTAGAAAATTATAACATGGGGATAACTTATGAGTACGCTCCAACAGACCGTTACCTAGAAAAAAATAGAGTTTACAATTTTAATTTCACAATTAACAGCACGTACCACGTTCTTGACCTCGCAGGTTTTAATATCAGTAACAGTTCAGGAACTTTTTTAGGTCAAGCTAACTGTTCAGGTTCGTTTGGATGTCAAGCTGTTCTCGAACTTGATACTGGGGAAAATGATGGTCTTGAAATGAGATATTACTGGGTGATAAACGGAACGTTCATAGACCCAAGAGTACAATACGTCATAACCACTAACGAAAGTTTTTATGAAGGTAATTACAGCGTCATGAAGTTCTTTGAAGATTTCAAAACTCTTAGAAGTTATTTCATAGCTGAAACAGCAGATGGCGGTCTTAAGTTTGATTTTTTAGCTTCACTATTGCTTATGGCTTTGGTGTTGGTAAGTGTAGCAGTCCTGAATTATAATGGTTATGCTTACCCAGTACCGATAGCAGTAACCATATTTGGTTGGGTGCTTCTGTTTGACGTGGTAGGGCTTAACGTTCTTACAAGCACGATAAGCCTATGGGGTAACACTTATGAAGTTCCTATAGCTTCAATAGTGCTCGGTATAACCTTACTTATATTCATAATAAACCGACAGATGTCAGGAGAAGGATAAAATGGCAAAACTCATAAACTACTTAACGTTTCTACTAGTGCTTGAAGTACTGTTCTTCCTATTCGGAGTTATAGACCCTACAGCTTTCAAAATCATAATATACGCTACAGATCCCCAAGCAGTCTGGAACTCGGAGCTCGTAATAAAGTTCAGAGAAGTGCTCGGAGATACTGGAACTGCTTTAGCAGGACTGGCAGGAGCGATTGGATTAGCAGCCATAGCCGTAGGTTTTGTTACATATCAAAAAGCACAGTTCACGGTGAAAGCACTGCTAGTAGGTATGCTACTAAGCCTGTTCATAGACATAGTGCAGATATTTAATTTTTTCAAAGCAGAAGGGGTGTGGGGTATGGTTTTCGCAATACTGCTCATAGCACCTATGAGCATAATAGGAATAATAGTGCTGATCGGTTGGGTGTTCGGAGACGGGGGTAACACATGAACACGATAATAGATGCTTTCGATTTGTGGAACGTTCTCGTAAATGAAGTAGCTGGTAGTCCTTACGTATTCATAGCTTTGGCTTTGCTGTTCATAGGTTTTGTAGCAGCAAAATACAGATTTTCTGATAACGCTCTGATAATGGTATTGCTTGTTTTCGGTTTGGCTTTCGCAAGGTTCTTCCCAAGCATACTGGGAATACTCATATACTCATTAGCAGCTATGATAACTTTTTATCTTCTGAAGATAGTGAACGCCAGAGGAGCGGGGGGGTGACGGGAAAAAATGCTTCCAGAATTAGTGGCTAAGTTGAAAAGCTTTATCAATAAGAAACAAGTAGCTTCGATAACACCGAAAGTAAGTCCTGAAGAATTCGAACTCAGGATATACAAGGAGAAAGAAAGACAAGAAAGAATAAAAGCAGAAGTAAGTCGTTACAGAAAGCTTGATGCTAAAAAGATGTTTGAAGACACCATACTTAAACAGAAACCTACACTCATGACAAAAGATAACGGTCTAAAACAAAAGAAAAGAATAATGACGGGAAAAAATTTTTTCATAAAATAAAAAAGGAGAAACAAAAAAAATGCCTTGTAAAAGAAAGAAGAAAAAAAGAATTTGGAATTGGTAAATCATGATAGAAGAAAAATATAGTAAGAGAAACAAGCCGATAAAAATAGAAGACATACTAAAAGAATTTAGGTGTGGTTTTGATCCTATTTGTGAAAATTATGGACTTAAAACAAACTTAGGTGTAGTTAATATCTGCTCCATAGATGTTATGAGAAAATGTTTAAATCTAAAAAAATTCAAGACGCACTTAGCCAGTTACCTTAACGCAGTCAGAGAAAAAGAACTTATCAGCAGCTTCACAGAACAAGACTATAAGGAACTGGAAGAACTTGCTTTAAAAATGTATGGGGGGTAAAAATGCCTGTAATAAGATACAAAGACATAAAGAAAGCGGAAGAGGAAATGGGAGAAGATTTCTCACACTACGAACCTAAACCAACACTAGAAAAAAAAATTAAATACCTAGCTAAACAACTAATCAGAAAGAAAAAACAAAATAGAACTTTCAAACCTATAAAGCTGAAAAAAAAGAAAAATAAAGGTAAGAGAATTAAACTGGATTTCTCTCAAGTTTTACCAAGCGGAATAGACAGAAGGGGTTATAAGGAAGCTGAAAAACGTTACGAACAGCAAAAGAAAGTAGCAGAAGCCAGAAAACCTAGAAATATTCTTAGAAGTAAAAACCTATTTTTCCATTAGAAGTAGAGGGGGGATTCGAACCAAAGAAGAGCTAAAAAAGATTGAGCTAAAATATGGAATCAAGGAAAGAGAAGAAGACATTTTGGCTGATACAATGGTCATGCCATTCCAGCCTGTAAAGCAGTTTGGCAGTGTAAAGGAAGGTGAATGGCACAACATGCTTATTTTTGGAGACAACTTACAAGCATTAAAATATCTAAAAAAACTTCAGGATGAAGGAAAGCTGGAAAAGATAAAGCTTGTTTTCATTGATCCTCCTTTTGGAACAGGGGATATTTATTACGCAAAAGGCGAGCCTGCTTATTCTGCAAAATTACAAGGAGCAGAATTCATTGAATTTCTGAGAAAAAGATTGATTTTCTTGAGAGAACTGCTTGCAGATGATGGGAGCATTTATGTTAGGATGGATTACCACTTTGGGCATTATGTTAAAGTTATTATGGACGAAGTTTTTGGTAAACAAAATTTTCAGAACGAACTAATCGTAAACAGAACTAAAAGACCAACCGAAAAGATAACTCGTTTTCATACTGCCACAGATTCTGTATTTTTT
>JAWABC010000094.1:0-3134 GCA_038884815.1 Candidatus Nanoarchaeia archaeon | reverse complement strand
AAATTTTAGAAAATGGTATTTAAATATTTCTGTGTTGTAATATAATATATATTTTGTAATAAACAATCTGGAGTAAGAGAAAGTTGTTACTTAACAAAAGTTCCACAAGAAAACAAGGAGTCGTTTTTTACACTAAAGAAAGACAACAAAAACAGAAAACAAATATTTTTTATAAAAAAACCTGCAAAAGAAGTTAGGGGGTGAGTGATGTAGTATGAAAAACAAAAATCTTTAAATACAACAAACACTCACAAAAAATACATTTTATTTAAAATTAAAATTTTTTCAAAAATTTTTGAGAAAAGGGGGCTTGCTAATGGCTGAAAAAGGGCTAAGTAAATTCTTTGAAGACTACCTTAAAAGAAAACCCCTATTCATAGACAAAAAATATTTGCAACCAACTTACGTGCCAAAAGAAATACCACATAGAAAAAAACAAATGGAAGAAGTAGCAAGCATACTTGCACCAGCACTCAAAAAAGAAAAACCATCAAATCTTTTCATTTACGGGAAGACTGGCACAGGAAAAACAGTAGTTGTAAAGTACGTAACAAGAGAGATGGAAGAACTGGCAAACAAAAAGAACGTTCCAATAAAAATAGTATACCTAAATTGCAAACTACAAAGGATAGCAGACACGGAATACAGACTTATAGCGCAGATAATAAGAGAGATGGGAGGAGAAGTACCAACAACAGGACTGCCGACAAAGGATGTTTACGATTTATTCTTAAAAATACTTGAACAACAAAAAACACTGCTCATATTAATCCTAGATGAAATAGACCAACTGGTAAACAAAATAGGAGACCACATACTATACTCATTAACAAGAATAAACCCCGAGTTAAAACATAGCCAAGTGAGCATAATAGGAATATCCAACGATTTAAGATTTACAAACAACATGGACCCAAGAGTGAAAAGCTCTTTATCAGAAGAAGAGGTGTTATTTGAACCTTACAATGCCATACAACTGCAAGATATATTGAGAAAAAGAGCAAAACTAAGCATAAGAGAAGATGCCATGGAAGAAGGGCTTATAGAAAAATGCGCGGCATATGCAGCAAGAGAGCATGGAGATGCGAGAAGGGCAATAGAACTGTTAAGAGTGGCTGGGGAGATAGCAGAAAGGAACAAACAAGACACTATAATGATAAAACACCTTGATATGGCGCAAGAAAAAATAGACCAAGACAGGATAACAGAAGCAGTAAAAACAAGCCCAAAACAATTCAAACTAGTACTCCAAGCGATACTGGAATTAAATCAAAACAACGGCAACAAAATATTCACGGGAGACATATATGACACTTACAAAAAATACAGCACAAAAGCAGGAGTCAACCCATTAACTCTAAGAAGAGTATCAGACATAATAGCAGAAATGGACATGATGGGTATAATCAACACAAAAGTAATATCAAAGGGAAGAGGAGGAAGAACCAGGGAGATAGGCATTGAGCTACCAGAAACAACAAAGGAAGAGATAACCAAACTACTCAAAGAGGGCCTAACCCCATGAACCAACAAATAATCCAAGAATTTCTAGAAAAAGGCTACCTTATAAGCCCAGACATTATGGGCGAAGAACTCGACGGAAAATTCATAGAAGAAATTGAAAAGAAAATAAGAACACCATCAAGACCGCTTGTAATAAACCGAGATTTACACAGAGTAATAAAGAAAACAAGAGTACCAATAAACATAAACTGGTCAGAGTTCGAAAGGTCAAGGGCTTTCATGGAGAAAGGAAAAAATGGCAAAGTATACGAGACATTCCTCGACATAATGGAATACCACATAGACGAGGAGAAAAAAGAAAAGCTGAACACATTATTAGAGGAAATAAAAAAACCAGAAGAAGAAATTGAAATAACAAATGGTGGGCCAGTAGAGAACAACGTAATAATACTAGATTCATACAAGGAGGATGCAAAAAAGAGGGATGTGCAGGATTTTGTAGCATACTTCAAAGCAAGATACAACACCCTCAAAGAAATGCTGATGAACAGGCAAGATCTACAAAACGTAGTTTCTATCAACAGACTAAATACAAAAACAAAAATGCCTAAGACAGAAATCATAGGGATGATCGTGGAGAAAAGAACAACAAAAAATGGAGGTATATCCTTAACAATTGAAGACCCCACTGGGCAAATAGTAGTCATCGTAAACAAAGATAAAATAGAATTAGTCAATACAGCCAAAAACTTGGTTACAGACGAAGTTATAGCAGTAAAAGGAAGATTAAGGAATTAAAAAAAGCACCAGAAGAGGTATACGCTATCTTTACAGGTGATTTGCACATAGGAAGCAATTTATTTCTGGCAAAAGATTTTATGCGGTTTGTGGAGTGGATAAACTGCAAAAGCGGAAGTAGAGAACAAAAAGAGATTGCAAAGAAAACAAAGTACATGTTTGTTGTGGGGGATATAGTTGACGGTGTCGGGATATACCCAGAACAAGACAAAGAACTATTGATAAAGGATATAAGAAAACAGTATGAAAAAGCAGCAGAGCTGTTAAGTTTAATCAGAAAAGATGTTAAAATAATAATCTGCCCAGGCAATCATGATGCGTTGAGAATCTCAGAACCACAACCACCACTAGGAGAAGACATGGCACCAGATTTAGTAAAAATGCCAAACGTGATAATGGTGAGTAACCCATCACTAGTGAACATACATTCGTCCAAAGAATTCCCTGGGTTTGATGTGCTGCTTTACCACGGATACAGTTTTGATTATTATGCAAGCAACGTAGACCACATAAGGATAAATGGGGGTTATGATAAACCTGAACTGATAATGAGATTCATGCTACAAAAAAGACACCTTGCACCAACGCATGGGTCAAATTTATATGTGCCAGACACAAAAAGAGATATGATGATAATAAACAAAGTGCCTGATTTTTTCATAACAGGACACATCCACAGGGCAGCGATAGCAACATATAACAATGTAACAACCATATGCTCAAGCTGCTGGCAGGCAAAAACAGCATTCCAAGAAAAAACAGGACACCACCCTGAACCTTCAAGAGTACCTGTCGTAAATTTGAAAACAAGAGAAGTAAAAATGCTGAAGTTTTCCAGCTAAAAATTGTTATTCTCAAAAACCAAAAACAAT
>JAWABC010000093.1:0-3155 GCA_038884815.1 Candidatus Nanoarchaeia archaeon | reverse complement strand
GTTTTTTTTTCTCTTGCATTTTCCACCAAATTTCCTATGGCTGCCTTCTTAATCTTTGCAGTTTTTATTTTATTAGAAAAATATAGAACTGAGTCTTTAGGTTTGCTTAAGATGGTTTTTGTAAAATTTGAACTGAAACAGTTGGCTGAGAAAATAAATGTTATTTCTGTAAATTATAAAGCTTTGTTCAAGAATTTAGTTATTGGTGGAGTCTTTTATATAGCTGCATTATTACCTCCTTTTGAGTTTAGTCTGAAGAATCTTTGGTTTGTTTATACTAAGTACAAGCAGGTTTACCCTGAAATTAGTGGCTTACTTAAATTTAATAGAGAATTTTTTTATGTTATTTATGATTTCATACGCAATATCAATGTTTTGGATTTATTGCTTTTCTTTTTTTCGATTTTCATAATTTTTAAATTATTTTTCAAAAGAGGTAAAAGTTTAAAAGAGAAATTTATTTTTTACCTTGGTATCTTTGGTTTTCTTTGCTTGATATTATTTCCTAGCCTGTCCCTTTTGAGGGTTTTCTTTGGTTTTATGATTGGTTTAGTTTTCTTGATGAGTTTTGCTTTTTCAAATGAGTCCTACTCTATTTTTACAATATCCAAAGTTAAGTTTAAACGTGCTTTTTTCATAATCTTCATAATAATCTACATAGCCTATTCATTTTACAATGCTTATTCAACTTCTCCTTACTTTCACTATGTGAATGATATAGTATGTTTTGCTGATAGTTATAAGTGTGAAGCTTACAAAAGTGCTGGTATATCTTACTATTCCGCTAGTGTGCTTGTTTCTTATTTAACTCCTTTACTTAAAGAAGGAGAAACATTTTATGGTATTAACCCTATAATCCATTTTTATATTAAGAGGTCACAGCATCTTCTGAGTTGGCAGTTTGAGACAGCTTTCAAGGAACAAACTGGCCATGACCCTGATGTTTTTGAAAGGGTTAAGTACTTCCATCCAAATAATGAATCAATAAGGTACATTTTTGTCAGTCCTTACTATGCTAACCTTGGTAAGGATACAGATACTTTCAAGATAAGATATGAACCTAATGACATAATAAGACTTAAAGGTCTTGATATTTATTATGTTTATGATATGAAAAACTTAAGGGAAAGATGATACTTTCTTAAACCTTGATTTATATATTTTTTTATATAAACATTTAAATACCATACTCATGTTGTTTTCTTCACTATGAAAAAGGTGAGGGTAGGTGATTTGAGGTTAGGGAAAGAGGAGGAAGAAGCCATCTTGGAGGTAGTTCGCTCTAATAGAATTTCAGAATCCACTAAAGTTTACCAATTCGAGAATGTTTGGGCTGACTTCGTTGGAACAAAGCATTGTGTTTTAGTCAATTCTGGCACTTCTGCTTTGATTGCTGGCCTGCTTGCCTTGAAGCATAAGTATAACCTTGCTGATAATACCAATGTTATCACATCTCCTGTAACGTACATATCAACCGTTAATGCCATCACACTCGCAGGTTTTAACCCCGTGTTTGTCGACCTTAACCGTGAAGATTTCACAATGTCTGTTAGCAGTTTAGAGTCTCTTTTGAAGAATTCCAACCCTGAGGATTATTCTGTTGTCTTACCTGTCCACCTTATGGGTTATGTTAATGACATGGATGCCATCAAGAAAATTGCTTGGGATCATGGTTTGTTTGTCTTTGAAGATTCTGCCGAAGCACACGGTTCCATTTATAAAGGTAAGAAAGCAGGTTCGCTTTCAGACATCTCTGCATTTTCTTTTTATATAGCCCACAACATTCAGGCTGGTGAGATGGGTGCTGTCAACACAAATGACAATGATTTGGCTACGCTTGTGAAGAAAATCAAAAGCAATGGTCGTGTTTGTGATTGTAGGGTTTGTGTTAGAGATAAAGGCAAGTGTGTCCATTATGATGATGCTTCTGATCCTAGATTTACCCATGACATCATCGGCTATAACTTCAAGGCAATGGATTTCCAGGCAGCGATAGCTCTTTCTCAGTTAAGAAAGATAGAACATATATTATCTGCAAGGCGAGATAATGTAAAATATTTGAATGATGGTCTTGAAAAATTCTCTAAAATTTTGCAACTTCCCAAATATTCTAGTGATGTTAGTTACCTTGCCTATCCTATTTTAATCAAAGACGAAAAAATTTCTAGGGAAAAGCTTTGTTCTGATTTGGAAAGTAAGGGTGTTGAGACTAGGCCTCTTTTTGGCTGCATCCCAACGCAGCAACCAGCTTACGCCCACCTGAGGGAAAAATACCTTGGTAAGATTCCTAATGCCGAATTTATTGGGGGGCGTGGCTTTTACATTGGCTGCCACCAATACCTTGAGAAGAATGATTTGGATCACATCATAAAAAGTTTTGAGGAGGTTTTAAAATGAAAAAGGCTTTAATCACCGGAGTCACTGGTCAAGATGGTTCCTACCTCGCAGAGTTTTTGCTTGATAAGGGTTATGAGGTTTTTGGTTTGGTTAGGCGTGCCAGTGTTCCTCGCCTTGATAGGCTTGAGAACATAATGGATAAAATAACAGTACTTCAGGGTGACTTGTTAGATGAGCACTCTTTGATCGAAGCTCTTCAAACTTCTAAGCCCGACGAGGTCTATAATCTGGCTTCGCAGTCTTTTGTTCCAGCTTCATGGAATCACAAGGTTGCTACCGGTGACATGACTGGTTTAGGTGTAACCAGGCTTCTTGAGGCTATAAGAATTGTTAACCCTGGAATCAAGTTTTATCAGGCATCTTCTTCTGAGATGTTTGGCAAAGTTCAAGAGGTTCCTCAGAATGAAAAAACTCCTTTCTACCCCAGGAGTCCTTACGGTGTTGCTAAGGTTTATGGCCATTTTATCACCGTTAATTTCCGTGAGAGCTATAAAATGTTTGCTGCTTCAGGCATATTATTTAATCATGAGTCCCCACGTAGGGGTTTGGAATTCGTTACCAGGAAGATTACACATAACGTAGCTAAGATTAAGAAGGGTCTTGAGAGTAAATTTTCACTGGGTAATCTTTCTGCTGAGCGTGATTGGGGTTATTCCGGCGATTATGTGGAAGCTATGTGGTTAATGTTGCAGCACCCTACTCCTGAAGACTTTGTCATAGCCACTAATAAGGCTCATACTGTTAGGTATTTTGTTGAA
>JAWABC010000092.1:0-3193 GCA_038884815.1 Candidatus Nanoarchaeia archaeon | reverse complement strand
GTACCCCATAACATAGCTTATGAAGAGCATTCCCTTTTCCATGTTTTTCTTTCTAACTTTTATAAGAAATATAAACAGCCCTACTAAAAGTAACATTTCATAGAGCGCTGTGGGGTGTCTTGCAACCCCCTCATATGTTATCCCCCATGGCAGGTTTGTTGGTTTTCCTAGATGCCCTCCGTCTCCAAGCACGCATCCAAGCCTTCCTATGGCATGCCCAAGTGCTATGTAAGGAGCTACCAAATCGAAATAGGTTCCTACGCTTAGTTTTTTTATTTTCACAAATACATATGCTCCTAGTATTCCTCCTGCTAGTCCTCCTACAAAATCCATCCCTCCGTTCCACACTTTGAAGATTCCTAAAGGGTCATCGATGTATGTTCCAAAGTTTGTTATCACGAATAATATTCTAGCCCCCAGAACACCGCCTAGAAGTATGTAAAAACATAGCCCGTAAACAGTGTCTTCTTTCAGCCCTATCTTTTTTCCGTATCTTGCTGCTAGCATTATTCCAACAAAGAATCCTATGGCTACTATCAAACCCCAAGTGTATATGTTAACTGGTCCTATGCTCAGTAATACAGGATGGTATATGTAGTTTATTGCCATGGTTTTTTCTTACATTTGCATTTTTGTATTGGCTTCATGCACTTTGGGCAAGTTGCATCTAAATCACTTTCGCAGTCTGGGCATGTTTTGTTGAATTTTTCGGCCTCATCTTCTTTGTACCACTCATCGCACTTTGCGCAGAAGTACCACTTCATGATTTTTAATCCCTCATTTTAAGTTAAAAAACTTTCTGTTCTATCATAAGAATCTTTATAAGTTTTCATCCTTTCACAAAACGCTATGAAATTTGCCCACATGGCTGACTGCCACATTGGAGGCTGGAGAGAGCCTAAGCTTAAGGAGTTAAGTGTTAAGGCTTTTGACTTTGCTATTGACAAGTGCATCAATGAGCATGTTGCATTCATCCTTATCTGTGGTGATTTGTTTAACACGGCCCTTCCTTCTATTGACTTGATTCGTGATGCAGCTGCTATTTTGAAAAAAGCCAAGGACCATGACATCTCTGTTTACATAATTCCTGGTTCCCATGACTTTTCTCCTTCTGGTAAGACAATGCTTGATGTTTTGGAGAAGGCTGGTCTGATTGATAACGTTTTCAGGTTCGAGGGTGATAAGCTTTTTTTCACAGAAGATAAAACCGGCGTTAAAATTACTGGGTTGTTGGGAAAAAAGGGTGGTCTTGAGAAATCTTATTATGAGCTTCTTGACAAGTCTTTGCTTGAGTCGGAGCCGGGCTTTAAAATTTTCATGTTTCATACTGCCTTGACTGAGTTCAAGCCTGCTGAGATGGCTCTGATTGAATCTCAGCCTGTTGCTTCCCTTCCAAAAAAATTCAATTACTATGCTGGCGGCCATGTTCATTACATTTTTAATAAAAAGCTGGATGATGGCTTGCTTACCTTCCCAGGTGCTTTGTTTCCGAACAACTTTAAGGAGCTTGAGGAGTTTCATCACGGCGGTTTTTATATAGTCGATAATAACCTCAACTTTGATTACATACCTGTTAAGTTGAAGGATGTTAAGACAATTTTTGTTGATGCTGATGGAAAAACTCCCGAGCAGGTTAGGTCTGAAATTTTAAAGCACGCTACAGGGATTGATGATAAGATTGTTACCATTAGAGTTGAAGGCATACTTTCTTCTGGCAAGCCTTCTGATATCGACTTTAAATCAGTTCTTGATTCTTTTTCCTCTGCTTACTTTGTTTTGAGGAATACTACAAAACTGACAACAAAGGAGTTTGAGGAGTTGAAAGTTGACACTGGTAATGTCGAGGATGTTGAGCTTAAGTTAATCAAACAGCATATCGGCAAATATCCTTTGATCGGTATGCCTTGTAACGAGGAAGAGAAGCTTGTTGTTAATCTTCTTCATGCTTTGAACAAGGAAAAGGAGGAAGGTGAAAAAAATTTTGACTTTGAGTCCCGTGTTGTGAGGGACGTTTTGAAGGTTTTTGCTTTGGAGGGTGTATGGGGGTAGTAATTTCGCTTAGTGAGAGGAAGTTGGAGAAACTTATCAACCATGAGGCTTCTGAGTTGCATGGTTGTGATATACACAAGCTAATGAAGTATGCTGATGCTTTGAAGAGTATCAACCCGAACAACTCCTTTTTGCATCTTGCACAAGGTATTCTTTATGCTAAGTATACTGACCCACATGACCGTTCTTATGTCCAAAGTGTCTGGCATCTTAGTCAGTTCATTAATTCTCTCCCTTATCATGCTGATGCTGTCTGGTGGCGTCTTGATTCTGCCACAAGTATTGTTTCAGGCACACCCTACACAAAAACACTTAGTAGGCTTGCTAAGGAAGCTGTGAAGTTTTTTCCTGAAAATATTTGCATCCTCAATGCTGCTTACCATGCTTTTAGGGATGGTGTTTGTGATTACAGGGAAGCGATTAAGGTCGGTGTTAGGATATTGAGTCTTTACCCCGATGATTATGAGATCAGGAGTCAGATAAAGGTCATGGAAGGTCTGTGTAAAGATGAGAGAGCTGCTATAAAACCATATTTGGTGAGGTACAAGAAAGGGACCTAAGGTTTTGAAGTTGAGAGGTGTTTGTTTTGATAATAAAAAAAATTAGGTTAAAAAACATTCGCAGTTATTTGGATCAAACTATTGAGTTTCCTGAAGGGTCTGTTTTGTTGTCAGGTGACGTTGGTTCTGGTAAGTCATCAATCCTTCTTGCTATTGATTTTGCTTTGTTTGGCTTAAGGCGTAGTTCTATGTCTGGTTCTTCTCTTTTGAGGAACGGTCGTGATTTTGGTTTTGTTCAGCTTGATTTCACGATTGATGATAAAGAAGTTACGATTAAGCGTGCTTTGAAGAGAAACAATTCTTCTGTTGTTCAGGATTCTGGTTTTATAACTATTAACGGAGTTAAGAAGGAAGGTACTGCTCAGGAACTTAAGCAGTCCATCTTAGACTTGCTTCATTACCCCCATGAGCTTTTAACAAAATCTAAGTCTCTCGTCTTCCGCTACACCGTTTATACACCTCAAGAGGAGATGAAGCAGATTCTTCTCGGTGAACCTGATTTGAGGTTAGATACCTTGCGCCGTGTTTTTGGCATTGACAAGTACAAAAGGGTGAAGGAAAATTCTAAGATTTTTTCTTCAAGG
>JAWABC010000091.1:0-3238 GCA_038884815.1 Candidatus Nanoarchaeia archaeon | reverse complement strand
AAACCTTTATAAAGGGTATTGATTTTAATTATACTTAAAATCACGAAAATGATTAAAAGTTTTAATCGTTTTTTGGGGTTTATCGACGACATTTATAAAGCAAAATTGCGTTCCTTTATAAATCTTTATAAACCTTTATAAACCCATTTATAAACCTTTAAAAACCTTTATAAACCAAAAAAATACAACAAAAAAAATTATAAACAACCACGCACCAATACAAAAACAAATGCCCACAACAACACTACCCCAAAACCCAACCACCGACGACAAAACATTCAACCCATTCAGCCAAAAAAAATTCGAAGAATACCTGCAAAGAACATACACCAACAAATACACACAGTACCAGTACAGATTATTCTTCAGAAGACTCCAGCCATTCCTAGACGAAGGAAACATAACCCAAAACACAATCAACAAGTTCCTCACAACAATCTCAGCAAACAAAAGCTACGGAAACCCCTTATATCTCGGAGCGCTCAAAGCAGTCGAGCGATGCTTCAAGGACGAATTCAGAAAGCTAAACCTCGAAGTTGAAATACCAAAAGTCAGAAGCGCAAGACCTTACAAGCCCAAGCCGAAATTCATTCCTTACACAGAAGTTGCTGAAATAGTTCGCAACATAAAAAACCTCCAGCTTAAACTCATGGTAAGACTCTACTTCGAGACTGGACTGCGAAGCAGTGAGCTGACAAGAACAAGCATTAACAACATCAACATGAAAAAGCGCACCATAAGCGGAATAGGAAAATGGAACCAGCCGTTCACAGTCAAGTACAGCCCTCAAAGCGGGAAGTGGCTTTCTCAGTGGTTGCTTAAAGCAAGAGATACAACAATGCCTTTCCTTCTGTACGGTCAAGGAACTCGCCCTTTACGAAACCAAGTGAGAGCTCTTAACTATTACCTGCAGAAAGAATGCAAGCGCATGGGAAAGGAGGGTATTCACATTCACCGCTTTCGCCACGCTCTAGGCTACTTTCTTCGTGCAGAAAAAGGTTTTGACATTGTTGAAGTCAAGACCAAGCTTAGGCATAGAAGCATTGTGAGCACAGAAATTTACGCTCCTGCTCCGCAGGAAGAGGTTGACAAGAAGATTGACAGGGAGATTTACGGGGTTCAAGAAAGTTCGGAAGAAAGTTTGGAGGAAAGGTTGTGAGGTTGCTGAAACGATGAGTAATAGTCGTAGGACGTGGGAAGAGTCATGGAATTTTGGTTTCAATGCCGAAGCCATGAACATTAATTACTGGTGGCTTAAGCACATTAACACTCAGATAGACATTTTCATAACAGCATGGCATAATCAGACGTTGAGCATGCTCAGTTATGATGTCATGTTTGACGCTTTGAAAATGCTTGAGGCACTGGTTAGCCCTAAGATTGACAAGGATGATGTTGAAAAAAACCTTGCCACTCTTGATGAAATGTTCCTAGCTTGTTATCAGAGAGATGCTGAAGGAAAAATTCAGAGGTATAATCCTGCAAAGCTTCGGGAGATTAAAAAGTTGTTGTATGACACTTTCGTGCTTATCCTGATTAAGCTTGAGGCTGAAGGTATCCTTACTTTTGCCAAGAAGGATGCTAGAAAAGCGGCTGGGCAGTTTCAGAACATGTAAATTTGTTTTTGAAGTGGCGTGCTAAAATGGTAAAGGTCTGCCTTGACAAAAAGTTTGTCCGGCCTGTACAGCTTCCGAGCGGAAGGTATGACTACACTCATCCTAAGGCACGCACAAGTCAAGGTTTTTATTTGGATGCAACTCTTAAGCAGAACATTGACAACTACATGATTCCTGCTGTTGAGGCAAGGTGGGACTGTGTTAATCTTGTCACAGGTGTTGAGGGCAGTGGTAAGAGCACTTTTGTCTCAACAATTGCTTACTACATTGACCCAACGATAACTATTGACCGAATCTGCTTCACTGTTGACCAGCTTATGGAGCAGATTGACACGTGCCCTCCTCGCAGTGCCATCATTTTTGATGAGGCTGTTATGGGAATGCTTGCTCAGGATGCAAGCACTGCGTTGCAGATTCGTCTTGTGAAGAAGTACGTTACTATGAGGAGTAAGAGGCTGTATTCTTTCATTCTTATTCCTAGCATTTTTTTGCTGCGCAGGTACTTTGCTATTTTGAGAACTCGAAATCTTATTCACTGCTTCAGCCCTGACGGCATTCAGAGGGGTTTTTTCAAGTTTTACGGTCCTGACACGAAGAGGAGGCTGTTTTTGCGTGGCGCTAAGGAGATGGACATGATGGCTGAAAGACCTGACTTCATGGGGCGTTTTACGAACACGTGGGGTTGTTTTTTTGATGCGAATGCTTATGAGGAGAAGAAGCAGAGGACTGTTCAGGCGTTAAGCAAGTCTGATGAGGTTCGTGACAAGGTTAGTGTTAGTGTTGAGAGGGCTAAGAATGAGCGTAATGTTGCTTTGCTGGCGGCTTTCAAGTTTGCTCAGGCGTGGTATGAGTTGGAAAGTCCTCATAAGGCTTCGAAGAAGCCTATGAGCACAGGTCTTTTTTCGAAGTTGTTGTTGCAGAAGCTTCAGTGGAAGGTTAGTGCTTCGAAGGTTCACAGTGCTGTGGAGAATGCGAAGGGTTACTTGGAGGAGTACTGGAGGCTTGTGGCTGCTGGTAAGAAGATTGATGAGGCTTTTGGCGATTTTTCTGATGTTCAGGTTGGTGGTGAGGTTGTGAAGGATGAGGTTGTCTGACTTATTAGGCGGTTGATTATTTCGTCATAGCTTTCTTGTGGTGTTATTTGGTATTTCTTGATTTTTTCGACTGTGTCTTTTTTGATGCAGATGGTTGTGTATGTTTCTCTTCTTTTCTGTAGCCATATTTCGTGTTTTGTTTTATCCATTTTTTTTGTTGAATCATTATCAACAAATCTTTTTTTACCCCATTTTTCTTTTTTTCTATAAGTTATTAACTCGTATGTTTTGTCTTTTTTTGGAATCCATGAAACAGATGCTGTGGCCCCAATAAGGCCTCTTTTGTTTTTATAACCCTTGTAAAATGCTTTAGATTCATTTAAGATTTTAATAATTTCTTTTAATATACCGTAAGAAGCGCAAAAAACACCAATATTTCCACGAACTTTTTTTGCAATGTCAAAAATGAAATGTCTCATTTTTTCATATAATTCAGGAGTTCTTTTATTGAACTGTGTGGTAAATGGTGGCATTGCAAAGAATACTTTTCTATTTTTCTTATCAAATGGACTTGGATAGTCAAATGCT
>JAWABC010000090.1:0-3240 GCA_038884815.1 Candidatus Nanoarchaeia archaeon | reverse complement strand
TTTTCTTCTTCTGGCTCAACGAATGCTGCAAGTATAGGTCCCAATAGAGCAAAGCCTGAGCTTTTTATTTTTATTTTGTAAAGCCTTGCATAAACCCCATGGAAGAATTCGTGTACTGCTGCTGTTATTAAGATGGCTATTATCCAGTGCCAGAAAGTTAGTGCTGGTACTCCTGGTATGCTTATTCCTGGTAGTACTGGTGCTAGTGTCGGCTGTGCTTTTGGCACGAAGATTGTGTTGTAAGCTCCAAGTGTTATGGTGTAAAGTACAAAGCCCATGCCAAGAAAGCCTAACGTTATGCCAATGTAGCCGAGTGCTTTTAGCAGCTTTGGTGCTGCTTTTGATATCCTCTCCATTAGATTTATCCCTACCTGTGTTGGGTAGAGCAGCATTATTTTTCCTTGGACCTTGAATTTTTTCTTGTTGAGTAAAAAGAATACGAATATTAGTGCGTATAGTATTAATGCGAATAATAGGTTATAATTCATATTTGACTCTTTTTTTACTTACTTAGTTTTTCCTTTCTTGATGGCCCTGAAGTTTTTTCCACCGCACTTCCTGCATTTCACTTTTTTTGCTATTATTTTTATGCTGTGTGCTCTTATCTTTGTCTTGCATCTTTTGCACACGAACACGTTTTTGAAGAGTCTGTCTGTTGCTTCTTGTATTTTGGCCATCTTACTTCACTTGTTTTATTACCTTCTTGTCCATTATTATCCAGTACAATACTTGAACGCCTTCAACGACTTGTCCTTTCACGTCTTCTGGTATTTCCATCTCGAACGTTTCGTAACTTTCAGTGTCCATGACAGTTGCCTTGTCGCCTGATATTGAGAGTACTTGTGCGCTTCTCTTTTCTATTATCGGAACGTCTACCTTTTCGTGTCCCGGCATTATCTTTATTATTTTTCTGCCGTCCACCATCCCTATTGCTTCTATCCTGCACTTTGCATGCCCGTGTTTTCCTGTCTTGGACGTTTCTATGCTTTTCACTATACATGGTATATTATCGAGAATCACGTAGCTTCCTTCTTTTAAACTGCTTGCACTGGTTTGTCTTGTTTCCATCGAAAAAGTATTGAGAAAAAAATAGTTTATAAACGTTTTGTTTTTAGTATTTCTTGAGTGTCTTTTTCAGGTTTCTTCCTTTTTTTGTTGGCTTGCTTTTTTCTTTTGAAAGCAACTTTTCTATTCCAATCATCCTTTTCATCAAATCTTTGTCTTCCATGGTTTCTATCCTTGCTTTTGGAAGTGCTTGTTTTACCGCATTTTCTAAATATTTCAGCCTCATGCTTAACTCTGTTATCTGTTTTGACAGGTTTGCTATCGCTGTCCATAGCTGTGCTATTGAAGGGTCGTTAGCTAATTTGTATGCTTCCCTGTGTTTTGCTGCCTCTGCTATTTGTATCTCGAGGTGGTCTTTTATGCTCGGGTCTACTTTTTCTCTCCAGCTTGTCATTTTATTGTACTCCTTTGATTGTTCGGAGTTCTTTCATCTTGGCTTCTCCGAGTTATGCCCACTATTTAAATTTTTCCATTGCTTAGTGGTGAAACAAAACTTTTTTAAATGATTAAAGCTCTTGTTTTAGCGGCAGACTAGGCTGGGGAACTAGCCCTTCCTTGTAATCGCAAACGGGCTTTACGGCGAAGCTGAATGCTTTGGAGAGGTGTTTGTCATGGTATAGGGTCTTGGCTCGTACGTTGAGATCCTGTCCCATAGAGCTGGTCTTTTTGAGAACCAGGTCAGGTCAGGAATGAAGCAGCCTTAATCATAATCATCGGCGTTTATGGGGGTGCAGGGTTGAGGAAAGGTCAAGGTAAGCCTTATATCATGCTCGCATCCATCCAAGGCTGTCTGCTATTATATTTTTGTTTGTTATGTTTTCATCATCAAAAGGTTTAAATATGTTCTAAATTTTTTTATTATCATCAAAGAAAGGAGGGTTTGTTATGAAATTGAGATTTTTCGTTTTTGCTTTGGCCTTGTTGGTTATTCCTGCAGTTCTGGCTCAGGACTGTACAAAAGAAGGTGGTGTTAACTATTACAAGGTCGGCACTGCTCTTGTCAAAGGCACCGAGTATACGGACATGTGTATTGGTGATAAAAGATTGTTGGAGTATTTCTGTGACAATAAAGGAATGTTGGAGTACGAGTACTTTGACTGTGAGGAGGCCTGTGTTGATGGAGCCTGTTCAGAGGCTGGCACAATGCCTTCTGGCGAAGAGTGTGTTGAGGATTGGGAGTGTTCTGAATGGTCTGCTTGTGTTGATGGTAAGCAGACAAGGAGTTGTGAGGACGCTAACGATTGTGGTACCACTGAAAATTTGCCTGCTTTGGAGCAGACTTGTGGTGAACAACCACCTGTTACTCCGCCGGTTACAACACCTACCACTTCAGGTTTTGTGAAGTACAGGTATTACATCATTGGTGGTGTGATAGTTGTTCTCATCATCCTCTACTTACTGTTGAGGAAGAAAGAGAATAAAGAAAAGGAACCGGAGAAAAAATAATCCCTTTCTTTTTTCTTTTTTATACGTTATAGAATTCTTTGACTTCACTTACTATAGGCCCTAAGTTTTTTATTATCAATGCGTACATCTTCTGTATTATCTGTTCGTATATTGCTTCTTTTAATGGTCCTGAGCAGTAGCCTAGAACATCTGGCATGGTGTCAAATGAAAGTTCCCTCACTCTGGTTAGTGGTATGTAGCATGTCATTTCCTTTCCTTCCAGGGCCTGTATTAATTCTTGTGATGTTCCGATACCCATCTTTGTTAGTTTTACTCTTACCTTGCATTTGTCTCCTCTCGAACCATCAATCGCATAGTAGTAGTAGTTGTTGTCTATCACGCTTACAAGTTTTGCAGGAGTGCAGCTTTTGAATGCCTCGTCAAAGCAAGCTTTGTTCTGTTGGCAGTTTTTCTTAAAATAACCGTAGTAGTACGCTCCTCCTATCAGAATTGCTACGAGTATTGCAAAGATGATTGTTTTTATAATGAAAGGTCTTGTCAGCCTCTCTTTTGCAAACTTCATGGAATTTGCTATCTGTTTTTTGGTATATTAATTTTTTGGTTTAGAATTTTTTTTATTCGTTTTGGCCTAATCCTTTTCTTTCTCTTATTTGTTTTATGATCTTTTCATGCAGCGTTTCTGGCAGTTTTTCGAACACTTGGTCCACAACGAAGTAGTTTCCCCTTCCTTCTGTTGCCGACCTCAAATCTGATGCCAAGCCGAACATT
>JAWABC010000089.1:0-3270 GCA_038884815.1 Candidatus Nanoarchaeia archaeon | reverse complement strand
TGTTTTCAGTCAGGTATCTTCTGAATGCCTCAGAGGTTATTGTAAAGCCTGGTGGTATTGGGAGTCCTGCATTGTACATCTCACCAAGGTTTGCTCCTTTCCCCCCTACTAGTGGGATGTCATTTTTAGAAATCTCTTTGAACCAGGCTATATCCTCCATTTTTGCACCTTTTTTTATTTTATTAGAAGTTTGTCTTCGGGATATATAAACCTTTCTTATTCGTATCTCAAAGCATCGACTGGTTTTAGTTTTGCTGCTCTGAATGCAGGCAAGGTTCCTGATATAACACCTACAACGAAGGCAAAGAACAGTGCAAATATTAGTAGTTTCCACTCTATTTTTATTAGGAGCAGGCCAAACCCAAGTTGTGATGCCACTTTTCCGAATGAAAATCCTACAAGTGTCCCAAGTATTACACCTATAAGTCCTCCTAACAATCCCATAAGACCTGATTCGATTAAGAACATGGTTAGTATGTCGGAATTTTTTGCCCCAACTGCTTTCATTATCCCTATCTCTCTGGTTCTTTCCATGACGCTGGTGTACATGGCATTCATTATACCAACACCTCCAACGACCAAACTTATACCAGCTATTCCTCCTAGAACAATCTGAATAATACCAAGTATTGTGTTTAGCTGGTTTAGGAGTTCTTTTGGTGTCCACACATCGAAGTTTTCGTTGTTTCTTGCTCTTTTGAGTTTTGTTTTTACGTCGTTTGCTACCTTATCGATGTCTACTCCTTCTTGGATATGGATTAATATCCCACTTAGCTCTTTCGGTTTGTTGAAAAGTTCTCTTCCAACGTCTAAAGGCATTATTATTGCTCTGTCGATTTCTGGTGCGCCTATCTCTTCAAGTATTCCTACTACTTTGAATTTTTTTCCATTGATGGTTATGCTGTTTCTTAATTTGATTTCTTTTGAGAACATGTCTTCTGCTGCTTTTTTCCCTATAACTACCACATCTTCTTTTTCGTGGAATAGTCTGCCTTGTTCAACTTCTACTCCCTGGTCTTTGAAAACTTGTTCTATTATGTCAGCCTGGTATAGTATCACAGTTGAAAACTTTTTTTCATTTCCAAATTCCACATCTGAGTTTGTTAGTATTAGTTGGAAAGTGTAGTCTACACCGACAATATTTTTTACAGTATCAACATCTTTGGTAGTTATTAAGTTCGATGCTGTCGGTGGTCCTCTAAGCCCTTTCGGTAACACTCTTATGTCCTTAGCTCCTCTTTCTGAGAATTGCTGCATTACAGCATTTTCCAAACCTTGTGATATTGTTATTAGTGCTACTATTGCTGCTATGCCTATCACTATTCCCAATATGGTAAGGTATGCTCTAAGCTTTCTTGTTCTCATGTGGCTTAGGCTTATTATGAAGTAGTCGTTTATCATTTCAATACCTCAGGCTGTCGGCAGGTTTGAGTTTTGCTGCCTGCCTTGCAGGGAAAACTCCAGCTATCATTCCTATACCTACTGCGAACATTATTGAAAATATTATAAGTTTCCAGTCGATTATTATTTTTAGGAGTGCAAATCCTTGTGATTTGGCTATTATGCCTGTTGCAAGTGCTGTCACGCTTCCCAAAAATGCGCCGAAAGCTCCTCCTATAAAACCGATCACACCTGCCTCAACAAGGAATATGAGCATTATGTCCATGTTTTTTGCGCCTATAGATTTCATTATCCCTATCTCCTTAGTCCTTTCCAAAACATTAGTGTACATAGAGTTGCTTATCCCTATCGCCCCTACTATAAGGCTTATCGCTGCTATTCCTCCAAGTATGAGCTGAACAATGCCAAGCAAGGTTTTTACCTGTTCAAGTATTTGTTCAGGTGTCATAATCTCAAAGTTTTCATTGTCTCTTGCTTGCTCAAGTCTCCTTTTTATCTTGTCTGCTGCTAACTTCACATCGATGCCTTCTTTCATCTTTATTTCTATCATAGTAACATCGCTGGGTTTTTCAAAGAGGGTTCTAAAATCTTCTTCTGGTATAATGACCATATTGTCATCGTCAGAATTTCCGATTTCGGCAAGAATCCCTACAACAGTAAATTTTTCTTCTTTTATGGTTATCCTATTATTTAGTCTAACATCTTTTTTGTATTTATCATTGGCAAATTTGTATCCTACTATCGCAACCTTTTTTTCTCCGTCAAGAAAAGCCCTCCCCTCTTCAATTTTAAAACCTGTGTCTTCAAATTTCTTACCCATGTCTTCTGTAGGCATGCCCATTAATTGTACTACGAATTGTTTTTCTCTGCTGAATTCAACTTCATCAGAAGAAAGGATGTAATAATTAACCCATTCAACTTCACCTACTTGTTTTATCACATCAACGTCTTTTTTTGTTAATCCTTCTAAACTTCCTCCTGTGAACCCTTTTGGTAGTACATAGAGTCTGTTCGCTCCCATCTGTTCAAATTGCTCTTTTATAGCGTTTTCAAGCCCTTGAGAAATAGAAATTAAGGCTACAATGGCCCCTATACCTATTATTATCCCTATAATTGTTAGCCACGACCTCAGCTTTCTGTGTATTATGCTATCATAGGCGAAGTGTAAATAATCTATTATCATTGTTGCAGGAAGAGTTTAATTCTCCTTGGCAGTCTCTTTAGGTTCCTCCATCTAAGTTTTCTTATTATGTTTACTGCACCCATGATCATTCTCTTTAGAGCATTTTTCATAGCCCTTCCCACATCTCTTTCCTTTCTCCATTCCTTAAAGGTGAGGTAAGCAAAAATTATCAAAAGTAGGTATACTATGTATACCAGTATACTTGTGCCTCCTGTTCTTAGCCCATATTTCCTAACTTCAAAGTAGGAGTAGACTTTAAGTTTTACCTCTCCGACGTATTCTTTATCATTGTTATAGCTATCTTTGTAAGTAACTTTCAATTTTATGGGCAGTTCTCCTTTCTTGTTAACGTAAATTGTGTACTCAGAAGTTTCAAAATCGTCAGGGTCAAGGTTTCCGAGGTAGGATTTACTATTTGAAAGTATCGTATAATCGTCAGTTGGTAAGATTTCAAGTGTTACAAATTTCAGTTGGGATGGTCCGGTGTTTGATAAGCTTATTGTTATCTTCCCCCTGGTTCCTGATTCGAAAACATCTGCACTTTCAAGGTTTAGTGTAAATGATGGTTCTGCCCCAACAAGGAGGCCTATTGTGTTGTTTTTTGCATAAGCATTGCCAAGCTGGTCGTAATAAGTTATTTCAATAGGTATTTGGTATGCCTTGCTTTCGGCGTCTGAAAGTGCCAT
>JAWABC010000088.1:0-3303 GCA_038884815.1 Candidatus Nanoarchaeia archaeon | reverse complement strand
AATGAAAAAAGGGGTTGATAGGTATGGAATTCAGGATTGAGAAAAGAAAAAGGGCTTACGATATTCATTATCCTAAGGAGGAGTTTGATATTGCTCGTGACTTCGCAACTCGCGTCTATAAGGAGTTTGGCACTTTTATTAAGGCTTTGATTCTTTTTGGCTCTGCTACCAAAACACCTAAGATGGCTAAGGAGGCTGACATAGATGTCCTCGTGATTATCGATGATGTTAGCGTTAACTTAAGTAGGGAGCTGGTTCAGACTTATAGGATTATAGTTGAGAAGATTCTTACTAACATGAAAGACGGTGGCAGGCTTCATGTTCAGTCTATGAAGCTGAGCTCTTTTTGGGAGTACGTGCGTGCTGGTGACCCTGTTGCGATTAATGTCTTGCGTTATGGTCTTGCTTTGGTTGACACTGGCATTTTTGATCCGCTCCAAGCTCTTTTGGACAACGGCAGGATTAGGCCGACAAGGGAAGCCATTTACACATACTTCACCATGGCTCCTGCTTCTGTTTACAGGTCTAAGGAGCATATCTTGTCTGCCATGGTTGATCTCTACTGGGCTTCTGTTGACGCTGCTCACGCTGCCCTTATGTGTCTTGGCGAAATCCCCCCTTCTCCTGACCACGTTGCAGACATGCTTGATGAGAAGATGGTTAAGAGGGGTTTGCTTAAGAGAAGGTATGCTAATATTATGAGGAACAACTATAACGTGTTCAAGCAGATTATTCATAGGCATATCAAGGAGGTTGAGGGCAAGGAGTATGACCACTTTAAGGCAGAGACCATAGCATTTGTTAATGAGATGAGAAAGTTTATTGAGAAAAGGATTTACTCTCAGAAATTATAAAAAATTAAGAAAAAAGGAGTTTTTATCTCCTTCTACGTCTTGCACCAGTCATGGTTTGGTAGTACATGTTACCAATACCAATGGTGAATTCGTACATGGCCTTTTCTGGCATTTCAAGCACGTTTTCTAGGTATTCTACATGCTTTTTTCCGTTTCTGGCCATTATTGCGTCAGGTATTACTCTTGTACCAATAGCTTGGTTGTATTCTGCAATAGCAGTAGCAATTTGGTTTCTGTCACCTTCGGCAGCTTCCAAGGATTCCTTGAGTTCTGCCATGGCGCTTATTGCTGCTAGACCACCACGGCCTAGGCCTTCAACGTCTACGTATTGATGAAGTTTCTTGTTAGCATTAAAATCTTTATTCATAACATCTATTGTGTTGAATTCTTCTACAAGTTCCCCAAGCTTTTTTGGTGTGGGTTGTTTATCGTTTTTTGCCATTTTTACCTCCTTTAATCATAATTATTTGTTACTTATTAGTAGTAATAACTAATATATAAACCTTTCGGTTTCATTTGGCTCTCAAAACATATGAGTAATTTGTTTTGCTGAACATTTTTTCGAGTCCCTTCTCGTATTTGTCCATTTCTCCTTTTAAGTATTTAGCTGCTCCTGCATATAGTATTCCTGCTGCTAACATTGCCAAACCTGTACTGACCACCTTCCCTATCGGTGACCTTATAGCATTGTTAATCCTTTCTGTAAGCGTTTTTTGCCTTTTGGGTGTAATTAGTGTTGGCGTTGTTGGTTTAATTGATTTTTGATTGTATCTCACCACACTATCCATGGTTTCTATAAGGTTGCGTTGCCTTTCCCTTAAACCTTCTCTAATTGCTTTTTTCTTTGGCTGTATTCTTTTTTCGTATTCACCGAATATATCTGACAATTCTTTGATTGCGCTTCTTTTCCCTACAGAAGCGTTCTTGTCTATCATCTTAACGAGTAAGTCGTTTGCAGCTTTGTACCTGTTGTCTACGCTTGTCAAGTAACTTATTCTTTTACCCTCGGAATTTCTGCCTTGGTACACGAGCCTTAGGTCATTAAGCTCTCTAGTTAGTTCTGACCCATACTTGCTCTCCCACTGGTTTATTTTTGTGTCTAATTGGTTTGCAAGCTCCTTTGCCTCTGCATACCTCTGCCTTCTCCTCTCATTTCTTAATTCTTGTTTTTGTTTGTATTCTGTGAATATGGCCCTAATCTGGTCTGCAGCTGCCTTGGACTCATGTGAAACTGCTGTGTTTTTTGGGTCTATCAGTTGTAAGTATATTTTGTCACCTTTTTCTTCTCTGTTTTTCAGCCTTCTAAGCTCTTTAGTTTTTACCCCCCTGTTAGATCCTTCGATTTCTTTTCCTAGGTATGTGTATACTAAGCTTAGGCATTCCTGTTTGCCCCTTGTAGAAAGGTCCTGGTAGACTGATAGGAATTTTTTTGTTAAGTACGGATTTTCCATCTTCCACCTCTTAGGTTTAAGCTAGGCGCATAGCTGCCTGTCATCTCATAATAAAGCTCTCTCTTCTTGCGCAAGCTTTCACTTATTTGTTTGTATTCTTGTTTTGCACCTATTAGCCAATTAGAATATTCTCCTCTGTTGTAGAATACATTTGGGTCTGTGAGAAGTAATTTAATGCCATCTAATCTTATCTCAAGGTCCTCTATTTGTTTTTCAAGTTTTTCCTTGCTTGGTTTTAAGAAATTGAATATCATTTTCCTCTCCTAATTTTTTGTCCTTCCTCGACAGCATATCTTATTTTGAATTGAGGCAGGCCGTATTGTACTGCTATTTTCCTTGCTTCTTTTTCTAAGTTAAGTTCACCTTTTCTTATTCTTATCAAATACTCATCAAATAGCCTAGTTCTGTTGTTGTGATACATTTTCATATCTTCTGATTTTATTTTGTTCTCTATCTCTAAGTTAGGTGCATCAACCTGTGACCAGTCAAAAAGCCTTTCTAGTTTGTTAATGTCATACTGCGAAAAAAGCTTGTTTCCCGAAGACGGGTCCACAGCGTTTTTGGCTATTTCCAGAGAATTCTTAAGCCTCTGTGTCCTTTTTCTTATCTCTAATTCAAGTATGGTGGGATTGTAGTTGCTGACTAGACTTATGTCTCTTTGAATCTTTTTCTTTGTTCTTCTGAAGTTATAAGGGAGTGATGTTTAAGTCCGCCTTCCAGTTCATTTAAAACCATAAAGGGGTTCACACAACTGCTTTCTTCTCTATCGCTCACAAGAGCATTACTGATCTTATCCTGAATATATCGAGGTGAGATCCCTTCCATTGCTTCTCTAGTAGATTCCTTACGTAACTCTTTAATGTTATCTTCTGTATAGCCAGGAAGAGTTTTCCCATCGTATAATTTCATCTTTTGAAGAAGTGTTAGATTCGCTTTTTTAGGCTCCTCTAACCGGGTCAATACAGCCCACATAGCAGCAATTTCTAATGTGTGTGGCG
>JAWABC010000087.1:0-3357 GCA_038884815.1 Candidatus Nanoarchaeia archaeon | reverse complement strand
AGTGGTATAATAAGGTTTATATACGGGATAATCATTAAATTATCCTAACTTAGAGATACTAAAAATTAAAAAAAAGGAGGCGAATAAAGTGAAAAGAGGACAAGCAGCCATGGAGTTTTTGATGACCTATGGTTGGGCAATTCTAGTAGTTTTAGTTGCTATCGCAGCACTAGCATACTTCGGGGTTCTGAACCCTTCAAGGTTCCTGCCCAGCAGTTGTACAATAGCTCCAGGACTAAGTTGTGACGAGTTTAAGATATCGGCAGGGGGGACAAGTACTGTTATAATAAGAAATGGTATGGGAGACAACATAAACATGAGTGTTAAGCTTGATGGTACAGATATGACATGTGATGGTGTAGCAGGGCCTAACAAAGCATTGGTGTTAGATGGTAACCAAACAACTTGTACAATAACCCTTTCAGGTCTGTCAGAGGGAGATAGGTATAAGGCTGACCTAGACGTCACCTACGTTAAACAAGGTGGAACACTGACCTTCACCAAGAAAGGGTCAATAACAACGAAAGTAGAAGCTTAAGCCTTTTTCTTTTTATTTTTCTTTTTTTAAAAATCAACCAAAAAACTTATATAGAGAATAATATGCTTTTTAGCATATGGGAAAAAAAGAGGGTTACACGATAAAGACTACTCTCATAACAACCTTGTTCTTGATTATTTCATGCTACTCGGTAATTGCTGAGACAAAAACTGTGGAAAAGATGACATTCAATTCTAAGGAGACAGTAAATGGAAAAACAATAACAATCCTTGACGCAACCGCATTCCAAATAAAAGTTGACGTTGACGGAAAAAAAGATGTGATAGATGTAAGCCTTGCCCAAAACATAACCACAGCAAACATAAACCAAATGATAATAGAAGTGGTTAACTACACCTATGAAGGGCCTGACTTTGTCTACATGACACTAAAGTTAACAGTAGAAGTTCCCTGCGGGGACGGCATATGCGATACCAACAGGTCAGAAAGCAGCGAGTCATGCTGCAAGGACTGTAACTGCACAAGGGGATTCTGCATAGACAATGTGTGCAGAGGCATACAATGCCGGGAAGACAAAGATTGTGATGACAGGGATAGCTGCACTATAGAGAAATGCGAACAGTTTCAGTGCGACAGAACAACCATAAAGGAATGCGTAAGCTATGACAGGTGCTGCCCAGAAGGGTGCTCCTTCAACAAAGGAGACAAAGACTGCCCATACATCGGGGAGTGTGAGAGCGATGAAGAATGCGATGACAAAAATGCATGCACAAAAGACATTTGCGAGGGAAAGCCAACAAACTGCACACACATAAGGACGGAAGGGTGCAGCTACAAAGGCAAGTGCTACAAGATAAATGAAAGAGTGGAAGACGTTTACTGCACAACCGATGGCATGCAGCCACAGAAAGAAAACCTGGAAAAGTGTGAGTATGGGTTTGAGTGCAAGGCAAACGAGTGCCAGTACAACTTGTGCGGTAAGAGAACGAACAAAAGCATACTCAATGGATTAATAATAGCGAGCATAGTTTTCATATTCCTCATGCTTGTTTGCTTCTTCCTGCTTAAGAGCAGACAGTAAGGTTTATAACAAAGCATCAATTCTGAAATAACATGAAAATAGAGGATGAAATCAAGGGGTTGCCAGAAAACTTCATAATCCTAGTAATAACACCATTACAAAAATTCCAAGAAACAAGCCTGGTATTACTTAACATGCTCGTAAAAAAATACAACAAGGGAAGCTACATAACAATAAACAAGCCATACCAGAGCATGGTAAAGACATTAAAGTCAAACAACATAAATGAAAGGAATATCTTCTTCATAGACTGCATAACAGAATACCTAAAAGAGAAGGATGCAATAGTAGGTAATTGTAAATTCATTGATTCACCAGCAAACCTAACTGATATAGGAATAACATTAACACCGATACTGAAAGATGATGCATACAAATTTTTGATGATAGACTCTCTTGATACAATGACCTTGTACAATGATTTTGGAACCGTTGTCAAGTTTGCACACTACATAACAGGCAAGCTAAGGCTACACGACATGAGCGGTGTTTTACTAGCTGTGAAAGAAAAGTCGGAAGAGAAATTAATAAATGGTTTAGGACAATTCTGCGATAAGGTGATAAGCATAGATTAAACCAAGCTTACTTTCTTAACCCACTGCTTAAGGTTTTTATCCTTAATAATGTTCTTGGAGAACGACTTTGCATCACGAAACTTCCTAGGTATTTTTGCACAAAGCCTGCCCTTACTCTCAAAAAGTTCATACCTCTTATTTTTTTCCCTGAACCTAGAAGAGTGCCTTTCCTGAGAAACCTTAGGACCTTCATGAATCCTGAATTCAGGAAGCAAACCAGCGTTCACAATAAAATAAAACAAGGCTTTCTTGTTCCAAGACCAAGAAGATTCGAAGATGGTAAAACCTTCCTTCAAAAAAGAATTTTTCAGGTAGTTGAAAGCCTTAAGGAGTTTGGCACCAACAACATCCTCCTTACCTGTTAAAGGAACAACGTCAAACAAAATAAGGGTTTTCCCCTTTGCCTTTTCCCTCAAATCATCAACTGTGAACTCTTTTTTTACGAAGAAGTCTTCAGAAGGGTGCATAAAAAACTTCCTTGCGGCAGCAATCAACTTATCATACTGCTCCCTGCTCAAGGCAGCAGCGGCATTCCTGTCAGGCTGAACAGGGTCTATCAAAATCAATGGTGATTGCATCTTCGCACGGTTAAGCTCAACACCATGCTTAGCAAAATCTATGTATTCTCTGCTCTTCCAATTAGCTGCAGCCCTTATGAACTTCTCAAAAGAGCCGTAGTTGATTACAAGTATTTCCAAAACATAGCCAGAAAAGCCGCGAATGTAAGATTCAGCACCGTAACAGGACTGGGCACGGCAAAAAGCCTTTGCAAGCCTTATGTCATCAGCAAGCTTAGAATGTTTTCTAACCCATTCCGTGTGCAAAGGGCTGATGTCAGTAATGTTGAAAGCTTCAGAAGCCTTCTTGATGTCCATTATGGGAACTATCTCAAAAGTAAAATTACCTTTCTTAATCCTGAAATAATTACGGGAGCCATGCAGAGAAGTACCCTTTGAAAATTTTTTCCTAAGCTCCCTGCCAAGAATCCTTGAAATGTCCTTGCGCTTGTACTTTTACGGGTTGAACTTGACGTCAATGTCAATGTCGTCGCGCTCGAGCCCCGGGACGGTGGCGGAGAGGATCAACTCCTTCTCCGTTTCCCTTAGATCGATTTCAGGCGTGAACTCGAGCCTGGCCGGCCTCAGTCGGGGCCGCATGAGCGAGAACGGGGACGTGAAGAAGTCGCGGAACATCCGCTCCAT
>JAWABC010000086.1:0-3401 GCA_038884815.1 Candidatus Nanoarchaeia archaeon | reverse complement strand
CCAACCGGGAATGTTGCTCGCGAATCTGCTGATTTCACCTTGAGTGAGAGTTTGATTAAGGTTGCAGTTAAACAGCAGGAATATTTCAAGCGTACCATTAGGATTAGTAATACGGGTAGTAAGTTTCTGGTTTTGGATATAAATTCAAACCTTGGTTCCTTGTTGCAAATTTCTGAACCTAAGTTTACGCTTCCACTTGGTGATGTTAAAGACATTAAGCTGTCTTTTTATGCCCCTGCTAACGTTGACCCGGGTGTTTATGTGGGTCGTGTTGATTTTAACTCTGAAACCATTCAGGATTCTGTTTATGCTGTGGTTGAGGTAGAATCTAAAAAGGTGGTTTCTGACGTTTCTATCAACATACCTGATCAATTTAGGAATATAGAGCCTGGTAAAGATCTGCTTTTTAATGTTAGGCTGTTCAACTTTGTCAAAACTCCTGCTGATGTTGATGTTTTTTATGAAGTTAGGGATTTTAATGGTGACATAGTTTATGAGGACTCTGAAAAAATTTATCTTGAGTCGGAAGCTTCTTTCAGTAAGAGTGTGGTACTTCCTTCTAAAGTTGCTGCTGGTGACTACGTTGTTACAGCCAAAATTGTTAACGGTCCTTCTGTTGGCACTTCTGCTGCTCTCTTCTCTGTTTTGAACTTGGAACCGCACGAGGAGTCTCCTGCAGGAATTCCTTTAAGCAAAAATACTTGGACATTTTTGTTTGTGTTCTTGTTGTTCGCTTTAATAATTACCATCCTTGTAACAACAGTTCTTGAGTACAGGAAGCTGAAGCAAATCCAAGTGGGACTTCCTGGCAAGAAAAGGCTTATGAAGAAAGAAGAAAAGCCGGTTCATGTTGAGCAAGCTAAGCCCTCACGTCTTATGTCTTTGATTGAGAAGTTTAGAGTGAGGAGGCACAAGGCTGTTGTGCCTGAGGAGATTAAAACAATCCCTCCTCTGAAGGTTTTTCAGGCTAAGCTTAAGCAAGCACCACCCGCTCATATTAAGAAAATTTCTGAAGTGCCAGGTTTAGAATTCCCGCATCTTAAGGAACCTATCGTGGTGCTTGAGCGTCCCATCACTAAGAAAGAGGTCATAGAAGAGGGTAAGAAGCTTGCTAAACTTTCAAAGAAGCTCATCCCAAAAGTCAAGGTTCCTGAGCTTAAGGTTGAAAGGGTTCGTATGTCAAAAGAAGAGCGTGAACTTAGGAAGCAAGAAGCTCTGTTAAGAAGCAAGCTTGAGGGTTTATAAAAGTTGTAAGTATTTTTTCTGCCTTACCGTGATTACCTGTCCCTTTATTTTTTTCTTGAGTTGTTTGTCTTGTGTTGCTATTATAGTGTTCTTGTCTGAAAGGTTTGCCAGTTTTTCATCAACGCTTTTCCCTTCGGTCTCTAAGTTTTTTATCCCCTTTATAATTGAAAGCGCGAGTTTTGCTGCCTCCTTGTTTTTCCCCTTCTGTTCTTTGATTATTTTGTTCAGTTCTTCAGCAACACCTTTAACAATGAATATTTTGTAGGGGTAATCCAGTATCCTCCCTATTTCTTTTTTTAAGTCTATCTTATTTTTCGCTACCTCTATTACGAAGTTGGTGTCAAGCACTATTCTTTTCATGTCATTTTTTTCTTTTTTTTAATTTTTAAACTTTCCCAAACGAAAAGCTTTTAATTTCCACCCTCTTCCATTAAACCATGTTATTAGGTGGCAATATAGAGTTGGAGGGCTTTGATTCATTGGACCCAGCAATTTTAGTCGTAGTTAAGAAGATGGTCGGTAGTGAAGCCAAGAAGATTTCTGAGAGCGGTGTAAATTTTGAGAAGCTTAAGATTTGCCTTAAATCCAATTCGGGTTCTTGTGAGTTGTCAGCCAACCTCGTTCTTAAGGATGGTTCTTTTGATGTTTCTTCAAGCGAGTCTAACCTGTTTTTTGGTATTGATGGTGTTTTTAAGAAACTCTCATCTTCTATTCAACCTTAATAAAAAGTTTTATAAATCAATCCTGTTATATACTTGTCATGGCTAAGCGTGTAGGGGGTTTTAGACGTAAAACAAGGAGTAAGTTTAAGAAGCATGTTCGTAGTAGGGGTAAGGTTGCCATCAAGAACTATTTCCAGCAGTTCAAGGCTGGTGATAGGGTGCTCCTGAAGGCTGAGCCTGCTGTTCAGAAGGCCATGTACTTCCCAAGGTTTCATGCCAAGACTGGTGTGATTGAGGCTAAGCGTGGCAGATGTTATGAAGTTAGCGTGATGGATGGTGGTAAGAAAAAGTTGCTTGTCGTCCATCCAGTTCATTTGAGGAAGGTTTGAAGATGCCGGATTTGAAGATTATTTCAGAAACTCCTTTGAGTATGGTTGACACGAAGGAGAAGCTCAGAGCTATTAAAAAGCGTGACGAAGAGCTTGGTACAAAGGCTGCTAAGACCTTGGAATACCTTAACACCTTTGTTCATATGGACAAGAAGAAGGCTGATGAGTTAGCCCAGAAGATTGCTGAGCTTAACATTCCAAGGCTTAGGGACCGTCATATAGTAAAGATTATTGATTTGTTTCCGCAGGACCTTGACAGTTTGAAAATCATATTTACTGGTGACAATATTACCATTAAACCAGAAGACTTGAAGAGAATACTTGATGTGATAAAAGAAAATGTGTAGTTGGGTAAAAGATGAAAGGTGCAAAGGAAGAATACGCGATTATTTTGGATTTCCTTCCGCACGGCTACCCTTTCGACCCGAGGCCGATACATCGGAAGACCGCGATAGCGCAAGCTATAGGCCAAGCACATTTTGTTCTGCTTGAATTAGTTCCTAAGAAAGGTGTTTCTTTGCAACCGGGTGAGGTTGTTTACATTGGTGATGGTAAAAGGGATAAGATTCATCATATTCTTGGTAAGATGCAGCTGGACAAGCTTACTCAGACCGCTAGGGGTGAGCTTGATGTTGTTATACATGACCTTGTTAAGAAAAACGAAAGTAGGTTCATCAAGTTCTTTAATGAGTCAGTTCCTATAAACACTAGACGCCATCAGATTGAGTTGCTTCCAGGTATTGGTAAGAAACACATGTGGGAAATTCTTGAACAGAGGGAGCAGAAGCCTTTCGCTTCTTTTGAGGATGTTAAGCAGCGTGTGAAGCTCATGCCTGACCCTGAAAAAACCATCATTAAGCGTATACTTATGGAGTTGAATAACGAAGATAAGTACCGCTTATTTGTTGATGTTCCGGTTGCGTAAGTTTTTTAAAGGTATTGTTTCGTCTATTCTCTTTGTTTTAATATGGAAGGCTCTAAAGAATTCAAGCAGATAGTGAGGATTGGTGGTGCTGATATAGCTGGTACTAAACCAGTTTTTCATGCCCTGCGCAAGATTAAAGGCGTTAGTTATTCTTTCAGCAATGCTGTTTGTGTTGCTCTT
>JAWABC010000085.1:0-3529 GCA_038884815.1 Candidatus Nanoarchaeia archaeon | reverse complement strand
TTTAATCTTCTTAATAATTTTTATATCACTAAACCAATCGGTCCATGGATGCCTATGATAATTCTCGAGCTCATCTTTAAGTGAGGGTAGGTAAACCTTTTCAATGATTCCCAACTCTTTTTCAACATTAATAAAATTTGATAAAGGACAATTTTTTGTTAATACCCAATAAAAGCTGTTACCAATTTTGTAAATACTTATCGGAAAAATCCTGCAGTCAATGGGCCTGTTATCATATACGGAACATCTTTTACCAACCAACTTATCACAACCACCGTTGTGGTTTAGGCTTAACTCTCTTTTTTCTTCTTGTGTCAAGAAAGGAATAATGCTACAACATCTGGCATCGCATCTCCCACAAACTTTGCTGCTGTCCTTATTCAACTGGACCAATTTTCTTCATCCCACCCATGTACTTCTGCAAGAGTGTTGGTATTTTTATCGAACCATCTTTTTGTTGATAATTCTCAAGCAAAACAACCATGGCTCTAGAAGTAGCCATAGCGGTGTTATTCAGGGTGTGCAAAACTCTTTTTTCACCCTTACTGTTAACACATTTTATGTTCAAGTCACGAGCCTGGTAGTCAGTGCAATTACTTAAAGAACCAACCTCTTCATATTTTCCGGTGGTAGGCCTATAAGCTTCTAGGTCAGAACTCTTCGCCTTCCAATCACCAAGGTCCCCAGAACAACACTCAAAAATCCTGTAAGGAATCTTAAGCTTTTGATAAAGTTCCTCTGAATTTTTCTGTAACTCATCATAATACTTCCAAGAATCTTCAGGCTTGCAAAATATGAACTGCTCAACCTTATTGAACTGGTGGGTTCTCCAAAGCCCTTTCTCATTTATACCATGACTACCAACTTCTTTCCTGAAACACATAGAGTAAGCAAAAAATTTCAAAGGCAGTTCTTCTTCCGGTATTGTTTTGCCTGCCAACATGCCAAGTATCGCATGCTCGCTTGTTGGAATCAAATACAAGTCCTCCTCTTCAATCTTGTAAATCTTGCTCTGAAACGCTTCAAAGTCTTCGGCAGCCTCAGCAACTTTCCTCCTTATCATCAAAGGCGGTTCTATATATGTGTATTTTTTCTTGAGTAAGTGGTCTATCGTGAACCTAATCAATGCTTGGTTAAGCAAGCCAAGCTCATTCTTGAGGTAATAAAATCCATTACCTGAGGTTATTGCAGAAGAATCGAAGTCAACAATACCCAATCCTTCTGCCAGCTGAACATGATTCTTAACTGAAAAGCTGAATTTAGGGATTTTCCCCCATTTCTTAATAACCTTATTTTCAGAAGCATCCTTACCTATAGGAACAGACTTGTGCATTATGTTAGGAATCTTCACAAGAAGTTGTTTGTTAATATCGCTTATGTCTTGGAACTCCTTCTCAAGGGCCTTAATCCTGTCGGGAATCTCCTTTGCTTCCTTAACCTTATGAGAAAAATCCTTTTTTTCTTTCTGCAGCCTGTTTATCTCTTCAGAAATAACGTTCCTCTTATGCCTCAACTCGTCAAGTTCTGTCTTTATTTTCAACGAGCGCTCATAATTAGTTATCAGCTTATGCACTAAAGGAATCCTATCATTTTGAAACTTCTTTTTTATGTTCTCCTCAACCAGCTTCCTGTTGTCCCTTATGAATCTTATGTCAAGCATTTCAAGAGGATAAAAAGAAGGAAGATTAATAAAGTTTTTGCAAAGATAAAGCTTTAAATAAACAATTTTTAAAACTTTCTATTTCATAATTTATGATATATATTTTAAAAGCAAACATTTAAATATATGTGCTTAATTATGTGTTTTCAACCAATTAGAAGCCTAGAAAGAGTGTGATAGGGGGATACGATGGTTAAGAAGGATATCTTTGAGGTATTTTTTAGGAGGAAACCAGCGATGATACTGGTTGCCCTCAGAAAAGGCGGTAAAAACAGGTACGGAAGCGTTCTAGCAAAAGAAGTGGACTGTACTTATTCACACGCAGTTAAGATCCTGCAAGAGATGGAGAAGGCGAAGCTTGTGGAATTCGTGAAGCAAGGCAGGATAAAGATGATAAAACTTACGGACAATGGCAACAAAGTTGCAGAATACATAGAAAAGATAAAGGCGTTGCTGTAAGTCTTAAAGGTAAGTTTTATTAAAAACAAAGTTCTCTTCCAAAAGGGGGTGTTTGAAAAAATGCCATTTAGCAAGAGCTTTCCCAGGGTGAAAGACCACTACAAAACTTGGGAAGAAGTGGAACTAACACCAGAAGAGGAAAAAGAGCAAGAGCTCAAGGCCCAGGAAGAAAACATAAAGCTAATGGGTGAATGTATAGAACAAGCAAAAAAAATAATACAAGAAAAAGGAATGAAGCCTTACCAAAGTGATGTTGTCGCGATGAGTATTGCATTATTTGAAAAAATTTCTTCACACCAAGTTTACTGGAAAGAAAAAAAGGCAAGAGAGAAATTCAAGGAAATGATTTCCCAGCAAGTACAGAAAAGTTCCTAGTGAAATATCTGAAAATGCCTTCAATCTGAGATATCTTGGTTTCTTTAAATAAAATCTCCCTAAATTTCCTATCAACTCTTATTCCATTTTTCTGAAAGTCACGCCTCAATGTGCTATACAACCTCCTCCCTTCACTATCCAAATCAGTAAGTATGACAATTTCCATATGTTTTTTTGATATTTCTTCAACAAAACTGAACAGAGGTTTCCTAGATATTGCAACAACATTTTTGATGCCCAACTTGCTCAAAGCCAGCTTATCCTTCTCACCCTCAACGATTACCAATTTACCAGAATTTTTCAAACCGTTAATCCAATTTATTATTTTCTCAGAGTTCAAATAAAAAACACCCTATATTATATAACAACAAAAAGTATATAAAGGATTGCTGATTTTAAAAGTTCAATGCAAATAATATTATCATACAAACCAAAAAATCCGGTTATAATTGAAGGGTTTCCAGGTTTTGGTCTTGTTGGTACAATAGCAACTGAATTCTTGATAAAACATTTAGATGCAAAACCAATTGGGAAGATATGGTCAGAGCAGTTAATGCCACTTGCAGCTGTACACGACGCAAAAATAGTTGAACCTTTAGGCATATTTTATGATAAAAAACACAACATTGTGATAATACATGCCTTAAGTGCTGTGAAGGGACTTGAGTGGAAAATATCAGGAGCTTTGCTGCAACTAGCCAAGATGCTCAAAGCAAAAGAATTTATAAGCCTTGAAGCAATAGGCTCAGAAGAGCAAGGGATGAAAACTTTCTATTACACCCACTCTGAAAACAAAAAAAAGATATTTGAGAAACTTGGGTTACAGCCCTTGAAAGAAGGAATGGTTATGGGAGTCACAGGGGCACTTCTACTTAAAGAACCCGACCTTGTTTCATGCGTATTCGTAGAGAGCCACGTAGGATTAGGAGACAGCAAAGCAGCAGCAAAAGTTATAGAAATACTCGATGATTACTTAGGATTAGACGTCGATTACAAACCACTTATAAAAGCAGCAGAGAAATTTGAACAAACACT
>JAWABC010000084.1:2397-3597 GCA_038884815.1 Candidatus Nanoarchaeia archaeon | reverse complement strand
TGATCCGTGATCTGACACAAAGATTTTCTGCGTGCCGTCTTTAGTCACTACAGCTATTCCAAATGGTGAAAATAAATCTGGTTTTGGCAAAGTAAGTGAAGTAATTCCGCTTGAGATTATCGAATCAAGTAAACCCGGCTGCACTCTAAAAACATTGTTTGAATAAGATGACGTTACCCAAAGCACTCCGTTGTCGTCAAAAGTCAATAATGTAGGCCCTGTCTCCTTCCCTGTAGAATATTCGGTGATTTTGTTTGATTCGATATCGAGTTTTGCTATCTTGTCTCCAATAATCTCCGCAAACCATACGCTCTTCTGATCTGGAGATAAAATAATTCCCATGGGCCCTGCTCTTGGAGTAGGTATTGGAATGAGCTCGATTTTTTCTTCATTAACACGCAACTTGCCAATCGAGTTTGTTCTGGCATCGGTAAACCAGATAACGTTTCTTGATTTGTCAAACACTAGCTGGCCGCCAGCAAGATTGATGATAGGCACTTCCACCGTCGTATCTCCCCCTACATTATACTGAGTGAAGATTTCTGCCTTTGAATCAAATCTAAAAATCGCACTGGTTTTGTTTGTGGAATGATAGAACCAGGCATTCTCATTGTTATCTGTAGTTATTCCCTTTAAGCCAAGTTCCTTGATTGGAACATCAAATTCTCGAATAAAACCACTTTGTTTTGTGTAAGTAACCATATCTTCTACACTAATCGATTGCGCAAACGCCTGCGAAATGAGAGAAAATGAAAGAAACAGAATGAGAATTCTGCTTGGTTTAAAATACAACAGATCCAATGAATTCGATTACATACTTTAGCATTGTTTTTACATTTGTAAAGCCATGAAGAGCTCTGTTTTCAACGTTTTGCTATTATTTTCAGCCACTTGGTGTCCTTCATGCAAAGTGACTCTTGAAGTGGCAAAATCAGTCGACGGAATAATTGTGTATTCAGATGTTGGGCCGCTTTCTGAAAAGGATCTTGAGGAAGCATTACAGAGAATTATTGGATGATTTGAAATCTTTACTTCAATCACAATTTCAGTGTTGTTTAAGGAGCGAGCAACCACAGTGCATTGTGTAGTTTCCTTTTTTCGTGGCCCATTTAAGAAGGGGGATTATTGCTTCTCTGAGCTCTTTTCCCCTAACCGAAAGTGAATACTCAACTCTTGGAGGAATTTCTCTAAACACTTCTC
>JAWABC010000084.1:541-2387 GCA_038884815.1 Candidatus Nanoarchaeia archaeon | reverse complement strand
GCATTGAAGCGAGAGTAGAGGGGCTGATTCCCTCCAGCTCTGACATGAGTTCATTGTATCTCAGCCTACTATGGTTGCCGATCTCATTTATGATCAACAGGCCCCATTTTTTCCCGATGGTGTCTATCACCCCGTCGAGCGGGCACATGCAAATCGCATTACTTCGATCTTTCATAGTAACTATCTGACTACGAACTTTGTATCTTAAATACTTTGAATTTTGTAGTAATGTCATGGTAAAAGATGTTGAAAAAGACAGTCAACGATTCTATCTGTGCGAAGCTTGCGGCTTCGGCTACAAGGACGCAAAGACTGCCAAGCAGTGCGAGGATTACTGCAATGAGCACCAGAGCTGCTCAAGAGAGATCACAAAACAAGCCGTATTGAGGTAATGATATGACAATCGAAGTCGGCTCAAATGAATGGCATGACAAAGTTCTGGCTTCAAAAACGCCAGTCATAGTAGATTTCTGGGCGTCTTGGTGCCCTTGGTGCATGAAGCTGATGCCAGTGTTCGAGGAAGTCTCAAAAACTTACGAGGGAAAACTGTACTTCGCTAAAGTGGACGTGGAGAAATATCCGGACATTGCAAAGGCAAACGGCGTCATGGGAATCCCTGTAATGAAGATGTTTTGCGGCGGAAGAAATGTCGGAGAGATTGTAGGTTACATGAACAAGGAAAAGCTCGTCCATGAATTGGATAAAATGCTCTCTACCGTCAGGGAGTGCCTTACGCAGAGTTCTGTTCTGACAAAGGAAACAGCTACGAAATGAACATCCTTAGTGAAGTTTTGAAAAAACCATTCTATGCCGCTATTGTTGCAATAATTTCCATAGTACTAGGCGTTCTGTTCTGGCTGCTCACATTCTACTTCAGCCCCACGCCACTGCCTGATTATATCAAAATGTACGGGATTACGTTCACAGTAACAACAGTGGCATTGGGATCCGCCATTGCTGTATTGACTGGAATAAACACATCTCTGATCGTTTTCAGAAAACGAATGACAGGAAGTCTGGGATTTAGAAAAGGTGCAAGTTCAAGCGCATGCAGCGCCTTTACCGGCGCAGTCGCTTCCGGCTGTCCAGTTTGCACTATGCCATTATTAGGTATTTTTGGACTCGGAGGAGCCTTGGCATTGTTCCCGCTGCAGGGATTGGAACTCAAGATAGCTGCAACAGCTGCTTTAGCGATTTCTTTGTATTTTATTTCGAAAAATGTTAAAATTTCTTGTAAAATGTAAAGTTATTTTGGAGCGACTTCAACGTGAGCGTGTCCTTCTCCACCACACCCGTCTATCAGATCCCAGACTTCTGCCACTTGCTGTGAATCGAAATTATGTTCTGTAATGAGATATTTTGCAAGTCCTTCAAAAGCATCCCATCTCCAGCACTTGCAACAGCATGGACCTCCTTCATGCGACATTTTCATTGCATCGTCGTAGATTTTTTGTTGATCTGCTGTTAGTTTGATAGTTTTCTGATATCCTAGCAATTCTTTTGCCAAGGAGACTTCAATATCATACGGATCCTTTGGTATCTGTTTTATGTGTGAATACTTTTTCAGACTTTCAACTTGCTCTTCGTATCGATGAAAAGCCATCGGTGAACAGCATGAACCCTGAAGTCTTTCATCGTCCTGTCTTATTTCTACCATTTGCGGGCCGGCGCAATAATTGGTCTGTGCGTCTTTCAGCATGTTAAACCTCTGTTCTAACGTAACTATTTGAGACTGCTCAAGATTTTTTGTTTCATTAGTACTGGTCAAGATCAAACCTAATACAATTAATCCGCTGATGGCTACTGCTACAGCATAGAGATTCAGACCAAGCTTCATTTTGATTCA
>JAWABC010000084.1:0-531 GCA_038884815.1 Candidatus Nanoarchaeia archaeon | reverse complement strand
CATTAAACTCGGAGTTTAAATAAATATGTTGAAACCATATGTGGATTCTTGTGTTTCCGCCTATCTCAATGTTACAATATAAAACCTGATACCATAATCCAAATTCTAAACTTCAAACAATAGAAATCTGCGGTAAACTTACAGGTAATTGAATTCAAGTCGAGAGTGGATATCTGTGTTGTTATATAATACCGATCTGTCGAGAGTTGAATCTTTGATCTTTAGGAGTTCAAAATACTCTAAGGTCATAAGATGAAAGGCACGTAATATTTTGAAAAGGCATCTAAGACGATCACATCGTACTTTTCATCAGTGTTTGCAAGAGATTCCTCGGCTGAATAAGATTAATTTTTTCTTAGGGGGATCTTCTTTAGGAAATCTGCTATTATGTCGAATTCTGGCATGCTCCCAAAACTTGATTTCATGTCGGCTATTTCATATCCTTCTGACGGGGGGAGAATATGGTGACCAAGTTCTTTTAGTACTGATACGTTTTTTTGATTTGCTTTACTAAACCACATATTGGGATTC
>JAWABC010000083.1:779-3599 GCA_038884815.1 Candidatus Nanoarchaeia archaeon | reverse complement strand
GATGATTCGCTGGTTAGACTTATGATCTTTTCTACTTTTATTTTTATTGGTTTTATTTTTTCTTTTACCACTTCTTCCAATGCTTTCTGATATTTTTTCGGTATTTTCGCGTGTTCTAATGTTGTTTTTCCAGCTACGTATTCCTGGAAAAAGTTGTTGAAGTTTCCGTACTGTTCAACTATGTTTTTACCAAATTCTTTGTAAAGTTCTTCAATACTTGTTTTTGTTTTATGAGCCACAACTTCCAGTATTTTCTCTGCCCTTTGTTCCTGTTTGTACTCATCGTTCTTTTGCTTTTTTACTGATAAAGGTACTCTTCTTAGTGATAGGTCAATCTGATTTTTTTCCTTGTCCACCCTTAGTACTTTGCATACCAGCTTTCTTCCTTCCTTCACAAAATCCCTTATGTTTCTTATCCTCCCTGGGGATATTTCTGATATGTGGATTATTGCTTCCTTGTTTTCGTACTCATCTAAATCAACAAAAATAGAATGGGGGAATATTTTCTTGACTGTGCAGATTACGTACTCTTCTTCTTCCGGTATACCTTGTTTTTTGTAGAACATCTTACTTGTCTATTGAGTGGTTTATTTTTAAGGTTTTCTATGCCTTATTCAAGAACTTCAAGGATTCTTGACTTTATTCTTCCCTTACCGCCTGTTGGTTCGCTTAAAACCTTGTCGCAGACCAGGCATTTTACAATACTTGAGGCTTTCCCGAATATTATTTGTTCATTCTTGCATTTTGGGCATCTTACCTTTATGAATCTGCTTTTTGTTTCTTCTGGTTGTTCTTCCATCTTACTTGAACTCCGTCCTCTTGGCTCTTATCCCTGCTTTTTGGACATGTGTCTTGCCGCATTCCTTGCACTTGAATCTTAAATCTATTTTTTTGCTTGACTTCACGCCTGACATCTTTGGTTTGGTTGGTTTTGACCCGTACCTTCCTAAGTTACCAAAACCTCTGCCTTTGCCTCTGTACATAGCTCTTGCTATGGAACCTCTTTTGAGGCTTCCTCTCTTGCCTCCCCTCTTTGCCATGGCTATGCTATGCTCGGTGTGTTTCTTACAGAACGGGCAGTAAGTCCTCTTCGCTTTTGGTATTTTCATTTTATCGGTTCCACTCTGTTCTTTTTAATTAGTACATTTGCAACCTTTGTTGGTAGGGCTGCTATGTCTTCTTCATCGTAAGGTCCGTACACGTTAAGGTCATCGCCAATGAACTTAGGTGTTGGGTTCAAAAACCTTACCAATTTGGTTTCTAACTTTTTGTCTGTTTTTAACTCTTTCGGTTTTTCTAATTCCTCCACATGAGGATGCTTAAGCTCTATCACGTTATCTATTATCCCTTTCTTGTATTTCACAAGCGTGTCTCTTATTTCCCTGAAGAGTTGTTTTTCTTCTGGTAGTATTTCTGGTAGTTCTGATGTCTCACCCATCATGGCAGCAACTCTTGCTAGCTGTATTATTTTGCTCTCTCTTTTTTCGTATAGCTCTTTAAGTATTTTTTTAACGTTTTCAAGGGTTTTTTGTGTTTTTTGCAGTTCAGCAGAAGCAAATATGTTAGTTTTACTTTGCTGCAATTCTAAAGTTTTTGTTTTTTCTGCAAGGTATTTTACAACGTCTGCGTAGAATGTTGGTTCGAGCTGTTGTAGCTCATTTTTGTATTTTTCCCTCCTGAGTATTTCGTAGAGGGTTTCGAAAACTATTTTCACCTCTGCCATGCTAATCCTAAATTTGTTGTGTGGTTAAAAAGTTTTTGTGTTTTGGAATTGTTATTTTTCATGGATAACCAAATAGTTAGGTTTACCTACAACCCTCCCTTGATTGAGGGCGTATAAGACAATTGCGGATATGCTTTGGGCAATTAAGGTTCTTAAAGAAGGAGTATACCTTTGATTTAAATAAGTTTTAGCAGTTGTCTTCCATAAATTTTAATTCCTTTTTGGCATTCTCTTTCATTAAAAGCCTTTGCGTCATCCTTTCCCTTCCCGTAGATTAGGAATGGTACTGGAAGCTTTGAGTGTGCCATCAGCTTACACTCTGTTGAGTGGTCTGCTGTTATGCATATTATTGCATTTAGTTTTCTTAGCTTACTAATGAAATCTCTATCTATTTTTTCTATAGCCTTAACTTTACCTTTAACGTCTCCTCGGTGTGCATAAGAATCGGGTCCTTTTATTTGCATGTAAAAAACATCATATTTGTTAAAATTATTTTTTATAACATTAAATGTTTTTTTTAGATTAGAATGCTTGGGTAGTATTTCCATACCAACCAGCTTGCCTATGCCTTTTTCAACAGGCATATCCGCTAGTAAAGCCCATTTTCCTTTTAGCTTTCCTAGTTTTGGTAGTTTGTTGCCTGCTCCTCTTATCATTATAGTTTTGTTTTTTAGTTTTGTTTCTACTTTCTTCATGAATTCATTGATTAATCTTGCTGTTTCTTCTGCATTTTTTTCTAATGGTTTACACCTTAGCACTCTAAGTTTTTTTCCTTTTATCGGAACTGCTGTTGAACAGTAGTTCTTTATTATCCTGTAGCCTGGATGTGTGTTTGTTACTCTTGGTGAGCTTTTTGTTTTTATTATCATTACAGCCCTGTACCCCACTGTTGGTATTATCTTTATTTTGTCATCGCTCAGCATTTTCGCATACCTTTTTGTTTGCTTTTCATTTGCTCCTTGAACTTTTGTGATTATACCCTTTTTTTGTTCTGAGAAATTGCACCTTGCCACAACACCTTCAATTTTTATCCCGGCTCCGTATGCTTCAATCACGCCTCTCCCTGTGTACGTTTTAAAAGGGTCGAACCCAAGTAG
>JAWABC010000083.1:0-746 GCA_038884815.1 Candidatus Nanoarchaeia archaeon | reverse complement strand
TCTGATTCAGGTGCTATGTTTTTTGCTATGGGCCACATCATGCCTACCTTTCCCTCTCTCGCTAAGAAGTCCATATTGGGTGTTCTTGCTTTTTCCAGTGGTGTTTTTCCACCTAGTTCTTTGTATTTCGAATCCCCTAGGCCATCTAGGATTACTATTATTTTTTTCATAGCATGTTTTTGATAGCTGTAAGAATCAAGAACAGCGCTATTATTAGGAAGGCATAACCTACATATCTATTTGATTGTCTCTTTTTTTGTTGGGTTATCGGTATGCTTTCTATTCTGAATATTGCTTTGTACTTTACTGCTATGTAACCTGCTAGCAGGAAAAAGCCCGCAAAACACAAAAGGAAAAGCACTCCTTGTATTGTATGCCTACCTGCTCCCATGAAAAATCCTAGAAGCCCTACCAATATGGTGAGCATGAGCCAGTAGTTTGCCCAGATGTTTAGTTTACTTAGTTCTGCACTCTCTTTTTTTGCCATAACCTATTTTTGGAATTGTTGATATTTAAACTTTTCTAACCATACTTTTAAATAATTTCTTATTACCACCATATTTATGTACAAAATAAAGCAGATTCCTGAGGATTTTATTGTAGAAGAAATTCCTAAAATCAATCTTGGTGAAGGTCCTTACACCTACTTTATCCTTGAGAAAAAATGGTGGAATACTCGTGATGCAATAAAAGCGATTGCTTCAAGGTTGAAGGTAAGTGAGAAATACTTTAACGTTGCAGGAATA
>JAWABC010000082.1:0-3705 GCA_038884815.1 Candidatus Nanoarchaeia archaeon | reverse complement strand
TTCAGAAGGTATGGACATGGCAGAAAAGATAGAAATTCTGGTAGAAGGAGGAAAGGCAACACCAGCACCTCCACTAGGACCGAAACTTGGCGAACTTAAGATGAACGTCGGCCAAGTAATAACCGAGATAAACAAGAAAACAGCAGACTTCAAAGGGATGAAAGTCCCTGTAATAATAGAAATACAAAAAGACAAGTCTTACACAATCACAGTTGGAACACCACCAACATCACAGCTTATCAAAAAGGAGATTGGTATAGAATTAGGTTCTGGAGAGCCAAACAAGATAAAGGTGGCGAACGCATCAATAGAGCAAATAATTAAAGTTGCAAAGATGAAACAAGGAAACATGTTCACAAAGGACCTCAAACAAGCTGTTAAGTCAGTAGCAGGCTCGTTGGTATCCATGGGAGTATTGATAGAGGGCAAAGAACCAAAAGAGGTAGTAAAAGAGATAGACCAAGGAAAGTACGACAAGGAAATCAAAGAAGGAAGGACAGAAATGAGTCCTGAAAAGGCAGCAGAGTTTAAAGCAATGACAAAAGAACTACAGGATAAAGCCAAGAAAGAACTTGAAAGAAGAAAAGAAGCGGCAGCAATCCCAGCCCAAGCTGCCGAAGGCGAGAAAAAAGAGGCTAAGGAATAAGTTTTATAAACCCCAAAAATTAGGTTATTAACGCTATGGGGCTGTGGTGTAGCTTGGTTCAGCACTTCAGGTTTGGGACCTGACAACCCCGGTTCAAAATTATACTAAGGGGCAAGCCCTAAAAATGAAAGTCCGGGCAGCCCCATCAAAACCAAAATGGCAACAAAGAAAGTATTCACAGCAGGGAGATTCGGCACACGATACGGTAAGAAAGTAAGACAAAAAGTAATAGACATTGAAAAAAAACAGAAAGGATGGCATAAGTGTCCTTACTGCAGAAAGCCAAGAGTAAAAAGGGTTTCTAAGGGGATATGGCAGTGCAGAAGCTGCAACACAAAATTTACCGGAAGAGCTTACGAGGTGTAAACATGAAATCATACAAATGCTTTGATTGTGACAACATAGTAAAGATGGAGTACCTTAGGAAGAAAGTCAGGTGTCCAAAATGTGGAAGTAGAGTGCTGTACAAGCAAAGGTCAGCAGAGGCAAAGATAAAGGCGAGGTAAAAATGCAGGTAAGCAAAGAAACAGAGGAAAAAATAGGGCAGCTGCAGCTCATGGAGCAGAACATACAAAACATACTGATGCAGAAGCAGGCATTTCAAACACAACTATTTGAAATAGAAAATGCCCTCAAGGAGTTGGAAAAAACTAAAGAAGAGACTTACAAGATAGTAGGACCGATCATGGTAGCTGCAAACAAAAAGGAATTGAAAGATGATCTTCAGGCAAAAAAAGAAGTAGTAGAATTAAGGATAAAAAATTTAGAAAAACAAGAAAAAAAGATTAAGGAAGAAGCAGCACAAATACAAGGCGAGGTAATGAAAAAGCTCAAACAAAAGGGAGGTGTAGCCAATGACTGAAATGATGCAAGATGTGATACAACTCCTATGCCAGATAGAGGAGGATTACAGCGTACCAAAAAACATAAGATGCAGAATAAAAACAGCAATAGACGTGCTATCTGAAGACGGAACACTTCCAGGCGTAAAGGCCAGCAAAGCGATAGAGGAACTAGAAGCAGCTTCAGATGAAACAAACCTGCCAACCTACACAAGAACACAGATATGGCAAGTGGTAAGCCTATTAGAGAGTACTATATAAAATATAAATCATAGAAATCTTTATATATCTGTGTCAATACATAACAAAACAACAAAACGGAGGTCGACACGATGAGAGAGACATTCTACAAGATTAAGGAGAAAATACTTAGGGGCACAAGTTTCGACGATGAGTATCCTGACGAATTCGGGGAAGACTACCTCGAAATAGACACGGAAAAGCTAGGAAAAACACAAAAAGCAAAGATAATAATAAGACCTTTCGTGATAAAAGAATTCGAAGACGTAAAAACAACACTGGATGCTTTAAGAGAAGGTTACACCATTGCTTTAGTGAACATAAGACCTCTGAAGGATAAGGATATAATAGAGCTGAAAAGAGCTGTAAACAAGTTAAAGAAAACTTGCGATGCAATCAATGGTGACATAGCAGGATTCTCAGAAGACTGGATTGTTGTGACACCATCATTCGCACAGGTATTCAGGGGGGAACCACCAGCTCAACAACCAAAAACAGAATAAATTTATTTTTTCTAAATCATTTTATTAATCAAAAAATTTAAAAGTGCTAAGAATTAAAATATTATCGTGAAAAAAGAGAGCAAAAGAGGAAAAAGTATTATTGAGTTGAGAGATGTTTGGAAGATATACAAGATGGACTCTGTTGAAGTCCCTGCTTTGAGGGGCGTCGACATGGACATAAGAAGAGGAGAGTTCTTGGTGGTTTTGGGCCCTAGTGGTTCTGGAAAGTCAACTTTACTGAATGCCATAGGATGTTTAGACACACCCACCAGAGGAACAATACTTTTGGACGGACAAGACATATCAAAACTTGATGAGTCACATCTCGCACAGATAAGAGGAAGAAAAATAGGATATGTTTTTCAGACCTTCAACTTAATACCAAGCCTTTCAGCATTAGAAAATGTTGCGTTACCTATGACATTCCAGCGAGTTCCAAGAGAACAGAGAATAAAGAAAGCAAAAGAACTTCTTGAAAAAGTAGGGCTTGGGCATAGAGTAAATTTCAAACCAGCACAGCTTTCTGGAGGGGAAAGACAAAGAGTGGCAATAGCAAGAGCATTAATCAACGACCCTGAAGTAATTCTAGCTGACGAACCAACAGGAAACCTAGACTCAAAGACAGGCGTTGAGATAATGAGCATAATGGAAAAACTTAATAAAGAGGGGAAAACGATAATAATGATAACACACGAGGCTTACCTAACAAAATATGCACATAGGGTATGTTTCCTTAAAGACGGGCTATGCCAAGGAATAAAAGCCGATGGTGCATTACTAAAAGAGGCGTACAAATGAAAAGAGTGATAGTAATTTTGGTTTTAATCTTAAGTGTCTTTTTTGTTAATGCAGAAACCTTACCTTCCAGCGATGAGAGCAAAACAACATCATATACCATAACCTCACCAATAGTCCAGGTAGCAGAGCTTAAGTATGAACCTTACCCAGTTGAACCTGGAGAATACTTCACTTTGTGGTTGAGGGTTGATAACATAGCAGATGAAGATGCTGAAAATGTCAGGGTTGAACTTGTTGATAGTTATCCTTTTTCTAAAGAAACAGGCAACGTTATAACAATAGGAAAGCTTGGGAGAAGGCAGTCGTCAGTTATAAAGTTTGAAAATATAAAAGTAGATGACAAAGCTTTATCAGCAGACAGTGAGCTGGAACTTAGGATATACATGGGTGGTGCATATGAGGCGAACTACCTCACTAAGAAAATAATAATAAGGGTGCAGATGATATCACCAATACTGTCGCTTATTGTAAACACCGAACCTGACAAAATACCACAAGGCGGAACAGCAGAGGTAAGCATAGATGTACAAAACATGGACAAAGCAATGGTTAAAGATGTAACCATAGACCTAAATTTACCAGACTCATTCGTAACGCTAGGATCTATAGAAGAAAAGAAAATACCAAGACTTGGGCCAGGAGAAAAATCAAAAGTTGAGTACAAAGTGATGGCACT
>JAWABC010000081.1:0-3805 GCA_038884815.1 Candidatus Nanoarchaeia archaeon | reverse complement strand
AGGGCGAGGGTAATAGCAGTAAGTTACAAGGAACCAACAAACCCAAAAATAGGTTTAACCATGAGACAGCCATCACTAGGCAACCTAAAATGGATAGAGGAAGATTTAAAGAAGAAAGAAAGACAAGAAAAACAACCAAAGAAGGAGAAGAAAGGAAAGAAGTAAAATGACAAAAAAAGTATGCAAAAAATGCAAAATATTTGTGAAAGGAAACGAGTGCCCAATATGCAAAGGTACCGATTTCACAGAAAACTGGCAAGGAAGAATAAACATAATAGATGCAAACAAGTCTGAAATAGCAAAAAAAATAAACATAACACAACCAGGCGAATACGTGATAAAGGTAAGATGAAACTAACGCTGATAGAAGAAAAAGAAGCACCACTGCTGAAAAGGAGAAGGATAAGCTTTGAAGTGGACAATGAAAAACAAAAAACGCCTTCAGAAAAAGAGATAAAAAAATTAATAGCAGAAAATCTAAAAATAAATGAAGAGGTAATAGCGATAAGACACATATACCAGAAATACGGCAAGGCAAAGTCAAAAGTTATAGCGCATGTGTACAAAAACCAAGAAGACCTAAAAAGGATAGAAGAGATAAAAAAGAAAGCAAAAAAGAAAGAAGCAAAACAAGAGAAAAAGGAAGAAAAGGTGTAAGATGCCAAAGAAAGAAGTAAAAAACAAGAAGCCAAGCAAGAAATACACTAAGTACAAAGTCAGCGGAGACTCCATTACAAGAGAGCCGATATGCCCGAGATGCGGAGCAGGCGTTTTTTTAGCAAAGCACAAAAACAGACAGACCTGCGGAAGTTGCGGCTATACGGTATTCTTAGAAAAGAAATAATCACTTCCTAAATTTTTTCTTAACTCTTTTTTTAATTAATAATAACAAAACAAAAAGTAAGACAACTGCTGAAGCTACTAAAAGTACAAATTCAGAAGTCGTTAAAGTAAAAGCAACAGGCGAAGGTATCATTATTATTGGTGGCTTACCAGATTCGGGAACTATTTCTATGCCAGATTTCCCACCAGAAGGTATTTTAGGCAAAACCTTTATGCTAACACCGATATGCTTTTCTAAATTATCTCCCTTGATTATTATTTCCCCTTCGTAAGTACCTGGTTCGTATTGTTCAGCATCAAAAGTCAAGGTAACAACTTGTTCATCATCATAACTAAGAGAGAAAGATTCTGGGTCAACAGTCACGCCTTCAAGATTTTTTAAGATAATTGTGAAGTCCAAACCATCACGACCAGTATTTTTTACAATAAGCTTCACAACTTTTGTTTCACCCACCCTGATGTTAACCTTAAGCTTAGAAGGCTTAACCTCAAAATCCTTATCCTCACCACCCCCTTCTTCAGGAGGAACTGCAGGAGAAGGAATCGTAAAAGTCCAAGAATCGCTCCAATCACCATAGTCTACACCGTCATAAGCACGAACACGCCAAGAATAATTCACATCAAAAGAGAGCGAATCGTTAATCGTGTATGAGGTAAAAGAAGAGCCTTCAGGAATAGCAGAAACATCCACTACTGGGCTGGAAAATCCTGACTCAACTTCATCAACCTGCAAATGATAAGACAAAGAAGGACTATCAGCATCTGTTGCATTATACCAGACAAAAGTCGGAGTGGAGTTATCCGAGACATTACCATTTGTAGGGTCATACAAAACAACTATACTTGGAAGAGAGTTTATCGAACAACAAACATCTGTGTCATATTCGTTACAAGAACCGACATGGGCATTAGTAAGGTTAGAAGTGCCATCAGAAGCAATGCTAACCAAGCAAGTTTTACCGGTAGGACAGCCAGAAGCGTAAACAGAGCAAGAAAGTGTTCCATTAGAAGAGATACAAGCATCATAAGAATAGTCAGCACCTACATAAGAAGGATCTTGTACATGAGCATTAGAAGTATCAGAGAGCTCTAGAAAAATAGTCCCACAGCTGGAGTTTATAGAAGAGGCTGAACTGCAGCACAAAACATTTGGGTATGAGGCAGCAGAAGGAAGCTCGGCATGGGCGTTATCAAAACCACCAGTATCATTCTTCAAATAAAGGAGAGCGGTGCTGCCAGCAGGGCAAGAAGTAGTTATTTGACATGTCAAGTCAGCAAAAACTGGAATTGTAAATATTAAAGATACAAAAATAAAGAAAAAAGAATGTTTTAGCATTTTCCACCATGATTATATTAACATAAGGACCATCAAAACATTATTGACAAGAGTGCCAGCAGCACCTATAATTGAAAAGTTACTCGTATTTCGCTTTTCTTCACTTTCATTCTGAGCAGTGCCTGAAGTTATGTTCTCTTCTACAACCTCAACAGTTGTCCCTTTTTGGATATTAGTACTTTCCACGGTTTGGTTCTTCATGTTATTTATCTCCTCCTTGAGAAGAGCCAACTCTTCTTTTAGTGAGGCAAGCTCTTGCTGCATCTCTGTAACATTTTGATCACCCATCAGTTCAGACCCCTTCATAGAGTGTTCAACACTATCTACTGCATTCACTCTAATAACATCGGTTTCACCACTTTCAAGACTTTTCCTTAACTCATCGCTCAACTCTATGCCAAGATTCTCTGCCTTGGATTTTATCTTTTCAACATCTTTATCTTCAGCAGCTTCCATAAGCTCCTTGACCCTTTCATCTATCTGACTGCCGTTGTAGCCTTGACCCATTAGACTTCTAACCGCTTCGATCCTTATGAGTTTCTTATCACACTCGTCATTAGGAGCACACACCAAAAAATTATTCTCATCGGGCATGCAACCAACCCATACACCAGCTTTGTTTTTCATACATATTGGTATTGGCTGGTCATCAGCAGACTGGATTACGAATGGACTGAAGGTGACAGTGGTACCATCCAAGTATAGGTTACCATAAACAATTAAGTCTTCAAATGTGCCGCCAGAAGCGCCTATAGTAACGTTACCTGTTGAGCTGAAAACTGTTTGTATATCATTGTTATCGTTTGGCCTTATTGCTATGTCTTCTCCGGCAAAAGTTATCAACTCTAGATTTCCAGCTCGTGGTTGACCTATTGAGTGGTTCGTAGATAAATATTGGACAATAGCTTTGAAATTTGTGTCTTCATAAAAGTCGACGGCAGCAGCATCATCTGATGCACCATGCTCTTCAATTCTTAACCTTGTTTGTCCGGCATTTGGATTAACGATATGCAACATGCTGCTAGGGTTAGAAGTGCCTATCCCCACTAAATTGTCTGCCGTTATCCGCATAGCCTCAGAAATACCACCAGCACCCGATGTGTCGGTATAGAAACGGATGTTAGCAGCGTCTGAGCCACCTTCAGTTGCCGCTACTATACGAGTACCCCCCCCACAAAAGTCAATAACAGTTCCATTAGAACCGTACCAATCTACAGCACATCTGTCTTTATCGCTCAGCCTAATTGCACCAGCCACCTCCAATTTTTCGGTTGGAGCAGCCGTACCTATACCAACTCTGCCTTTGTATGTAGCATTATAAATTAAATCGGTTCCACCACTACTAATGTTGAACAATATATCTTCTACATCTGATGTGTTGCTTATAGATTGACCTGCCGTGAATGTGTTACTCTGATTTGTCATAGCAACATTTGTGTAATCCATACCACCACCATCAGTACCACAAACAATCAAACCATCAGCAGTGGTGCTTAGAATTCCACAGTTAGTTTCATTAAGTATGAGTGTACCAGTGGTATTGATGTCACCAACAACGTGCAACCTATTAGAAGGCGTTTTGGTGTTTATACCAACGTTGCCATACATGTCCAATATAAACCCTAT
>JAWABC010000080.1:0-3829 GCA_038884815.1 Candidatus Nanoarchaeia archaeon | reverse complement strand
ATCTCGGTATCGGCTAACTATTTTTCATGCCTAGTCCTTTTCAAGACGCGGTCGGATAGTATGCTACAGCCGAGTGCTCTACCATTGAGCTAAGGTGGGTAAAGAAAAATGTGCTAATTTTGTTTAAAAACATTTCTGTTTTATTACAGAAATGCTTATATTCTTGTTGTCCTCAAAAAAGGGTATGCCTGAACGGATTAACTCTGTTGATGATACTTGCATAATCAATTCAAAGGATGGTAAGAAATGGTTATGTAAGCTAATATACGTTGCTGAGCTTGAAAAAAGAACGATGGGTAAGGGCATAGTTCATTTTGATGAGAGGGAAAGAGATGATTTACTGAGTAGAAGCTTGGAAAAGTTAAGAAAGCATCATTTAGAGCCAGACTTTTATTTTGAGAAATGGCCGCAAACTGATTTATATGACAAGGATGCTTACTTGGTTCAGCCACCTGTGATTTATCTTTCCATACAATTCTATAAGAAGATTTTACCAATAAATGAAGAACCTTTAAGATTTCCTTGTGCTGGCTCGGTTGTGCGTAGTTAAGCTAATCTTCCTCTATGTCTTTTCTTCCTTCTGAATAAACCACTACTCTGTTTGATTTTTTGTCTATTACTTTTCCTTTCTTTTTGAATCTTAAAAGTGCTGGTGGTAGAAGTATTGTACCGAATACCTGCAGGTTGGGTTCTACTTTATAAGATATGAGTCTTTCTTCTCCAGCTTCCAACCCTTCTATGTTCCATATTAGTCTGGAGCTCTTTTCACCTTTTTGTATCTGCATCGGTTTTAATGTGCCGAATTCTTGTCCTGTTTTTAGCAGGCTTGGTAGTATATCAATAACTCTTATGTCTGTTATTTTTTGTCCTGTTTTGTTTTTGACATGTAGCAGTATTTTCATTCCGAGGACTTCTCCTTTTCTTCCTCTCACCTTTACCACATGCTTGGTTATGCTTATCGACCTTTTTATTTTCCAAACAACCATTATTATGATTAGTATCAGTGCTATTATCCCGTAGAATAGTGGTTTGTAATTTGTTGTTATGGTTATTGTTCTTGTCTCTCCTGGGGGTATGTCAAGTATCCATTCTACTTTTTCCTCACCAACTATAGGTTCTGGGTCGAATTTTGTGAGCGTCCTTGTAAGCTTTGATATGGGGAATTCGTATCTTTCTGTGGTTACTATGTTTCCTTTGTTTGTTTTGCTTACCCTTATCGTTCTAACTAGAAATGCTGATTCTGTGGCTATCTTTTCTTCAACATCAGGGTTTGATACGACCTCAAATGCCTTTGTTATCTTGCCTATTAATTTCTCTCCTTTGTATACAGTCACGCTTACTGTTTGCTTTCCTGGTTTTTCATCTGGTTTGAGTTTGAATTTTATTTCTTCGCTTCCGTCTTCAGTTAAATACATTTCTTGGTATGCATAAAGTCTTTTGTCTTTGAAGTCTTTTGTGAAAAAGTTTGTTGTTACGTATGTGCTTACAGGTGCAAGTATCATGTTTGCTGTGTTCTTTAACTTTAGCTTGTATGAGTATTCCTTGCCTGGCATTACCGCTTCTGGAAACGTTAATTCAACGGTCACAGGATTTTCTGGGGGCATAACGTTGATGGCTAAAGGATAATCTATTTTTCTATCAGTTGTTCTTGCCTTTATTTTTATGATGGTTTTGTAGTTTCTTCCTGGTTCTACGTTATCTAAAATTCCTACTTCTACTATAGCCTCTTCTGTGTCTTGGCTTGCTATTGTAATTATGTTTGGGTTAATCATTATGTCTTTGAAGTAAGGTGAGAACGGTGCATAACCCAATGGATCTTTGCTTATTGTGAAGGTATCATCCATACCATAGTTGGTTATCATTAGTCTGAACTTTGCTGTCTCTCCAGGGTAAACCTTATCAGTTATTGCTGCGTGTTTTACGCTAATTTCTTGGGCTAGAACTAGCATAGAACTAAGGATTATTATCGTCGCTATAATTAGCTTTTTCATAAGGCCACCTCGATTTATTTATGAATTAAAAAGCTAACCTTATATTTAAATATTGTTATTATACCCTCTTTATTATTCTCGGTATTTCTCCTGTTAAGTCTATGAGGACAGAAACGTGGTTGCTTAAAGGCCCGTCATCTATTATCAAGTCAACATGTCTTTCTATTCTTCTGGGTATCTTTCTTATGTCATTTACAGGCTCTTCTCCTGCTAAGTTTACGCTTGTTGTTATGAAGGGTGTGTTGGCCTTTTGTATGTACCTTGTTATTTTGTGGTCTGGTATTCTTACGCCTATCGTAATACCATTACTCGCGTGTCTAGAAACTATTCCTTCCTTCTTTGTTTTTAGTATGTAGGTGTAAGGTCCGGGTAGTTTTTCTATGTAGTTTTTGTTGCTTATCTCAAAATTCTCATAGACCCATTTTTTGCTTGGTGCTATGATTGAGAACGGTTTGTCTGTCCTGTTCTTTATCTCTCTTATTTTTTGTATAGATGCGGAGTTCTTTGCGTCACAACCAATACCATACACTGTGTCCGTTGGGTAAACTATGATTTTTCCTTCTCTTATGTATTTAACCAACTCCTTTTCCTTTAGGTCTCGCATTTTTATTATCCTTGCCATTTTTTCCCCCTTATTCATTCAAGCGTAATTTGTAACCACTCTAAAATAGGCACATACCGAAAGATTTATATAGTAGTTATATACCATAAAACATATCACCTCTTTTTTCCCCAGGAAGATGCCTTAGGGTGTCTTCCCAGGGTTTTTTAATCATGACCTAATCTCCATTATCCCTTGTGTTCTTTGTTTTGACGTTATTTCAGCACCTATACCTCTTCCCATATAATAAAATGATTCCGCTGATAGTATTCCTAAAATGTCAAACAGCCCCTTTTCTTCCTCATATCTCACTATTTTTGCTTCTGTTATGTTAGCCATCTCTTTTGTTAGGTTTATCGCAGTATCCATCCCACCAAGCAGGTCTACCATATTAAGTTGGTAGGCCTCCTCCCCTAGGTATATGCCTGCTTCCTTTATTTCTGTTATTGTTTTCTGGTCGAGGTTCCTGTTTGCTCTTACCTCTTCTATGAAGTATGATTGTATTTTTTCAAGCTGTTTTTGTATCCTTGCCCTTTCTTCTGGTGTTAATTCTTTGAATGGGCTGCCGCTTTCTTTGTATTTGCCTGTTGAAAGCTCCTCGTATGTTACTCCGTATTTTTCCATTAAACCTGTGAATTCAAGGTAGGAGCTTGTTACTCCTATACTTCCTGTTATTGACAAAGGATCTGCTATTACTTTATCAGCTGCTGAAGCCACCCAGTAACCTCCTGACGCCCCAACCTCTCTTATTACAGCAATTGTTGGTTTCTTTGTTTTTTTAACTGCATCTGCTATTTCTTTACTTCCCATAACTGTTCCGCCTGGCGAGTTTATTTCAAGTATTATTCCTTTAACACTACTATCGGTTTCGGCTTGTTGTATGAAGTTTACTATAGTCCTTGATGAGGTGGTTGTTTTCTCTATGAAGCTCAAAGCATCACCGTCAGACGTCAATACACCTTTTATTGGTATGATAACTATTTTGTTTCCCACCACTCTGTTTTCAAAATCTAAGAGGTTCGATAGTGCGAAGCTTACTAGCCATAGTATTGCTATTATCATTAAAGCATACCAAAACTTTGTTTTTCCGTCGTTCATAGTGTGAACCTCATTTCAATGACCTTTGTTTTGCTCACCCTTTCCAAATACCTTTGGTTGTTGCTTATTATCCCTATGCAGTCTATTATTAATAGTATGCCTGATATTTTGCTTATGTTCCTTACTACGCACTGCCAAA
>JAWABC010000079.1:0-4062 GCA_038884815.1 Candidatus Nanoarchaeia archaeon | reverse complement strand
CAAAACTTCACACTAAACCTAAACAATGGTGAGTACAACTGGAGCATAAATTGCACTGATAACAGCAACAACATAGGAGCAAGTGAAACAAGAAACATAACAATAGACATAATACCACCAGAAGTAATAATTCCCTTTGAAATAGCGTTTGTTGAGCCCACACCACCAGACCTAACACAGACAACCAACACAAGCATAGAAGTCAACATAAGCATAACATGGATGGAAAACCTAACCACATTCATATGGGATTGGAACGGAACAAACTACAGCATATACGATGGCGACTTAGCGCTCATGCTGAACTTCGAAAACAACTCAGCACTTGGAGAGAATGACACTTATGTTGTGGATATTTCAAGATATGGCAACAACGGAACTGTGGAAAATGGAACAACATGGACAAGCGACGGGAAGTTCTTCGGTGGGTATTCATTTGACGGGGTAGATGATTACATAGATTTCGGAGACGTTAATGAAGCAGAGGACACATCAGGTACATTCATCTTTTGGGTAAAAAGATCGAACACAAACAGCTCAAGTAGCGCTGTGATATCAAAGTCGTATACAATAGAAAATATAGCACGGTGGGTTACTGTTTCTAATAACGGTAGTGGGACATTAAGCATTTTTGATGGTTCATGGCACACCGTAACAATAAACGGAGGGATAGATGAGGAAGAATGGGAACACATAGCAGCTGTGTGGGGCACTCAAGGAATGAAGATATACCTTAATGGGGAGTTAAAAGGAAGTGATCCCTACACAGGAAACGGTTATACAGGTTCATTCCCACTAGTTTTAGGAGAATGGAAAGAACAAATAGCAGGGAATTATGGTTTCAAAGGAACCTTAGATGAAGTAAGGATATACAACAGAAGCCTAAGCCAAGAAGAGATACAACAACACTATTACTCAACCCTTTACAAGTATGATGTTGACAAGTGGGCGTTCTACACCAACCAATCAAATCTTAGCCTAGGCAACTACACTTACTATGCAAAAGCAACAGATATGGATAATAATGAAAACATGACTGAAACAAGAAACGTTGAAATAGTTGAAGAAATCGTAGCAGATAATAACCCGCCACTTATAAATCTTGAATTACCTGAAGACAATGCCACAAACACAACGACAAACTCCATTGATTTCACTTACAACGTGAGCGATGCAAGTTCACTGGATAACTGCACATTAATAATCAACGAGGAGATAAATATGACAGACACAACCATGCAAAAAGACACGCCCGGACAGAACTTTACAGTATACCTACCAAATGCCGATTACTTGTGGAGCATTAACTGCACTGATTCTTCCAACAACATAGGAAGTTCTGAAACAAGAAACCTAAGCGTGGACTACATCTCTGCCGAATCAACACCACCAATTGTCAACCTGGAGTTACCAGAAGACAACACAACAAACATAACAACCAACACAATAGACTTCACTTACAACGTGAGCGATGCTTCTGATGTGATCAACTGCAGCTTAATAATAAACAACCAAATCAACATTTCAGATTCAACTAACATAAGCAAAGAAACAACAAACAACCTTACAACTTACCTACCCGATGCTACATACAACTGGAGCGTAAACTGCACTGATGAGAGCAACAACATAGGAAATTCTGAAACTAGAACAATTACAGTAACATTCAATGACATTGTAGCACCTACTATAAACCTTGAAATGCCAAAAGCAGGAGCAAGAAATATAACCAGCAAAACAATAGACTTCACCTACAACTTCTCAGAAGATAGGGAAATAGCAAACTGCACACTAATAATCCAGAACCAAATAAACGTCACAGACACTAACATGCTTAATGACACAGCAGGACAAAACTTAACAGCGTACTTGCCAAACGGAGCATACAACTGGAGCGTAAATTGCACTGATAACAGCAACAACATAGGAGCAAGCGAAACAAGAACGATAAAGGTACTAGATGCGAACATAAGCATAACACTTAACCCCAACATTTTGTATGGAACTGGATCTACTGATGTTGCAGGCACAGCCAACCTAACAGACTTCAACAACCTAACATACCAAGACGTATTCCTTTACATAGACGAAGTCTGCTTGACATGCAATTACATTTTAGGAGACGGAAGTGATGGAGTTGTAACGATATCATCAACTGAAACAGTCATTAACGAATACACACACCTTGAGCAAAACGCAACAGCAGGAGACACAATCCTGATAGTCAATGACACAACAGGGTTCTCGAACGGCGATGAAATACTTATAGTACAGATGCAAGGCAACACAACCACAACCGAACCAGGCACATACGAGTTCATAAGGAATATAACTGTTGATAATGGAACACAAATCAGCTTCCCAACAGGATTACTAAACGAATACTCCACTGGTGTATTCAATAATAATGTAACAGCTAATTATGTAACACAGATTATCAGCGTACCTAACTATGAGAACCTAACAATAACAGGAAGCGTTACAGCACCATCATGGAACGGATACGAAGGAGGAATTGTGGTATTCAAGGTAAATGACACACTTACAATCCAAGAAGGAGCATCAATCAACGTAAGCGCAAGAGGATTCAGAGGGGGGTTAAATGGAACAAGTGGATTCCTAACCGGAGGATACAAGAGTGACCCAGGAGAATCCATCATGGGTTTAGGAGTCCCAGATTCCCAACAACCTAATTACGGTGGAGGAGGAGCTGGCAAACTTGACCCCGCAGGAGGTACTGGCGGTGCTGGTGGCGGAGGAGGAGGAAGTTATGGAGGAAAAGGAACAGATGGAGAAACAATACTGGGTGGTACTGGAGGCAAAGCTGGAAATATAATAGGGAGGGAAGACAGCCAACTGCTAATGTTAGGATCAGGAGGTGGAGGTGGCGCTGAAGGAGATGCTGGAAATATGGCAGGTATGTATAGCGGTAGAGGGGGAAATGGAAGTGGAGCAGTTTACATAATTGGAAAAAACATAATTGTTAATGGAGTAATAGAAGCTAACGGGGAATCAGGCTATAATGGTAGCGGCCCAGTAGGATTTATACCTTGGTATGGTGCCGGAGGCGGAGGAGGAAGTGGTGGCCTGATATACCTAAAGGCAGAAAACCTCTTCTTAGATGATACAACTACAGATTCAACATTGATAGCTGAAGGTGCAAACGGCGGTTACTCAGTCTCAAATGGCACAGAAATAGGGATGGGAGGAGACGGAGGAAATGGAAGCTATGGAAGAATAAGACTAGACTACCTCACATTGAATGGATTTGCAGGGAGAAACGAAGGAGTGGAAGAAAACACAACAAATCCGGATCCAGAACATACTGATACCTTCATGGAATCAACCCTAAAAACGAACAGCTTGGGAAACTACACTTATGAACTGCCTTCACCAATAACAGATGGAAACTATACTATAAAAGTCAACAGCACATATTACTGGATTACGATAGAGGCCGAGGAAGTACTTACAGTACTAACATTAGACACAACGCCGCCTACTATAAACCTTGAAATGCCAGAAAACAATGAAATAAACACAACTACAAATGTAATAGACTTTACCTACAACGTAAGCGATAATTCCGACATTGATAATTGTAGCATGATAATAAACGAAGAAATAAACCTTACTTATTCAGGGAACATAACAAAGGAAACCACACAGAACCTAACAACATACTTGCCAAACGGAGAATACAAGTGGAGCATTAATTGTACAGATGCAGAAAACAACGAAGGAAGCTCGGAAACAAGAAACATAACAATTGCTGTCAACACGATACCAAACTTCGAACTTATCTATGATTTCAGCCTTGATGAGGACTTTGGTGTTTTGAACATAAACTTGCAAGACAACGTTTCTGATGCTGAGGACGCTGACTCAAGCTTGACGTATAACTGGACAGTCAATGATACGAGCATTTTGACTCTTCACATAATAAACACTACTGGAATTGCAACTTTCACCTCACAAGCTAATGCTTCAGGAAGCGTTCTTGTAGCGATTTCCGTTGTTGACACGGGAGGATTATCAAATTCAACAGAGTTCACAATAACT
>JAWABC010000078.1:0-4189 GCA_038884815.1 Candidatus Nanoarchaeia archaeon | reverse complement strand
TTATAGCAATAATAAAGCTAAACTTTATGTGACCACCAATTTCTAAATAATAATAGTAATAAAACAATAACACTCTGGCCAATTAAATAAGCAAACCCAACCCCTAATAAGCCATCTTCTAGAAAATATAAAGTAAGTCCGATGATAATAGAACTAATAATTAAATTAATTAAAACTAATTTTAATATTTTTTTCTTTATATTAAGGATCGAGGTATAAATAGATTTTAAAGCAACAAAAAAACCAGTAACAGCGAGTACTAATAGTAAGTAATAACCATTAGCAGAGTAACTAGAACCGAAAAAGCCTAATAAGTATTTACCAAAAACGATAACAGCAACAACAGCAGGAATTAAGAGTAAAGCAATCAATTTAACGCTCTTCCTCAAACTAACCTTCAAATCTTTATTAGAAGAGCCCTCAGCAAACAAAGACTGAGAAACGGCAGTGGGAATAACAAACAACAAACCAGCAATCATCATAGGTATGTAATAATAAGCAGTCATCTCAGCACCAAGCTTATTAGTAATGATGATAGGCAACAACAAAGTAGGAGCACTGCCAAGAAAACCAGCAACATAATTACCAAAAGAATAAGAACCAATCCTCTTAATAATGGAATCATAAATAACAGGTTTAGGTTCATAGTAAAATTTCCTAACAAGAACAACCACAGAATAAACAAAAGCCAACAAAGCAGCAATACCCCAGCTACCAAAAATGCCGAAAGAACCAAAACCTATCAAAAGCATAGGCAAGACTAACTTAATAATGCTAAAAACAGTGTTCTTAACAACAATGTACTGAGCATCACGATAAGCAAGGAAAACACTTTCAACCATGGTGAACAACAAAAATGAGCCAGTAAACACAATAAACAAAATGCTATGATAAAGGTTCTTCTGAACAAAAGCAAGACCAGGAGAAAACACTTTAATACCCAAAAGGAAAATAGTGGAAACTATGATTGAAAATAGCAAGGCAACAGTCAAACAGCTATTAATCTTATGACTCTTTCTCTTAGAAGAGGGCAAAAACCTAATCAAAGCCATACCCAACCCCAAACCAGATATGGAAACAAGCAAAGTGGCTGCAGAAATAAGAGTTGTGGCCAAACCAACATCATGAGGACTAAACAACCTAGCGTTAATAGTCCAAAAAAAGAACCCAAGACCAGCCATAATCACAGAACTTAGCATAAGATAAATGCTGTTCCTGTACAATGACTCATTAAACAATTCTTTATGCTTCTCAATTAACCTTCTCATTCTTCACCCACCTGTAAAAAACAAGCCAAAAAACAACAAAATAAATGATAAAAAGAATCATGCCAATGTTGGAATGGAACAAGCCAACAGCAAACTCTGCAGAAACAAAAATTCCAGCAAGATAAAGAAGATAAACTCTTAAAATATTAACAAAAACAGCACCAATAACACCAATAACACCAACAAAAAACATCCTTTTTTTGTTAAGCAATTTCCAGTCGTAAGCTAAAATCAAAACAAAAAGAGCAGTGAACAAGCCAATAGAATCAATGCCAGAGCAAAGATCACCAATACTAGCAATAAAGCCAGAAGCACCAAGATTAAAATTATAGCCTTTATCAACAAGAACAACATCATCAAAACTCAAACCAAGCAAAAAAGCAACGCTCCTTGCAACAAAATCACCCAAAAAAAACCAACTACGCCTAACAAAAATGTTAAAGGAATAATAAAGGACAATCATGATAGAAACAATAGAAAGTTCCTTTTTGAAATCAGAAACAAAATCCCTAACAAACCTAACGTTAAACACAGCAAGGATTGAAAACAAGGCAAAAAACAACAAAGGTGCTAAGTTAAAAACAAGTCCAAGAGCATAATTCTGGTAAGCATAATAATCATAATTATGGCTAATAACTATCCTTGAATAAAGGTAAACAGCAAGGGAAGCCAAAGCTAAAATCCCAAAAACAATTCCCTGCCTAACATCATAATCATACTTCTTAAGCCTAAACAACTTATCCTTTGATATCAAAACCAATGCTATTGCAAAGAATATTATAGCCATACCGATGTCAACAAGGAAAAAATCCTTTGGAAAAGCATGAGGAAAACGACCCATCTCAAGAATAGGATAAGTAATTAAAGGCAACAATAAAATACTGGCTAAAAGCAAACAAATTTTGACCAAAAACTGCTTGAAACCAGGCTTATCTTTCAGAGTTAATTTCATACAAAACCGAGGACAAAAACCCTATATAAATCTTTCGCTATTGTATAGTGGTAACTAAATAAATATAAATCTGGTATGAAAATAAAAAGCGATGAAAAAAGACTCCTTAGTCATAGAAACAAAGGACAGAGAATTCCTGTTCACCTTAGGCTATACGCATCCTCCTGATTCTTACAACTGCTACCTTCAATACGTGCCATTTCAAGAAGGAGACGACCCAGCATTCAAGAAGAAGATTGGAGAACTTGACTATTTCAAACTAACACACATACTACATTACTATTCGCCAAAAGAATACTTCGAAAGGGCAGCAAAGAGCAAATCAATAAAATACCTAAGTACAGACTATTTATTAGGAAAGGTTTTCAAGGTAAACCAAGAAGATGTAAAACGAGTGATAGACCCAAGAGAAGTCATGAAGAGGCTGAACAAAAAAACAGAAACGCTGGTGGAAAAAATAGCAAAAATCCTTAAAGTAAAAAAAGAAGACATGGGCATTATGGGCTCATCCCTTTACGGAGGACGAACAGAAATTTCAGACATGGACATAGTGATATATGGAAGAAATAAATGCACAAAGGCTGCAAAGATAATAAAACAACTCACCAAGAAAAAAGAACACCAAGTCATAAAATACGGAAGAGTACACCACAGACTATTCCATATAGAAGGCAACATAATAGACCCGCACTTCATACTAAACGATGATGAGAATTCAATGATGGAAGACTACAACTTCGTATTCAAGGGCAATAAAATGCTACATGGAACCATAAAGGAGAACATAGAATCCTGCTTCACACCCGCAGTATACAAAACAGAAAAAGGATACTTCGTAACGTACACAATAGGACACAGGCTGCTTCTGGATGAAGGTATAGAAATAGAGCTGCCAACAAAACTCTTCGAAGGAACACACAAGGTAAGTGGAATTAAAAACAACTTCTACATATACAGGGTAGAAGATGGATGGAGAGATCCTACAAAAAGAAAACTGTTCAGCAAAAGAGTGTATAGTATACCAAAAGTCATGAAAAATGCAGCTTAACATTGAAGAGATACTTCTAAACATAAAAAAGACAGAAGACCTAACACCCATAATAGAAGAACTCAAACTAGACACCAAATTCAAACCCGTAAAAGAAACAGCAGAAAAATCAATTACGATAATACAAAAGGAGACCTCAAAATTCAAAAGGATAAAGGAAACAAAACAAAGAATCAAAACACTAGATAGCTCCCTCTTCAAGATGCTCTACATGAGATCAGAAGACCTCAACAGGGTCAACGACCTCATCGGATTCCTATTCCTCGTAGACAACTTAGACGAATGTTACAAACTGTTTGATGAAATGATGGAAGAAGGCATGAAACCATACTTCAGGATTTTTGACACCTTGGACAAAAAAATAAGCTACAAATCTTTAGACATAAATATCCGAATAAAGGGAGAATGCTTCCAGGCACAGATAAGGACACCGGACATAGAAAAAAAATATTTGCAAGGATACCTCAGCCAAGAAAGCTACAAAAAAAGAAGGATAGAAAAATTCAGAAATTTTTTAAGGAATGATAAACAGTACGGAATAGAATTCAGGATAGAACTGCTAAACAGCATAAGAAGCAACTTTGAAAAAGGATACGAAAAAACAAGTAAGGAAAACAACCATTCTATAATAAAAATACTCGATAATTACTCATCAACAAAATTCAATTACAATGTAATAGAAGAGATGAGGCTCAATGAAAAAACCATAAATATACTTAAAAAACATCAAAAGATGATGTATGGAAACAATTTTAAACCAAACTAACAATAAAATAAAAGAAAAATGACTTTCCTTGTCGTAACAAAAGCGCTCATTCTGGACAAAAACAAGGTTTTAATAGTTAAAAGGTCCAACAACGACAACTTCACCCCCGGAGGGGAAACGTTACCAGGAGGTTTTGTAAAAGAGGGAGAAAAACT
>JAWABC010000077.1:0-4205 GCA_038884815.1 Candidatus Nanoarchaeia archaeon | reverse complement strand
TCCCCCTTACTTTGGCTTGGATAGAGGCTGGGATCGCTAGTTATTCTATTTATAAAGGCCATAAGCAGGAAAGACCTTCTGGGGAGGTTTTCTTTGAATTTAATAAACATATTTATGATAATTTGCACTCATTTATTTCACTGCCAATAACCCTTTATTATGAAACGGTTCATGAGTATGCTTACAAGAATAATGTTGATCAGGTTAGTTTTGATGAATTAAAGTCTGCTTTCCAACATCCTTCAACCATTAGCAGACTTGAGGAGTTGATTGTTAAGGATAGGGAGAATGTATTTACGGAAATACCTCTTCACATAACCTTAGATTATGATAAGGCAGGTAAACCTTTTTTGATTTTTTATGAAAGGAAAACCTTTAATGAAAGGAATGCCAGGATGCTGTTGAAGAACAGGGATAACCCAAGTTTTGTTATGGACTTTGTTAAAAGTAACACGGCCCATTATAAAAAGATAACTAATATACCTGATAAGCTTTATGATAAGCTTATTTCTATGTTCAAAGATGCTGATTCTATGATAAATCAGAATAATAATTTGAAAAGAGAGAAAGCTCAATTTTTAAGAAAAAACATTGGTAGGACTATTGTAGATCTTTATCTTGATTGCACCGACACCAGGATAGTTGAAGATGCCACTAGCTTGAAGGATTTTTATTGGAAAAATTTTTTAAAGTTTAAGGGCAAGTATGTTGGATTAGGTCATATACATCTATTGAGTATCGATAGTCACATGCCTTCGCCTGAAGATATTAAAGCAAGTGAGAGGTTGAGACAACTAATATTTGCCCAGACTGTAGATGACTTAATTCTTTATGATGTTTATAAAAAAAATATAAATTCTGTCAGTGCCAAAAGTTTAAAAATCAAACTGTCTAATAAAAATAATGATGGAAATCAGAGTTCTAAACAATAAAGAAACTAAGAAAATAATAAAACTTATTGAGGATTACTATTCTATAAAAAATTTGAAGCTTGATTTTATATTTTTGGAGGGTAAGGATGGTAAGTTGTATATTATAAGTAAAGATTTTGCTAGTTTTAGTAAACAAAATTTAAGGATTAACTCTGTTGGCATGTATTTTGGAAAGTTTGAAAATAATGAGTTGAGGCTTAGCATTGAAGGCTCACAAATAATTGGGCCTTTAGCTAAGAAAAACGTAATAGATTTGTCAAAGAAAGAGGCAGTCGAGTGGGTTAAAGGTAATGATTTAACTAATGATTCAAACTTAATGGGGATTAAGCTTGTTAGGTATGGCAATGAGTTTTTTGGGTCAGGTAAGTTTGTTAAGGGAAAATTCTTGAATTTTATACCTAAAAGCAGAAGGATTAAGGCCTTATTAGATTAGGTTTTGTATCACCAAAAGATTTATATATATGATATTACTATCAAGTTACACTTTTACCATTTATATACCTTTTGGGGAGATGAACTTAGGTGATTCTAACGGGTGTTCGTCTTATAGGCGTAACGGGCTTGTAAAGGTTTTAAATAAACTTTATTCTGACGGTTCATTGAAGAAGTGTGCAATCATCGTCCCCCTTCTTGTTAGTACAACCTTGTTTCCTTCTAATACCCATGTTTCTAATGCTAAAATTAATGAGGGTTTAGCAAGCCCGGTGAGGATTGAGAGGAGGACAAAACTGGAGGATAGACTTAATGTTGCTCTAACATATGTTAATCCAAAGAACATTAACAGTTATATTGATAAAAAAGTAGAAGAGTTAGTTAATTCTGAAGAGTGGAAGAGGGAGCTCGAGTACTGCCTCTCGAATTTATCAGCTTTTGAAGATTACATACATGAAGCCTGTAAGGAGACAGGTCTTGGTGTTAACTTTATCAAAGCCTACTTAGCTATGGAGTCAAGGGGAAATGCTAATGCCATTTCCAACAAGGGCGCTACAGGACTTGGTGGGATGATGAAGCTTGCAGCAATAGAATCTGATCTTAAAGTAAACCACCACATTGACGAGCGTTTTGACCCAAAATCAATAATAGGTTCAGCTAGCTATATGAAAAAATGTATCGACCGTTTTGGCGACGTCATAGCAGGGCTTATCGCTTACAACTGGGGTCCCACTAACGTGGCAGATAACCTGGACATTATCCTAAGCTCCAAAGACTTAATTAAAGATCAAAGACTCCCATTGGAGTCGAGGTGGTACGTTATTCAAGTCCTTGCTAGGATGAAGATTTTTTCCAATGCCGATTTTTATAATTTGAAAGTTGAGCAGAAACCTCTTTTCTCTAAAATGATTTTTGACGAGCATATAATTAAGAAGAACACAACCTTCAAGCAATTAGCTAAAGTTTTTAAGGTGAATGAGGAAATTCTAAGGAAAGTTAATCCTGCATTAAGAGCGGATATAATCCCCGAAGGTACTGTGATAAAAATCCCTCATAGCATATAGCTACATTTTTTTCTGAGAACACATGTTTTGCATTCTGGTATTTTTTTGCAGTTTTCTTTCGCTAGTCTTACTAAGAGTGCGTGATACTCTTTGTATATCTTTATGTCCTTAGGTAAGTTTTTTGTGAATAGTTCCTGTAATTCTTTGTAAGTGCTTTGTTTGTAGCCCAGTCTTTGAAATATCCTTTTTGTGTAAGCATCAATAACAAAATAAGGTTCGTTATATGCATATAGAAGTATTGAGTCAGCAGTCTCATCTCCTATCCCCCATATCGATAGCAAATTTTCTCTTGTTATTTCTTTTTTGAAATTTGCGAATTCTCTCAGTTTTTTCGCTTTTTGTTTGTAGTATCCTGAGCTTCTTATAAGTTTGGCCAATTGTTTTGTATCAGTATTAATAATTGCTTGTTTTGTGAGCATGTTGTTCTCTTTAAGTTTTTTTATTGCTTTTTCCACATTCTTCCATGAGGTGTTTTGTGTTAGTATCGCTCCCACCACTATCTCAAACTGCCTGTTCCTCTTGTCGGTTACAGGCCACCATCCCTGATTACCAAACTTCTCCAGTAATATATTATATATTTCTAGAATGTCTTTGTCCATCTTACTTGTTTTTTATGAAGTATACTACTAGCAGAATAATCGATATGAACATTGCCGAGTCAGCTATGTTGAACGTCGGCCAGTACTTTATGTTTATGAAATCCCTCACATAGCCTAGTATAATTCTATCAGATAAATTGCCTATCATCCCGCCCATAAGCATTCCTATGTTTATTTGTAGTACTTTTTCTGTTTCTCTTATTCTTGTTGTATAGTAGGCTAGTACTATTAATGATGCAATAGCTACGGATATTAAGAGCCATTTCCACCCTTCGAGTATGCTGAATGCTGCTCCAGTATTCTCAGTGTAGCTAATTATAGGATACCCCATTAATAAATATTGCTTGTTTGTGAACGCTGCTTTTGTTATTTGGTCTAAGAACACCACCGATGATATGGTAAGCAGGATATTTCTTAATTTCATCATTTCTTTTTTTGTGTTTTTTTATTATAAACCTTTTGTTATTATTTTTTCGTATGGTTTGAACTGCTCAATAAGCTTTTCCAGGTTTTGTTGTTTTATCTTTTCTATGTGCTTAATTTTTTCTCTGCTGCGTATCACATCATCAAATCCCTTACGATTTAACTGTTTTAGCACGTAGGCTGCTTCTTGTTCAGTAAGATTAAATTTCATTAAGTATGCCATCACCAAATCGGTCTCCCCCATATTCCCAATTGTTCTTTTCTCTTCAAACTCATTTAGTTGTTGGCTTAACAGTTGTTTAACTGCTTCTTTTCCCCTCTTGTTATAGACATCTATGAGAGTTTTGAAGTCTTCTTTGCTCATTGTTATTGAAGCTACTGTTAGTGTTTTTGCAAATTTATCATCTTGTATGTCCTCCATCAGACCTTTAAAGGTTATACCCCCAACCTGTATCGTTTTTTCGAGCAGACTTATCAGAGCTTCTTCATTTAATTTAATATAAGCTTCTTCTGCATTTTTGGATATTTTTTGTTGTTCGGGTGTTAAATTTATTCTTTTGAATGTGTTTGTCATGTATTCCAACGATTTTCCTAGTGTGCTTTTTTCTTGGTCGTACCAACCTTGGTAATGTGTTTTTCCAAGGTAATATCCACTAAACACTTGCTCGTAAATTCTTGCTATTATCTCGTTGTAGAAGCTTATAATATCTGATGGCTTGTAGTACATTAGGCACAGCTCTGTATCTCCCATGGTT
>JAWABC010000076.1:0-4231 GCA_038884815.1 Candidatus Nanoarchaeia archaeon | reverse complement strand
AACACACAGTGATAGTAGGCGAAAAACCAAAAATAACAACAAAGATTTAACCAAAGTAGCTTTGTTTTTCTCTCTGTAATGAGGCCTTAGCACTTCTCAAGTACTCGTCTTCTATAGCCTTGTACTTTTCCATGGTGTCTTTTGGTATTGAAGCCTTAACCTTATCCAAAGCCTTATCAAAATGCTTTTTCTTAACTTCCTTAGCCTTTATATCTTCCCTCAAAGCGATCATACCAGCCTCTCTGCAGACAGCCTCTATGTCAGAACCTGCATAGCCATCAGTCTTCTTAGCAAGCTCTTCAAGCTTAACGTCTTTAGCAAGTGGCATCTTCCTTGTGTGAATCTTAAATATCTCAACCCTTGACTTCTCATCAGGAGGAGAAGTAAGCAATAACCTATCAAACCTGCCCGGCCTTAACAAAGCAGGGTCTATGATGTCAGGCCTGTTAGTAGCACCTATAACAACCACGTCATGCAAGTCCTCAAGCCCATCCATCTCTGCAAGCAAAGTGTTTACAATCCTTTCTGTAACCTTAGTGCCAACCTCCCACCCACGTTTTGGCGCAATAGCATCTATCTCATCAAAAAATATTATTGTTGGAGCGGTCTGTCTAGCCCTTTCAAAAACCTGCCTAACCCCTTTCTCTGTTTCACCAACCCACATGTTAAGCAAAGAAGGCCCCTTGACATAAATGAAGTTAGCCTCAGACTCCTTTGCCACAGCCTTAGCAAGCAACGTTTTCCCAGTACCAGGAGGACCATACAGCAAAATACCCCTAGGAGGCCTTATGCCTAACCTCTTGAAGGCATCCGGATTCTTGATGGGCCACTCAACAGCTTCTTTTAATTCCTGCTTTAACTCACCAAGACCACCAATATCAGCCCACCCAACATTAGGGGTTTCAATCAAAACTTCTCTCATTGCAGAGGGCCTTACTGTTTTGAGGGCTTCTTTGAAATCTTTTGCCTCAATAACAATCTTATCCAAAACTTCCTGAGGGATAGGTTCCTTCTCTCTTAAATGAACTGTCTGAAGAACCTTCCTCAAAACATTCATCGCTGCTTCTTTTGCCAATGCCGACAAGTCAGCACCAACAAAGCCATGAGTTATCTCAGCAAACTCCTCAAGCTTAACATCCTTAGCCAGGGGCATGTTACGGGTATGGATTTTTAAAATTTCCAGCCTTGCCTTCTTGTCAGGAACACCAATCTGTATTTCACGGTCAAATCTTCCCGGCCTTCTCAAGGCAGGGTCTATGGCATTAGGTCTGTTAGTTGCACCGATAACAACAACCCTGCTACGAGACTTTAAACCATCCATCATAGTAAGGAGTTGAGAGACAACCCTCCTTTCCACTTCACCATGGACTTCTTCCCTTTTTGGAGCGATGGCATCAATCTCATCTATGAAAATTATTGATGGAGCGTTTTTTTCTGCCTCCTCAAATAATTCTCTGACTTTCCTTTCAGATTCACCATAAAACTTGTTCATCACCTCAGGTCCGTTTAATAAAATGAAATTTGCTTCTGACTCATTGGCTACTGCTTTTGCCAAAAGAGTCTTACCAGAACCGGGTGGTCCGTACAACAAAATACCTGCAGGAGGTTCGATACCCAATTTCTGGAAAAGTTCAGGATGCCTTAATGGGGTCTCGACCAGTTCCCTGACTTTTTTTAATTCCTCATCAAGGCCGCCAATATCTTCATATGTAACATCAATAACCTTTTCTTCCGCAACCTCAACAGCCTTCGGACTCAAATTAATTGTTGTGTTTTCTGTGATTATGACAGCCTGTTTTGGATTTGTATCAACAACTATAAACTTCAAACCACCCAAACCAAAAGGACCCATGAAGCCCTGCTCAAAAGCTTCAAAAATTTCCTCAAATGGAGAACCTTCCATGGCCCTTCTCCTTGAACGAGCACCGCCAAGAGCAACCTGGTCACCCTTAACAACAGCTCTGCCAAGCAAGCCACGCTTAAAAACAACAGGGTCCGCCTGAATCGTAACACCTTTCTGTGCTGGAGCAATCGTAACTGATTTTGCTTCCTTGACATCAGCCCTCCTAACCTTGACCATCTCACCAATACCAGTCCTGGCATTCCTTCTAAGAATACCATCCATACGAATTATTGCCTGACCAACATCGGTGGGATAAGCACGGTCAACAAGACCTACTGTCTTTTTTTCCCCTTCTATCTCAACCACGCCGCCTTGACGAACGCCAATAGCATGCATAGTCTCAGAATCTATCCTAACAATACCTTTGTATGCTTCCTCTTGAAGCGCTTCCATAACCTTCAACTTAACTTCAGGCTTAATTTCTGCCATAAAAAACTCAACCCTCCCCCTTGTTAATAAACTTTGCCATTCTTGAAAAATATAATACTATGCGGTCACGATCCTCCAAAGCGAGCCTGACAAGCTCATCCCTTTGAAGCTCATGAAACATAATTATCTCTTTAGGAATAGAAATTGTATAGCTGTTGCCAACCATCCTGAGCTTAACCGCGAAATCCCTGCTCTTAAGTTCTTTGAATTTCTGATATTCCTGCATGTCACCCGGATGATGCCATACCTGGTTGCATGAAGGGCAGCGCCAAACCCTGATTCTGAAACCATCTTTTACGGTTTCCTCTTTAACTGTTTTCCTCTTACAAGAACTACAAATCATGATGTTATCAAAAACGTCTGTCATGTGTATACCTTGAGTATATACGTCTTGTATATAAATCTTTCGCTTAACGTCTATGATTAAATAAGCGATATGTTTATATATTAATTAGATAGTATTTTATAAAAGTTATTTACTTAGGTGATTCCGAATAACAAAACCCCTACCGAAATGGGTGATGAGGAAGTATTCTATACTCTGGAGAACATTCAAAAAGAAAGACTTCGCTTTTGAGGAAGCAAGAAAAATTCTCAAAGAAAAAAACCAGGCATTAGTCAGCATAATACTCTCTGAGTTAAGAAAAAATGGTTGGTTAACGATAAAATTGCATCCAGAAGACTCTAGAAAAAGGATTTACACCTTAAAAAACCCGGAGGAGGCGGTAACAGACCTAGAATGATTGATAAAAAAGAGATAGCAAAAAAGGTGAAGCGTGAATTAGCATGGCTAGCTAAAGCCATAACCATCTTCTACTGCATCGGGCTAATGCTCACTACGCCGATGATATTAGCACAAGAACCTAATATCTCAGAATCAGAAAATTTGACCATTGAAAATCTAACAGCAGACCAGGATATAACAATCACTGAAAACAATACAAGCGAAGGAAACCAAACAGAAAATAATGAAACAAATATAAGCTACCTTGTGGTAACAAAACCAAACCCCATAGAAATTAACACGAGTGATGAAAACTCAACATTAGAAAAGACACAATCAGGCTTTACTGGAAGCGACTTTGTAACACAAGATGAAACAAGTGCACCAGACATAGAATTCGTAGAACCTACACCAGCAGACCAAACCATAACACTCAACACAAGCACAGAAACAAACATAACCATAACAGAAACATCGTTAGGCAAATTCATATGGAACTGGAATGAAACAAACTACACAATATATGATGATGATTTAGTTTTGATGATGAACTTTGAGAAGTTAACTACAATAGGTGAGAATGACACTTACATAAAAGATATCAGCAAATCAAACAATGATGGAACATTCTACACCAACGGCACAGAAACACATGGTTATGTTACCAATGGAAAACAGAATGGAGGATGGCTATTTGACGGTGATGGAGATTACATAGATTGCGGAACTGGAAGCAGTCTGAACATAACCGACAACGTTACAGTAGAAGTATGGGTGAGAGCCACTTCTGTTGGAGGCGCTAGTGACTGGAGGTCTATAGCAGGAAAGGGAGGCGGTGCATGGTACATCTACCAAGAACAAAACGCCGGACCTTACAACTTTGAACTCAACACAGAAATTACAGGCTGGACATGGACATATCTTGGTGCAGTAGACCCGGGCAACTGGCATCATCTAGTTGCAACCTTTGACAGTGGATTAGACTCAAACCAAATCAAGACATATAGGGACGGAGTCCTCCAAAGCCAATCAACCAGCTCTGGCAGAATCGGAGATAACTCTGCTTTAAATTGTTATATAGGAGGGGGGCCTGCAGGATATACAAGGTACTTCAACGGGACATAGAGCGCCTGTACAATCTGGACCTATTCGAGGACATTCAGCCGCCGGACATT
>JAWABC010000075.1:0-4248 GCA_038884815.1 Candidatus Nanoarchaeia archaeon | reverse complement strand
AGTAGGGATCCTAACCAAAAGAATCGACGCCGAGGCTGGGATTTGAACCCAGACATCCTAAGCGGAAACCAGCTTTCCAGGTTCGCCTGATACTATTCATATCATCTGGCGCAATACCAGGTTATGCGACCTCGGCAGTAAGGAATAAGTCTTGTTCTCTTTTTATAAACTTAATCGTTGTCTGCTTTTTCTGTATGCATAGAACATTTCTGGCAGAGCATTCCTTTGAAATCCAAGCTCTTATGCTTTATCATTCTCATTTTCTTGCCGCACACAGCGCATGTTATTGTCACTTTTTCGTATTCTACTTTCTTTTTCATTGTGAATAATAAACCTTGTTTCTTAATAAGTTTTTAGAATTAGTCCTTCATCTCTATTTCTATGGATACACCTTCTGGTATAGGCACTCTCATTATGAGCCTCAAAGCCCTTTCATCAACGCCCAAATCAATTAACCTTTTGTGTATCCTCATCTGGAAGTTGTCGAAGCTTGCCTTTCCATCGCCGCAAGGGCTTTTTCTTGTTGTTATTTTAAGCCTTTGTGTTGGGAGTGGTATTGGTCCTGACATTTTTACCTTTGTTTTTTCTGCTATTTCTTTTATAGAGCCGCATATTTCGTTCAGCTTGTCTATTTCCGTGCTCGCTAACTTTATTCTTGCTTTTGGCATTTTATCTTCTAATCCTTGTTGGGTTTATAAAACTTGTCATTAAAAAATCAATAAAAAAGGGTGAAGAAAAATTTATAGTGGTTTCTTCACAAGGTCGATGCACATTCCTGCTGCAACTGTTGATCCTGCGTCTCTTACAGCGAACCTTGCCATTTGTGGTATGTCCTTGTATTTTTCAATAACCAATGGCTTGGTTGGTTTTATCTTAACGATTGCAGCGTCCCCGTTCTTTATGAAGTCCGGGTTTTCTTTTATGACTGCTCCTGTTGCAGCGTCCAGTTGTTTTTCTATGGATGTTATCTGGCATGCTACCTGTGCTGTGTGCACGTGGAACACTGGTGTGTATCCTGCGGTTACAACAGTCGGGTGGTTTAATACAACGATTTGTGCTGTGAACTCTGATGCCACGATTGGTGGGTTGTCCACGTGTCCTAGAACGTCTCCTCTTGCTATGTCTTTCTTGCCAATCCCTCTTATGTTGAATCCGACGTTGTCTCCTGGAATTGCTTCTGGTATTTGTTCGTGGTGCATTTCTATAGATTTGACTTCTCCTGTCACTCCTCTGCCTTCTCTTGCCGGTACAATTATTACTTTGTCACCAACTTTCATGACTCCAGTTTCTACCCTTCCTACCGGCACAACACCAATTCCGGTTATGTTGTAAACGTCTTGTATTGGCAGCCTTAATGGCAGGTTTACTGGTTTTTCAGGTTCTTTGAACAAGTCAAGCTGTTCTCTTAGTGTTGGTCCTTTGTACCATGGCATGTTTTCTGACTTTTTGACTACGTTGTCTCCTTTTAATGATGCTACTGGTATGAATGGTATTTGGTCAATCTTGTAGCCTATGCTTTTTAGCAGGTTGCTCACTTCGGTTTTTACCTTGTTGTATTTTGCTTCATCATACCCAATGGTGTCCATCTTGTTTATTAGTACTCCTAGTTGTTGCACTCCTAATGTTTTGCACAGCCACGCATGCTCTTTTGTTTGTTCCATGACTCCTTCTCCGGCAGCTACTACGAGGAAGGCTACGTCTGCCTGGCTTGCTCCTGTGATCATGTTTTTGACGAAGTCTTTGTGTCCTGGAGCATCAATTATTGTGTATTCGTACTTGTCTGTTACGAATTTTCTGTGCATTAAGTCTATTGTGAGTCCTCTTTCTCTTTCTTCTTTCAGCTGGTCCATGATGAACGCGAACTCGAAGCCTGCCTTTCCGTATTGTTGAGCAGTTTCTTTCAACTTTCTCATTGTCTGCTCGTCAATGCCTCCAGCGTCATAAATAAGTCTACCTACTGTGGTAGATTTGCCGTGGTCTACGTGACCAACGAAAACTATGTTTATGTGTGGTTTTTGTTTTGCCATATTAAGATCCCCCTTAATATTACTCTTTTTGAGTGTAATTGTATTCCTTCACATTTCTTTTATTTATAAAGGTTTTGGTTTTTTGGCATTTTTTTTTGCTTTTTGCTGTTTTTGGTTTCCGAAAGGCTTATAAATAACAAAATCATTAATTTACTACTATATAGTAGTATTATAATGGGGTGTTTAAAATGGATGAATACAAACTTTACGAGTGTTTGGATGGGCTTGAAAAAACACTTACAGAGCTCAAGTCTGATATAGCCAACTCTAAATCAAAAGGTGATAAATTAAGGACTTTAGTGCTGGAAAACCAGTTTTATGATACTCTTGAAATGAAAGAAGTTATGTTAGCTCTTTACAGAAAACTAAAAGGTGGTAAAAATGAAATCGTGTACCCAACTGCTTAACGGCTGGATCAATAATGGCAAGGAGTCATTGCTCAGGAACATAAAGACTGCTGAGGATGTTGAAGCTTTGCGTCCTAGGCTAGAAAGCATGGCTCAGAATGGCATTATAGACCTTGATGGTTACAGGCTTGATGTTGACAAGGCAATGAGGATGTTACGTGAGTACATAGGGAAGGAGCTTCATTCAAACTATAAAGTTATGAGAGCAAACGGTTTGTATGTTGCATCATAATCAAATTTTTATATTCATTAGTTTACTTGTTTTGCCTACGGAAAAACGTGGAAAACCATGTAATACCATGAAAAACCGAAAAGTATATAAAGGGGGTATACTATATAAAAACACATAATTTACTATTACAAAGTGGTTATAAAAATGAAAAACTTGAAAAAAGGATTCATGGGGGAAATTGCAAAGGAAGACAAGGCGGAAACGCCTAAGGTTCCTGTAGCTGAAAAGCTTAGGGACTTTAATACTCAGAGGGATGCCCTTTTCAAGGCATTGCAAGGCGAAAAGATAGAGTCTATAAAAGACTTAATCGCTGACATTCAGGCTTTGATTGTTCAGAGGGAAGCTCTGCATAAGGAAATTCTCCGTGATGTTGACCAGGTTAAGATGGATATTAACAACTTCATCACTGCCTTGGCTGACTCTACCAACACTAGGGAGCAGCTTATGATGAGGCAGAAGCAGGTTGAGATTGATGAGGTTAAAATCCAGGAGAAGGTCAACAAGTGGCGTGACATTGCTGATCTCAAGAGGGAATTGAGGGAAAGGATTAGAGAGCTGAGGGAGAAGGACGCTAGGGCGTCTATGTTTGATGATATTTTGAGGGAATGAAGATGGATTTTTTAACAGTTGAGGAAATTTGTAAGAAGCTCAGACCTGTTTTCGGTAAGAGGATCGATGAGCTGTACTTGAAGTACCGTATGGCCGATTCTCACGAGGCCAAGTCTGAGATAGAGCAGGCTCTTAACGCTCTATACCACAAATACCTTAGCGAAAGTTTGCTATCCGATAAGATCCTTCTGGAGCCTCCCCACAAGGAAATGGTGAGTGGGGAGTATCCACTTTCTTTTGTTAGCTATGCTGACAAAAGGCTTTACCCGTTCTGTTTGCGTGAGCAGGACTGGGTTAGGCATATGTGCATTTCTGGTATGACTGGTTCTGGTAAGACCAACTTTGCTTATCACGTCGTGTACAACTTTATTGAGAAAGGAAAGCCTTTCATGATTTTTGATTGGAAGAAAAGTTTCAGGCCGCTCTTGCTGATTGATAAAGAGATAATGCTTTTTACCGTCGGTAATGAGGGGGTTAGCAACCTTTTTAAGTTTAACATAAACAGGCCTCCAAAAGGGGTCTCTCCAAAGGAGTGGCTTAACACATTGTGTGACCTTATAACTGAATCCTTTTTTGCCAGTTATGGTGTTCATAAGCTTCTGTCTGAGACATTGGACGAGGCTTTCAGGGACTTCGGTGTTTATGAGGGCTCTGGTAATTATCCAACATGGTTCCAGATAAAGGACAGGTTGGAGGAAAGAGCGAAGGGCATTAAGAAGAGGGGTCGTGAATCAGAGTGGGTCACCTCTGCGTTGAGGATAGCTCACGTTTTGACTTTTGGTCCTTTTGGAGAAGCAATAAATCACAAGGGTAGATTCGGCTTAACCATAGAGGAGCTTTTGGATAAAAAGGTGATATTCGAGCTGAACTCTTTGGCTACTATAGAGAAGAAGTTCTTCTGCGAATTCCTACTTACTTACATTTATAAGATGAAGAAAGCTAACCAAGTTGGTTATACAGAAAAATTCACTCA
>JAWABC010000074.1:2816-4293 GCA_038884815.1 Candidatus Nanoarchaeia archaeon | reverse complement strand
TTTGTTGTGTTCAGCACTTCTAATATCTTCCTTAGCACGAACAGTCCTATGTATATGAAGAATATCACCATGAGGCCTTCTGTTACGACGTTATCTTTTATTGCAAGGTCCATTGCATTTTTTATTTTTGGTAGAATTCTAACTATAAGCAGGTATCCTGCGATTATTGCTGATAGAATTCCTAAACCTGTGATAACCCACACTTCTGTTGTTGCCATAAAATCACCCTCCTTTTTTGTAAGAACTAATTTTGCCGAATATAAATAACTTTGTTACCACTTACTAATTTTAGTAAATGTTTAATAAGGTTAAAAAGTCTTTTTTCGTTCATATGGCTCATCTTCCGTTCATTCAGTTTCAAAACATCACAAAAAAGTTTGGTGATAAGATTGTTCTAAACTCTGTAAACTTGGAGATTGGGTATGGTGAGCGTTTTGGCATAATTGGTGTTAGTGGTTCTGGTAAGACAACTCTTCTTAACTTGTTGATAGGTTTTCTTAATCCCACTTCAGGCCACATCTTTTACCAGTCCCATGACATAGTTAGGGATAAACAGAACATAAGGAAGACTTTTGGCTTTGCAACTCAGGACGGTTCCTTTTATACTAAGTTATCTGTGAAGGAAAACCTTAATTATTTTGGTAAGATGTATGGCATGGCTCAGGTTGATATTAATCGTAGGTCTGAAGGCTTGTTGAAGCTGGTTGGTTTGTATCAATCAAAAGATGTGATTGCTGAGAATCTTTCTAAGGGGATGCAGCGTCGTCTTGATATTGCTTGTGCTTTAATCCATGATCCAAAAGTTTTGATTCTTGACGAGCCTACCGAAGACTTGGATCCTATGCTTAGGAAGGATATATTGTTGTTAATAAAGAAAATTAATGAGCGTGGCACTACCATCGTTATTACTTCTCATTTGTTGACAGAGATCGAAGCTATTTGTACAAAGATAGCTATTCTGCATAACGGTAAGATTATAGAAACAGGAACACCAGATCATCTCAAAGGTCGTTATTACAAGAATGAGGAAATCCACTTACAATCATCTCCAGGTAATTATGAGAAGCTTGCCCATAGGCTTAGGAAGATTGACATTGACAGCATTGACATCAAAGAGCATAAGATGATTGTTTACACGCCCAAGGCAGAAAGGGTTTTACATAGAATACTTCACGTTATCGAACAGTCTAGGGAGCATCTTGTTGACGTTTCTGTCAACAAGCCAACTCTAGAAGAGGTTTTTGAAAGGCTGACGAAGAGGTAATAAAATGTTTGATGGTTTGAAAAGGGCTTACAGGGCTTACAAAGGTATTCCTAATGAGAAGCCTGAACATAAGGTTAAAGCAAAACCAAAACCAGCAATAAAGCCCTTACCAAAAGAAGTTTATGATGATACAGTTCCAAAACTTGACCAGATGGATGCTGGTTCTGGTTTAAGGTTTTCTGTTGTTGCAAGGTTGTTTGCTATGATTAAGAA
>JAWABC010000074.1:0-2806 GCA_038884815.1 Candidatus Nanoarchaeia archaeon | reverse complement strand
TTTCCTTATCGGTATGGCCTTTAATACTTCCTCCTTGTACGATTTGAGGATTGCTACCTACTCTCAGTCTTATTCTGAGCTTACCAATTCTGTTATAGCTGATTTGAAGGATCAGCAGTACAACACAATCCCAGTTGATTCTGAGGCTAATTGTATAGAGGGTGTAAAGCTTGGCACCTATCATGTTTGTGCTATCTTCCCACCTAACATGGAGATTTCTAATGAGGCTAACAACCTTGTGAAGTTCTATGTTGATGAATCACGTATGAACCTGGCTTTTTTGATTTCAAGCACAGTAACTTCAAAGGTTTCTGCTAAGGCTGAGAACATAAGTTTGGGATTAACTTCTGATTTGTTGACCACTATTGATACAACTAAGAAAGGTTTGAGTAATAACAAACCTACGATTGCTAATCTGATTTCAACTTCTAATGAGAAATCATCAAAGGTTAAGTCTGTTACTGATAGCCTCAATGCGATGGACTTGGAATACAATGAAAGTGATCTTAACATGACTGCTGTTGAGGATGCTGTTGATGACCTTAAGACAAATCAAAATCTGAGTGCCAGCCTCTTCACCAAACTTGAAGATGCTTTGGATGAGCTTAGGATTGGTGTTGATAAGCTTAGGAATAAGTTAAGTAACGTTGCAGCAACCCGTGACAGTTCGATTAGCGAGCTTAACGTTGTTCGTGATACCATTCAAAGTGATATTGGTCAACTTAATAATTTGAAGAGTTCTGTTGATTCTATGATTGCAAGCATAGAGGGTATAAAGATTACGAGTGCTGAGACTATTGTTAGTCCTGTTAAGACTGAGATTGAGACTGTTGCTGGTAAGCAAACCCATTTGAGTTATTTATTCCCTACCTTTATAGTTTTGATAGTGATGTTTATTTGTATACTTCTTGCTTCTACAATCACTGTTCGTGAGAAGGTTTCTAAGGCTTATTTCCGTAATTTTATTACTCCAACAAATGATTTGATGTTCATGATAGGTGGTTATTTAACCAACATTTTTGTTGTTGGTTTGCAAATGACTGTTTTGTTCGTAGCTGCTTCTTACTTCTTTAAGAGCAGCTTGTTAGATGTTATAGCACCTCTTATCCTGATTCTTTTTATTGTGTGTACGCTTTTCATCTTGATTGGTATGTTTATAGGATTTATTTTCAAGTCTGAAGAAACCTCCACTTTGGGTGCGATATCAGTTAGTTCGTTGCTTCTTTTCTTTTCCAATGCGATTCTGCCTATTGAGACTTTGCCTTCTTACATAAGTTCTGTTGCCAAGTACAATCCTTTTGTGATAAGTGAGGGTATAGTGAAGAAGGTGATGTTGTTCCGTTCACCGCTTGATGTTGTTTCTGTTCAGATTTTGATGCTTCTTGTTTTCATAGTTATCTTCTTTATGCTTGCATTCGTTGCAAGAGAGATTACCAAGAGAAGGTACGGTTGATCCCAAAACCTTTTAAACTCATCATTTATGTTTGTTAAAGGTTGTTTTTCAAAACTAACCTAATTCTTTTACTACTACATAATGGTTAAAAAACGAAAGATTTATAAAGGGGTTATATCCCTCTAGAGTAGTTACATTGAAGAGCGGAGGATGTTTAACATGATCGTTCAAGAAGATTTTTTAAAAAAGCTGAGGTCAGCTTTTGATTTGAACATTTACGAAGTGAAGATTTGGACTGCTTTACTCTCACGTGGTCTTGCAACAGCTGGTGAGCTTGCTGACATATCAGGAGTTCCTAGATCCAGAAGTTATGACGTTTTAGAAAGTCTCGAGAAGCGTGGTTTTGTTATAATCAAGCTTGGCAAGCCTATAAAGTACATTGCTGTTCAGCCTGATGAAGTGATAAAGAGGGTTAAGAATTCAATAAAGAAAACTTCTGATTACCAGCTTGACCTTCTGGAGAAGGTTAAGGAAACAACGCTCTTCAAAGAAATTGAATTGCTCTACAAGCAGGGCATTCATAATGTTGACCCAACAAATCTTGCTGGGGCTATAAGGGGAAGAACAAACCTCAGGAATCACATCGACACCATGCTAAGTAACGCTGAAAAGTCTGTTATAATGGTTAACAGCACTTCTGGTTTCTTGCGTGATGTTGATGAGTTCAGGAGGATTTTCAAAAAGTTGAGTGATAATAATGTGAAAATTAAAATTGCCGCTCCTCTCAATGAGGAAGCTAAGAAGCTTGCTAAGGAGATTAAGGATCTTGCTGATGTTAGGCATGTGTCAAAGATTAACGCCAGATTCCTTATAATTGATGGTAAGGAGATTTTGTTCATGGTTGAGAATGATAAGGACATCCACGAAAGTTATGACACAGGCATTTGGGTGAATTCACCCTTCTTTGCCTCCGCTCTCGAAACAATGTTTAATAACACGTGGAACACCTTGGAAAAGTAGTTGGTTAAAATGGAAGAAGCTTTCAACTTTGCAGGTTTGGCAACAATACTGTTAGGTTTTCACCCTAACATTTTTAACGTTTCACATTTTTATGGGGAACTTGAAAAAGATTCATGGTTATAAAGCAATTTATAACACACCTCTTTCCTTGGATCTAGCCTCCTCGGAGGCTTCATCCAAGGGGCTTTTTTTATCAAAAAATTTAAAAACTATCCACACTTTTCTATCGTCATGCAGGATCTTAACAAGGTTATCCAGTCTCTACATCCCTTGGAGAGGAGTGTTCTTCCATTTCTAAAGAACGGTGTTGACTTGCAAACGTTAGTTCAAAAAACTAAGCTTAAGGAAGTTGAGGTTATGCGTGCTTTGCAGTGGTTTGAGAACAAGCACGTT
>JAWABC010000073.1:0-4373 GCA_038884815.1 Candidatus Nanoarchaeia archaeon | reverse complement strand
GCAGGTTTTAGTAAAGACTGTATGATTGGTGGCGGGTACTTTTTTCCTGTAGCTCCAACAACACATTCTCCATCACCACAATATAAATCCGCATAATATAATTTGTTGAATGGTGTGTTTTTAGATATAATCATATCCCTGATAAGGTAGAGATAATAGCCTAATGCTCTATGTTTTTTGCTACTATGTAAGCTTATTTCCATAGAATCAGCGGTATTTTGTTTGTTTTTATAGGTTTTGCTCGAATATTACGGCTGTTTTTTTGTTGTATGTTTTCTGAGTACCAAACTTAATATGGTAGTTTATCCCTCTGTTCCTGCAAAACCTTATTACCTCTTCAGCACATTCCTCGTAGAAAGCTTCGTTATCTTTGAATAGGGTGCTTTGAGTATTGTAATTTAATTTGCCGAAGATTACCTTATCGACGAAGGAAACAGCTTTCAGCAGTTCTCTTAGGTCTTGTTGTAAAAGGTTGGGTGTAGGGTATGGTTCTATGCTTACCCATGTTTTTAGACCAGCATTATGGAGGTATCTTAGCGAGTTTATTCTTTCTTGGTATGGTGAGCTGTAAGGCTCATAACGTTTTTTAAATTTGTTGTCAAGAGAAATAAGGGTGATGCCATACTCATTATTATTTCCGTACTTTTCAGTATCTTCGAGTACTCTCGGGTATACCCCTTTTGTTAGGGTAGTACATTTAATATTGTTTTGGTTGAGTTTTTCTATTATTTTCAGGGTTAGTTGTTGTACTTCTGGTTGTTTGTACATGAACGGGTCGGTCATAAAACTGAGGTGCACAAAGTTGATTTGGTCTTTATATTTAGGTATTTCTTCGTCGAGAAGTTCTAAGGCATTCTTCACTATTTTTGGTTTGAGCCAATCATTATAGTCTTTGGTTTTGCCGAATCGCTTTGACATTATCATAGCATAACAAGGGAATCGGCATCCGTGAGAACATCCTTCGATGTGGTTTATGCAAAAATCAGCATACTCTACCCTACTCTTATAAAGTAGCCCCTTTTTCATGATATAAGCGTTGTTTTTGAAACTTATATTTTTATTCATTTTCTCTTCCTATTATAATCCTCAAAAAGCTTATCGACTTTTTCTTTTGTGCCAAGGCATATCTCGATATTTCTTACAACTTCACTCTTTTTTTTAGCGTTATGTATTAGATAATAGTAATATTTCCCTTTCACTTTCTTAGGGCTTATGAACATAAGTTATCACTACTTTATCAATATATAGTTATCACTACCTTAAAAAATATTTGTATTCTAAAGTATATACTATAATACCAGGATGAGGTTTCAGACCTTAAAAAACTTTCTGAACTTAGAAGCGAAAGAGCTAAAGACATTCTCAATAAGGGTAAGCCTGAGTTTGTAGATGAGCATACTTACTTAGTGCCGAGTTCAAGCCAAGAGCATAAGTATAAGGTTACCCACGTTGAGGGATGGACTTGTGAATGCCCTGACTTCCAGCAGAGATGCAAGGACAAGGGCATTTATTGTAAACATATCAAAGCCATACAGTTCTTCTTAGCTTTCAAAAACAAGACCGAGTTAAACGACTTAAATAATAAAGTTTATATATGGGTTACTATATCTTTTGGGGGTTACTTAGGGGTGACTTATTTATAAAGGGGGGTGGTTACTATTAGTATTGGAGGGGGTTACTATGGACAGCATAAAAAAACAAATAATAAGCTTGATAATAGGAGAAGGTCTAACTCCTAAAAAGGCTTCAGAAAGGCTTAAAATCAGCAGAAAAACCGTTTTCAAACATTTGAAAAAACTAATCCAACAAGGAGTTATAACACGTACAAGAAGGGGGGGTTACTATCTCTCGGCGTATCAAGGTGTTACTGGTGAGGAGTATTACAGGCTTCATAATGTTAGGGTTTTTTATGAATTGCCTAGAATTTTTGATAAGCAGAAGTGGAAGAGGAATGTAGGTAGGTTTTTGAGTTTGAGGAAGATAGCTCATAGTAGGGGTTATTTGGGTAGTAATGCTTATGAGAGTTTTTGGGTTTTTGATAGGCTTAAGGCTTATGCTCATGCTAATGGTGTTCTTGTTTTTTTTCCTGAGCTTAAGGGTGAGGCTGTTGATGTGGTTTATTCTAAGCTGTGTTCTGTTGTTTTTGAGGTGGGTTTTGAGCTTAATAGGTTGTTTGGTAGGGAATTCTTTTCTGAGGGGTCTAGCGTTGTGCGTTTGGTTCAGGCTGAGCTTTCTCATGTGAAGGATAAACTTGCTGAGGCTGTTGTGGAAGCTGAGAAGAAGGTTTTTGTGTGGGATCAGGGTGAGCTTCGTTTGAGTGTGGATTTGAGTAGGGGTCCTGAGCTTGAGTTTCATAGTGTTGGATGGAGTTTTCATGATGCTGAGATTATTAGTAGGGTTCTTAAGGAGTATTTGGTTAAGGATGTGCTTCTTCCTTATGAGGTGAGTAAGCAGATATATGCGGCTGGTCTTAATGACCGTATGCTCTTGTCTCAGCTTGAGGCTCTTAAGGTGAGGGTTAGTCGTCTTGAAAATGAAAGGGGAATGTAAATGTTTTTATACTTGTTATTCTTTCTGTTTTTTTTGTGGTAACTGAAGGAAGACATAATTACAATAGGAGAAAAAGTTATCATTGGTAGTTGTTGTTTCAGTATTTGACCTCTTTTTCATAAGTTCCATGTTCCTATTGTAAAGGTCTTCCTATTCTTAATATAATAAACCTTTTTTCAAAAGCATATTATTTTTTACCATAATTTTTATAAGTTTGTTCAATTTTTTTTTATTTTTATGGATGTAAAAAATAAAGTTGGTGGTTTTGGTGAAGCGTAAGCTTCCTGAAGTTTTGACTGAAGAGGAAAGTATTAAGCTTATAGAGGCTTGTAGTACCATACGTGATAGGATGATGGTTAAGCTTATGCTGTTTACTGGTTTGAGGGTGAGTGAGCTTCTTAACATTAAGTTTTCTGATTTTGATTTTAAGGAAGCCGTTATTACTGTTAGGAAGGGTAAGGGTGGTAAAGAACGCCTTCAGCCTATACCTCAGGTCTTTCTTAAGGAACTTAAGAGTTTTGTAGATCTCAGCAGTAATAAGGAATTCCCTGACGCTTATGTTTTTACGAATAATAAGGGATTTAGGCTTAGTCCTCAGGCAGTATGGAATATCATTAAGGTTGCCGCTTTTAAGGCTAAGATTATGAAAAATATTCATCCCCATACGCTTAGGCATACTTATGCTACTAGGATCTATGAGCGGTATGGTGACCTTAAGAGAGTTCAAACGCTTCTTGATCATGAGCAACTTAGTACCAGTAGCATATACACCCATTTAAGCACTAAGAAGAAGAAAGAAACAGTTAATGAGGTGTTTAAGTGAAATACACTACAATTAAGGTTTATAAGAATAAGATGGTTATCATGACCCTTGTTAATACAGAAATTAAGATATTCAATCGGCGGCAAGGTAAAAAGGTAGTGATAGAGGAAAAAAATCAGAAGGCTAAAGGAACGCCTAATAAGAAGTTAAGTATTTGGTATAAAAAGAAGTTTAGTGTGAAATGAAAATCAAACAATCTATCCATCAGAGTAATATGGGGGGTTTTTATCGGATAAATCGCCCGATAGCTGAGAAATTGCTTAAAGGTGAAGATGTACCAGAAAAATGGAAGATACCTGTTAAAGCTGTAAGTAGTCTTTTTAAGGAGAATAAAAAAAAATGATGGATCTAAAAGAAGAGAGAAGGATTATGCATCTTGGTAGGATAGGGAAGCTTATAATATTGATTAGCGGACTTGCTGTTATCTTTTTATATGTTTTTAACACTTTTTGGTTTTTTCCAGTTGTGATGCACATTCCGCATAATAAACATAATGAGTTGGTTATTTTTCTTGTTTTTTTGGTAGGTGTTATGGGAATATGTGCTTATTTCATAGGTTGCATAACGGGTTATACCCATAAGAAAAAAATTAAGAAATTCGGGGATTTTCAAAATGGTAAAGAATAAAGAAAGGTTTGAAGAGTTGAAAAGAATTTATAAGGAGAAAGGTTTGAAAGCTGCTTTTGATAAGTGGCGTTATAACTTCGTGGTTCTCATACAGCCTGAAGATTTATTATTAGTGAAAATAATTGGAAGTGCTGGTAGCTGTTTGTTTTTAGCTGTTAGCTGTGTTATGCTCAGCGTTTATTATAAGTGGTATGTGGGTGTTGGTTTAGGTTTTGCTGCTCTGGTTCAGTTTGCTGAATTCAGGGGGAGTCTTAAACAGCGTCATGACGTTATAGCTCTTAAGAAAGCCGCTGAACAACAAGCAGTTGCATACTTGGAAGGGGAAGAGTTTAAGGAGGTAGGAAAACATGGAATTGCCTGATTGGTTTGAACC
>JAWABC010000072.1:0-4378 GCA_038884815.1 Candidatus Nanoarchaeia archaeon | reverse complement strand
AGTGCAGAATATGCGTATTTTTCGCGAACGGCGATGCCGAATTTGAAACTGTTTTTTTCATTAGAAAACATGAAAGTATTTCACGTGAGTGATAATCACGAACAGATGATCAAACAACTCGAGGCGTTTCAACCTGACTTCATTGGTGGGTATCCAGGGAATCTTAAAATTCTTGCGATTTTAAAACGGAAAGGAATGGCTGAAAACCTCAGACCGCGGGCTCTAGCAACATCAGGTGCTGTCGTCGATGAATACACCCGTGAATACCTAGAAAAAACCTTTGGTGCAAAACTCTTCGACATGTATGGTGCAACAGAATGCAGCCCGATTGCCTTTCAATGCAAACAAGGCCACTACCATGTCAACACTGATTTTGCATATCTCGAATTTCTCGACCCGAAAGAAAAAGAAGCGCGTTCAGGAGACGGTGGAAATATTGTTGTCACGCGGTTATTTGGTCGGGGGACGCCAATTATCAGATACACCGGTCTAAGTGATTTTATTATTCCCTCAAATCAATCTACGACCTGCGAGATTAAAACCATGATTGTAGAGGGGATTGGTGGTCGACAGGTTGAAGCGATTATACTGCCCAGTGGAGAGATGATTCCCCCGTTTTCCATAACCGGCATTCCTCATAAAGTGATGCATCAGTTCAATACCGATAAAATCCAGCAATTCCAGATTGTCCAACACAGCGTTCATGATGTTGAAATTCTTGTGGTAATTGATGACCAGCAACGAGGTATTGGCCCAAAACTTGACGATATCTATGCTGAGTTAAAAAAACAATTTGAACAGAAATTTGGAGCTGGTGTTTCAGTAACCATTCGCGAGGTTGATGCTATACTGAATGTCCGTCCGGGAACAATAACACCGCCGCCGATTGTTATTTCTAAGGTACATCGTTCACAACAAGTATCAATGTGAAAAAAAAGAAATGGGATGTGTGTTGGTGAAACAAGCAGACAGTAAAACCTTGAAACGATTCATGGATCGTCTGATCCGATGGCTAGAAAAATTTCTTTCCCGCCATCGCATTCTTGCCCAGCTGTATTTTGTTTTCTTTAAAAAAATGACGCTGGATGAATTTGCTATGATCCAGCTACCAGCAGGTGCATCTGTAGTACATATCGGGTGTGGTTCTTTTCCGCATACAAGTATGTTGCTTGCACAGACACGTGGTTGGAACATCACAGGTATTGATCGAGACAGGCATGCAGTTGAACATGCACAACACATCATCAATGATCATCGGCTCTCAGATACAATACGTATTGTTGTTGGAGATGGAAAAGATTTTGATGTCTCCTCGTTTGATTTCATTATTGTTTCGCATGGAATTGAGCCGAAAAAAGAGGTGTTGGAACATCTCAGCAACCAGATGAAAAAAGATGCTTGTATCCTCTTTCGGACAACCTGGGATCGTCTCCATGGTCTCTATGGTACAGAGCAGATCCCAAATAGTCTTGAGATTAAAGCATCGTACGATCGTATCGATGGGATTACATCCTATCTTTTGATTGGGCGAAACTAATAAATAAATCCTGTAATTACTGACTGTTTGTTTTGGCGACGTGCTATGAATATTCTTCTTATCAACGCAAACATGTATCATCGACATTCATGGACTAGTCAACTTTTATATAAACTCAATTCAAATCCGATTCTTGTCTTGCAGCAACTCGCTGCGGCAACACCTCAAAATCATCGTGTTCGACTCATTGACGATCGATATGATAATCCTCTGATCAATGATCCAGTTGATCTCGTTGGGATATCAACGGTAACACCAAGCTCATTCCGAGCATACGAAATCGCAGAATTTTATCGAAAAAAAGGAATCCCTGTAGTTCTCGGTGGTATCCATCCATCTGCACTTCCTGAAGAGGCAAAGCAGCATGCCGATGCAGTGGTCATAGGGGAGGCTGAATCAACCTGGCCACAGGTGATCGCTGATGTTGAAAAAGGAAAGTTACAACCGTTTTATCGTGCTGAGCAGCCAGTGCCACCTGAACTAATTCCACAACCTCGACGTGACCTACTCAGATTGGAACCATTGTTTTCAGCGGTTGCACCATCTCGGGGGTGCCCATACTATTGTTCATTCTGTACGCTTACCCATCTTCATGGGAATACGTATCGTGCCCGCCCCATTGAACATATTGTTGATGAAATCAAGAATACGCCTCGGAAATTTCTCGTTTTTCTCCATGATGCATCACTTACCATTAACTGTGAGTATGCAAAAGCATTGTTGAAAGCAATGATTCCGTTGAAACGAAAATTTATCGCGTATGGCAGTGCACCGGTGCTTGCCCAGGACGATGAGCTGTTGAAACTCTCCTACGATGCGGGCTGTGTGATTTGGTGTGTTGGTTTTGAATCAATTTGTCAAGATTCGCTCAAGCAGGATGCTCATAAAGGATACAGTGTGGAAAACTATGAGAAAATGGTGAAAAAGATCCATGCGAATCATATGAGTGTTTTTGGTTCTTTTGTGTTTGGTTTTGATCATGATACGCCTGCTATTTTTGATGCGACGTTGCAGAAAGCATTTGATTTTGGTTTGGATGCCGCTGAATTTAATATTTTAACACCATTTCCTATAACACGATTATTTAAAAAACTCGACAGCGAAGGTCGTATTCTCACCAGAGATTGGACCTTGTATGATCTCCATCATGTTGTGTTTCAGCCAAAACTGATGACCGCTGATGAGTTGTATCAGGGTGCTGCATCGGTATCAAACCGTTTTTATGCCCCTGATAAAACCCTTGCACGTATTGCAAATGTGACGTTTAAAACACGAAAATTTCCTAATATCCTGGTAGTGAGTGCAATGAATGTTATTATGGCTCGTTTCCATCTTGAATTTACCTTATTTTGAAAATATAAAGAATGAAAAAAGTATGATCTTTTATTTTTTCTTCAGATGTAATGAGTTCCAGACGATAGGCCCGAATACTGATAGTTTAAAATGATGAATTCTGCCACACAGTTCGAGATTTGGATTTTTTTTAATGAGATTAAGTATGCTGTCTAATGCAGAGCCAAGTTCTCGTACAATAATACTTGTTCCAGGGGATACCCGGGAGAAAATGTTGTTGAGAACATCTATTTTTGGCGACGAACAGCTGGATACGATGATAACATCGAATCCGGTAAGTGCATAATCAAGTCCGTTTCCATTTGTTATAACAATTCGATGGTCAAGATTTTTTTTCTTAAGAAGGTTTCTTGCATGGTGAACAGCGTTTGTGTCTTTGTCAATACCAACGATATCTAAGTCTGTTGTCTGTGCAAGGATAATTTCAGTGAGAGGATATGCACCACATCCAATATGAAGAATTTTTGTATGATCTGACAGATGAAATACGGTACATTCACGAGCATATTCGGCACCGATGATGCGTTCATAAATTTCATCGATTTTTCGGTTCTGATAGGCAAGAGTATCCATAATTTTCCAGAATACATTCGCGGTGATTCTGTTGAAAAAAATAACACCACGTTCAAAAGAATTTATGTACTGTGTTTGAGACGAAATATGTCTTGAGGATGGTGACATAGAAATTCCCTGATATCAGTTCCTCTATTCATACCTGTTTATTTTTCGTAGATAGGGTAATAGACAAGGCAGTACTTTATATATTTTTCTTACAGATTTTTTTCGCAGAATAATATTTTTTCAAAAGTAAAAGTAAACAGTTACACCCGATACCAAAGCTATTGGCATAGATAATCGGGGGCTGTAAAAGAAGAAATCCATAAATCAGCCAAAGAGTCATACCAATACAGAGAACAAACGGCATATAGTACGAGACGTAATCAAGTTGTTTTGTTCGAAAACCACGTATAATCTGAGGTATGAAACCAACAGAAGTAATAATTCCTGCACTAAAACCAAGCAAAGCGACAAAATCTATATCCATTATGGAGCCTTGATTCAATAAATTATATTAAATCTTTGCTCATGTCTTTCTGGTATACATAAGTATTTCAATACCTTGTGAATGTCAGTGAGCACGCTTTGGGCCCGTGGGGTAGTTTGGCTATCCTTCCACCTTGGGGTGGTGGTGACTTGCGTTCAAATCGCAACAGACCCATTATCTCCTTGTTTATGATATGTGTTCGTATAGTAAACTATTTGGTACTCTTCTCTACGATTTTTGATGCAATACGACAGAGGAATATTGTGTTTCATGCTGTTTGCATAGTATTATAGAAGTCCATGAACAAAGAATTGCACAGATGTTATTTTTTCTGGTTTTTTTGTTTTGTTGATAGGTGGATTATTCAATAACTGTAAAGTTGGATATGATTTTGGGCTATGGAATTCTTTCATTCTTTGTTCATAGGCAAAAATTTTTGCGAT
>JAWABC010000071.1:0-4499 GCA_038884815.1 Candidatus Nanoarchaeia archaeon | reverse complement strand
TTTCTTGAGTAGTCTTTTCTTGCCGCATCATACTTTGGTTGGCAGGTTTTGTAATTGTCGCAGTATCCACTTTCGACTGGGTCATCAACTGGTTTTATCATTTCACCAGTGTAATTCATCCAGATGCCACCTGAACTTATGCACTCTTGTTCATTCGTTATGGTTTGACAGTAATCTTCCCATTTTGGTGAGCTTCCATAAAAAGTATTGATGCCGTATATGCCCACGGACATCGTTAGCAGAAATATTGCAATTCCGAAAATTAAGTTTTTTATGTTCATTATTTTTTCACAGCCTTTTTTATCTTTTCAACTATGCCTGTCTTCTTGACTTCTTTCTTCACCTTTTCCACTATCTTTTTTTCTGCTTCCTCAACTCTTTCTAGGATTAACCCTTTGGGTATTGTCCTGTTTCCCCAGTCCTCAAAGAATACAAGGTGGCTGAGGTTGTGTCTTCCGCCGTGGCTTGTTGACCTTGGTGATTTATAGCCCAAAGTGATTATTATTTCGGGATTCACTCCTGATGGTATGTTCAGTATTCTTTTTACACCCTCGTTGTCGAATGAGCCTACCCAACAAGTTGCCAGTCCGAGCTCTTCTGCCTGCAGCATCATGTTTTGTGCTGCTGCTGCACAGTTCTGTATGCTGTATAATCTTTCCCCTCTTTCTCCGTAAGCTCTTTTTGCAGCAACAAGGTCGTTGCATATGACTATGTGTACTGGTGCTTGTACCATCCATATCTGGTTTAGGCATGCCTTTGCTATCTCTCTCTTTTTTTCTTCATTCCTTACAACTATGAAAACCCAGTTTTGTATGTTCCCTGATGATGGGGCGTACCTTCCTGCATTTAGAACCTTTACCAAGTCTTCATGCTTTACATCTTTTTCAGAATAACTTCTCACGCTCCTTCTCCCTTTTATTGCATCCTCGACATTCATACCAAAAATTTTAAAAGAAAGCAGGTATTTATAATTTTCTATATGTTATACAAGAACCTCGTTGAGGTTTATGAAAGGCTTGAGAAAACAACAAAGAGGTTGGAGAAAACCTTCATAATTTCTGATTTGTTGGCTTCTGCCCCTTCTTCAGATATTCAGAGGATTGTTTACTTGTTGCAGGGTACTGTTTTTCCTTCTTGGGATCAGCGTGAGCTTGGGATGAGCTCTCAGCTTATAGTTAAGGTCATCTCTACTGCTACAGGTCATTCTGCTGATAGTGTTGTTAAGGCTTGGAAAAAGCATGGTGATTTGGGTGTGGTTGCTGAGGAGTTTGCTAAGGAATCTAAGCAACGCACGTTGTTCCATAAGGATTTGACTGTTGAGAAGGTTTTTGTTAACATTCAGAAGCTTGCTGATTTGACTGGTGCAGGTACTGTTAATCGTAAGATTCAGCTTGTTGCTGAGCTTGTTACCAATGCTAAGCCTTCTGAAGCTAAGTATGTTGTTAAGACTGTTCTTGGTGAGCTTCGTATTGGCATTGCAGAAGGTGTTATGCGTGATGCCATTGTTTGGGCTTTCTTCCCTAAGGTTTTGGGTATCTTTGTTGAGTGCCCTCATTGCAAGTCTTTTTCTCCTCCTGAAAAAAGATGTGTAAGTTGTGGCAAGGAGCTTGACGTTAAGTTTAAAGATGAGGTTTCAAAACATTACAGGAATGCTTTGAGAGTTAAATCAATTGATGATTTGAAAGGTATCGACAAATACGAGTGGATTATCCCAGAGGATGAGAAGCTGGCTAGGGATATTTATAATAAGTTCCTTGATGATGTTCAGCAGGTTTATGATGTTTCCAATGACTTGGGTATGGTGGCTTCTTTTTTGAAGGAGCATGGAATTAAAGGCTTGTCAAGAATTGGTTTGAAGGTTGGCTATCCTATTAACCCTATGCTGGCTATCAAGGTTGAAGACATCAAGGAGGGTTTTGAGTCTTTGGGAAGCCCTCTTCTTGCTGAGTACAAGTTGGATGGTTTTCGTGTCCAAATACATAAGGACAATGATAGGATTTGGCTGTACACAAGAAGGTTGGAAAACGTTACTGCCCAGTTCAAGGAGCTCATAACTTATATAAAAAATAACGTTAAGGGCAAGTCCTTTATCCTTGACTCTGAGGTTGTTGGTTTTAATCCAAAAACTGGTAAGTACCTTCCCTTCCAGAATATTTCTCAGAGGATAAAGCGCAAGTATGACATTGAAAAGATTTCCAAGGAGGTTCCTGTTGAGATTAACGTTTTTGATGTTCTTTATTATGATGGTAAGAATTTGATTGATAAGCCGCAGGAGGAGAGGCGTAAGCTTCTTGAACGCATCGTGCATCAGGTCCCTAAAAAAATTGTTCTTACAAAAAAATTAGTTACGGATAAGGAAGAGGAGGTTAAGAAGTTTTATCATGAGGCTCTTGACAAGGGTTTTGAAGGACTGATTCTTAAGAATTTGGGAAAGGGTTACACTCCTGGCCGTAAGGTTGGTGGGTGGGTTAAGATCAAGCCAACTCTTGAGCCTTTGGATCTTGTTATTGTTGGGGCTACTTATGGTGAGGGTAAAAGGTCTAACATGCTTTCATCTTTTAGGCTTGCTTGCAGGTCTGGCAATAAGTTTTTGGAATGTGGTATGCTTGGTACTGGAATTAAGGAGAAGCATGGTGAGGGTGGTGTTACTTTTGAGGAACTGACAAAGCTTCTCAAGCCACTTATCATTAGTGAGAAAGGCCGTGAGGTTGACATAAAGCCTGAAATTGTGGTTGAGGTTGCTTATGAGGAGATACAGAAAAGCCCTACTTATGAGTCAGGTTTTGCCTTGCGCTTCCCGAGGTTGTTGAGGTTGAGGCATATGGAGAGGAAGGCTTCTTCAGCAAACACTCTCGATGATATTAGGAGGATTTATAAGGGTCAGAAGAAGTTAAGAAAGAAATAAATACCGAATATTTTATTACTATTTGATAATAATTACTATGCATAACGAAAAACTTTATATATGAGTAACATTTTACTATTCACTTACAGTTTATATTAATTCGTAGTGAATAACTCCTTTATGTATTTGGGAGTGATAAAAAAGTGGGTGATAGGCCTAGGAGGGTGTGTTAGATGATTGTTAAAGACGAGTTTTTAAATAAGCTTCGACGTTTTTTTAACCTAAACTTATACGAGGTGAGGATTTGGACAGCTCTTCTTTCTCGTGGTGTTTCTACTGCTGGAGAACTTTCTGACATTGGTAACGTGCCAAGGTCGCGTGCTTATGATGTGTTGGAAAGTTTGGAGAAGAAGGGTTTTGTCATAATGAAGCTGGGTAAGCCTATAAAGTACGTGGCTGTCGAACCTGCTGAGGTTATAGAGCGTGTCAAGAAGCTTGTGGCTGAGGAGGCTAAAGAGAACGTAAAAAAGCTGGAGGATTTGCGTGGCACTGATGTTCTTAAGGAACTAGAGTTGTTGCACAAGCAGGGCATTGAATTTATAGAACCCTCTGACCTTTCAGGTGCAATTCGTGGCAGGCATAACATCTATACTCATCTCGAGTTGATGATTAAGAATGCCAAGAAGAACGTAACAATCGTTACGACTAGTAAAGGTCTGTTGAGGAAGATTGATGCCCTTAAGCCTGAACTTGAAAAGGCTGCTAAGAAAGGGGTTAAGATTAGGATTGCTGCTCCTATCAACAAGGAGTCTGCCAAAGTGATAAAGAACTTGGGCAAGATCGCAGAGGTTAGACATTTGGATAAGTTGAATGCAAGATTCATCGTAGTGGATGATAAGGAACTTATGTTCATGGTCATGCACGATGATGAGGTGCACCCGACTTACGATGTCGGCATATGGATTAACACACCCTACTTTGCGTCTGCCTTGAATAACATGTTTGACCAGAACTGGCAGACGTTAGAGGCAGCTGACAAGTTGGTGGATAAGTTTACCTAGAAAAGGTTTGTAGTTTTTTGTATTCCAAAGTTAAATACTTGGATCTCTCTTTAATTATTTCTGTTCTTAACTGTTTTAGCTTTGCTGCTTCTGTTTTTGGTCTTGGAGCAAACTTTGATATGTTAAGAACCTCTGGCTTTACTTCCTTTATAAGTTCTAATGTTTTTTTGAAGTCTTCCTCGGTCTCGGTTGGGTATCCTGCTATGATGTCTGTTGCTATGTTTATCCCCCTAACCTCCTTTCTGAATCTTTTTACTATTTTTTTAAAGTCCTCAACTTTGTAATCTCTTTTCATGTCTTTTATTACCTTGTTTGAACCTGACTGAACTGGTATGTGTATAAACTTTATCATTTTGGGGTTATTGTAAATTTTTATCAGCTCGTCAAGAAATTCGATGGCGTGATTTGGGTTCATCATACCCAGTCTGATTTTAAAGTTTCCTTCTGTCTTTAGGATTTCTCCAAGCAGGTCTGGCAGTTTTTCATCTATGTCCTTGCCCCAGCATCCTGTGTCTTCTGCTGTTAACTTAATAATAGTGCATCCTTCCTTAACCGCTTTCTTCACCTCTCCTAAAATTTCTTTTTTCGTATAA
>JAWABC010000070.1:0-4513 GCA_038884815.1 Candidatus Nanoarchaeia archaeon | reverse complement strand
AAAAGCTTAACAGCAAAAACAAAAGCAATATTGCCAGTACATTTTGCTGGTAAACCTTGCGATATGACGTCGATTCAAAAAATTGCAAGAAAGAACAATTTGATCATCATAGAGGATTGTGCCCATGCGATTGGTGCAAAGTTCAAAAAAAAACATGTAGGAACTTTTGGGGCTGCAGGATGTTTTAGCTTTTATCCTACGAAGAACATTACAACGATTGAGGGAGGCATGGTAATTACAAATGATAAAAAAATTGCTGATTATATTATCACTTTAAGAAATCATGGTATTATGAAATCACTGAAAGAACGATATTCTTATGGGAAACCATGGGATTATGATGTTGTAGAGGCGGGTTACAATTACCGGTTAGATGAAATTAGATCTGCTCTTGGAATAAATCAATTGAAGCGTATTAACCAGCTTAATTTGCAACGAAAAAAAGCCTTCGAATATTATAATTCCAAGCTCTCAAAAAAAATTGGAATTACAGTTCCAAAGATCTCAGATAATCAAGAGGCTTTTCATTTATACATAATTCGAATAAAAAAAGAGTATGGTTATTCAAGGGATGAAATATTCAAAAGATTATTGAAGCATGGAATAAGGTCATCTGTTCATTACAAACCCTTACATGCGTTTACTGTCTTTAAAGAAAAAGCTAGAATATATGATAGTCTCGATCACTCAAAACAAGCCTATCAGGAGATAATTTCGCTTCCCTTTTACCCTCAAATTTCAAGATCACAGCAAAACAGGGTAATAGAGTGTTTAATATGAGTTAATATCCACAATAAACGTATTTTTGGATAGTAGATTTTATACGACTGGAATAAAGCGTTATTTTGTGAATGAAGGATTGAAAATAGTTGTGGGAATACCTGCCTATAATGAGGAAAAGAACATTGGTGCCATCATATTAAAGCTAAAGAAAATTGTGGACAAGATAATAGTATGTAATGATGGTTCAAACGACCTTACTGGAGAGATTGCGGAAAACCTTGGCGCTGTTGTAATAAATCATGGAAAAAATCTAGGCTATGGTGCGGCTATCAGGTCTATACTGCTGAAAGGAGTCGAGATCAATGCTGACATTTTGGTTACATTTGATGCTGACGGTCAACATAGAGTAGATGATATCAAATCGGTGCTAGATCCAATATTAGAAGGCCAAGCAGACATTGTAATTGGTTCTAGGTTTTTACATGAGCATAGCAAAAATATTCCAGCATATAGAAAAGCTGGGATAAAGGCAATAACTAATATTGCAAATCTTTCAACGGATACAAAGATTACTGATTCTCAGAGTGGTTTTAGGGCATATAGTAAACGAGTTCTAAATGATATTATTCCATCTGAACATGGAATGGGGGTTTCCACTGAGATTTTGATCAAAGCTAGTAAGAAAGGATTCAAAATAGTAGAGGTACCAATAGTGGTATTGTATGGTAGAGATACCTCAACTCACCATCCATTATCACATGGGATTTCGGTGATTCTTAGTACAATGAAATTTATTTCAATTGAACATCCTCTAAGATTCTATGGTATACCAGGTTTGGTTTTTCTTGCAACAGGACTTTTCTTTATTGTATGGACAATTCAGGTGTTTGCAGAGTCAAGAGTAGTTCTTACAAATGCTGCTTTAATTGGTCTTATGTCATCGTTAATTGCAACCATGTTATTGATGACTTCTATTATGCTTTATTCATTAGTTAATGTAGTACGGGAACGACGCCCTTGAAGTTCTATAAGAATCAGATCTCATTATTGTGATTAGTGGATTGACTGGAATCAGAGATTTGTTGGGTGGTTCAAAAGATCTTACCGTAGTTGGGATGGTCGATATTATAGTCACAGTGATAGGAGGACTTTTTTGGTTTTATATAGCAATTTTATTGGGCGCGGAACAGTATGGTCAAGTAAGTTACTTTATTGCCATTGCAGGCATGAGTTCATCCATTGCTCTTCTGGGCTCTGAGAATGTTTTAACTGTCTATACCGCAAAGAATGTAAGATTACAGTCTGCTGTTTACTTCATATCGATTGTTTCAGGCATCATAACATCGATTGTATTATTTTTCATCATAGGCAAATTTGAAGTTAGTTTGCTTGTGCTAGGGTATGTGATTTTTGGTTTAGCTGTTTCAGAAATGCTTGGAAGAAAAGTGTATGGTACCTATGCCAGATACATCATAATTAGCAAATTATTGACGGTGGTGTTAAGTATTGGACTTTATTTTGTATTGGGAGTAATAGGAATAATTATTGGAATTGCATTTTCGTCATTTTTGTTTGTAGGTAGTATCTATAATGGGTTTAGAACTGTTAGAATTGATTTTTCATTAATAAAAGCTCGTATGAATTTCATGCTCACCAGCTACGTGACAAACCTTTCTGATAGGTTCATTGCTTCTCTTGACAAATTGATAATTGCTCCAATGTTAGGTTTCGTAATACTAGGTAATTATCAGCTAGGCCTACAGTTTCTTGAAGTTTTACATATATTACCGTCCATTGTATTTAAATACACCCTACCTCACGATGCGAGTGGCAATCCAAATAAAAAGTTAAAAAAAATGACCATCATAGCATCTGCAGGTATTGCTGCACTTGCAATTTTGTTATCACCATTTCTAATACCATCTGTATTTCCAAAATATGTTGAATCGATTCAAGTGATTCAGATCTTAAGTATTTCTTTAGTGCCCTCAACGATCAGCACTATGTATGCTTCAAAATTTCTTGGCACCGAAAAAAATAGAATAATTCTATATGGTTCACTGATTTTTTTAGTGACACAGATAGCATTAATAATCTGGTTAGGAAGAATTTTTGGTGCTAACGGAGCGGCCATTGGTTTTGATGTGGGGGTGATTTGTCAGACTATTTTTTATCTTACTGCAAATAAATATCAAAGTAAATCACATGAATAGATTCAATAAAACAAACGCACAGTATTTGATTATTTATTATGATTTAAAAGGGATTGATTAAAGCTATGTCAGTTACGGCTGTTTTCGAGAACAGATTGTCATTTTTTATTCGACACATATCGCTTTCCTTGTTCCTCATCTGTTTAACTAGTTTAATGATTAGACTGCTGTTTTTTCGATTTGAAATTCCACCTACATTGGATGGTTTAATTTATTTTAGATATGCAATTGATCTAATTATATTTGGGAAATTTCCACCACATTACGATATTCCCAATAATGGTTGGCCTATATTTCTTTCAGTTTTTTTTATGCCATTAGCTGAAAATGATTTTATGGATTATGCACGTGTTCAACAATTGCTTACCATATCAATCTCGGTCTTGACAATAATAGTTGTTTATTTACTTTGTACAAGATTTACAACAAAACAATATTCATTATTTGGAACAGCATTATTTGCTTTTGAACCCCACATCATCCAAAATTCATTGCTTGGTATAAGTGAACCAGCATACATTTTATTAACAACGCTTTCGTTATTTTTTTCCAAAAGCTCTGATAAGAAAATTATTTGTAGTTCATTTGCTGTTGCAGCTCTTGCAACAGTTATTAGATATGAAGGGTTAATGATCTTTTTTATTTTGTCTATCGTTTTTTTTGCAAAGTACAAAAAAGAACCAAAAAGTGTCTTGTTTTATTTATTTGGCGTATTGATTTTTGTAGTTGTGTTATTCCCTGTTTCGTATTTGAGAATGCAAGAGTATGGGTATGACGGCATATTGAGCAACTTTGTAGGGAGTGTTTCTATCTATAAAACTGAAGCTATTGATTATAAAGATACGTATACAGGGTCTTTTTCATACATAATAACAGGTTTCTTGAATTTCTTCAAATTTTTAGGTATTGTGATGCTTCCTATTTTATTATTTTTTGTACCAATAGGAGTATTGATGATATTCAAGAAGAAAGAACAGCACAGACTCACGATAATGATTAGTCTGATCTTTCTTTCTTTGCCAGCATTATATGCTTATTCAAGGGGGATTCAAGAAACAAGATACTTGCTTGTTTTATTACCATTATTCTCAGTGCTTGGGACTTTTGCTCTTAAAAAGTGGCTGGACACGTCAGAGCGAAAAAACTTTATTTTATTCTCATTAATAATAATAATATTAACTTCTTCAGTAATTTTTGTGAATCTAAACCTAGACATTAAACATGAAAAAGAAGCATTTATTGTTTCGCAGTATATAGTCGATCATAGTACTGGTGTAAATCAATATTATCCTGAAAGTAGATACATACATTCGGCCATAATTCAGAAAAAGTGGGATGTCATCAAGCCATATTTACAAAATAAAGCAAACAGTAAACTAGGAGTAAATGAAATAATTCAAGAATTTCCGGTTATACCATCTACAGATTTTACTTCATTATCTGATTACATAAAAAATTCTAGAGAGAGAGGTTTGTCTCACATAGTAGTAGATGATAAAATAGACAGATCACAATTGTTGAGAGATGTATTTTATCATCCTGAAAATTATGAATATTTGAAAAAAGAATTTAACTCC
>JAWABC010000069.1:0-4579 GCA_038884815.1 Candidatus Nanoarchaeia archaeon | reverse complement strand
CAAGCGTTGATTGAACACTATTCATAATACTACTGACACCCTGAGCATTTATTCTAAGAACGTAATAGCCACTCGGCAGGTATTCATCTGGAATATTCGGAGTAGACTCTTTTTGAGAATACAATATTATTTGTGCAGCCACATTATCTCCCAACACGCGGTTTTGGCCTGTATTTAGCGTTGTTGGAAAAACCCGCCCATCGGGTAATTCTAAAGAAACTGTTGCATCAGTCCATTGGGTTAAGCCAAGGATTTTTACTTTTAGGTAAGTCATTGTGTTACTATCAATCTTTGTGACATAAACCCTTTCTTCGCCAGCAGACAAAGAAATACTTTTCAACCTAGCAAAAGAAGGTATGCTTTCTGCAGGTATGTAACCACAGGTTTGAGTGCAATTCCCACAATCCACATAATCACCACAACCATCAGGCATAGAACCACACACCCAACCCTCTGCACTACAATCTGCCACTGTTTTCGGTACACAACCACTAGCTTTAGCCTTACCATAAATGCCAGTAAGCTTCTCATCAGAAAAACTACCAACAACAGACAAATCAACAAAATCTTTTGAAGCAAAATAAGCATTAATCAAATCCTTCAACTCATCAGCAGTCAAAGTGGGAGTTGCTGAAAAATAAGAGGTTATGGCATTAAGCAAAACAGACTTAAAATCAGCAATCGGAACACGTGAACAACACAAACCCAAGTTAGAGCAACAATCCGCTTCTGCAACCAAACCAAGATCAGAAAGTCTAACACAATTATTATTAGCAGCGGCAGACTTACAAGCAACAACCTGAAAATCAGACAAACCAGATAAACCATCATGAGTTGTCATACCTGCCCAAGCAACAAACTTACCAGTAACATCACCACAACACTTACCAAGAGAAGAACAACATTGAGAAGATGTAACGATACCCAAATCACTCAACCTAACACAATTATTATTAGCAGCAGCAGAGTCACAAGCAACAACCTGCAAATCAGAAAGCTTATACTTCTCAGTAGCGCAGCCAAAGATAAAAACAACTAGAACAAATAATAATAAACACCACCTTTTCATACTGATACAAAAAATATTCCACTTTAAATAATTTACTAACTAAATAATTTACTAACAACACAGGCTGTAAGAAGAACAGCACTGTTCTGCAGTAATCAATCCAAGGTCAGCAAGTCTGGCACAGTTATTGTTGGCTGCTGCAGACTCACAAGCTGTTTGCGCTATGCTCTTCTCTTCAGTTTCGTTTTGATATTCCTCTGTCTGGTTTGTTTCAGTTTCTGGAATTATTGTTTCATTACCAGTTTCCTGAGTTTGTTCTACAGAAACCTGCGAAACAAAAGTTGAAGTTGAATAAATGTTCGGGTCAATAGAATTCAGGTATACCGCCACAAAGTTAGAACCAGATTTCGAGAGGTACTGCATCTTTGCCTTTAAAGAGCCGTCTGTTGTGAAACAGAAAGAATCCTTCTCAACGCTAAAAAGACCCTTCATTTTAAAAGTATCAATGCTTTCAGGTATGGAAGTTACTTGCACACCAAAGTCAGAGCCTTCCTTGTAATTCTGAAAACAAACGCTTTCAACAGAAGAAGGGACAGGAATTACTATTTCCCTAGTTGAGCCAACCCCAAGAGAGTACATCATGTTAACCGCGTCCTGGAGGTTTTTCTCAAAGGCATAAGCCTTATCCTTGTTGATAACAAAGCTGAAAAAGAAAAAGCCAAAAACAAGTATGAATATAACACCAAAAACAATTATTATGTACTTAGTGGGTATTGTAACCTTTTTTGATTCCTTCTTAGGCTTTTCTGCAGGCTGTTTTTTAGTTGAAAGAAAGTCCTCAAAAACACCCTTCTTTTTTTCTTCCATGGTAAAAAATAAAAAAAATTAGTATATAAGCTTAACTCAAAACACCGATTTCCACTGGCACTGATTATTGTAGCACTCACATTTAAGTTTGTAAGCATCAGCATCATAGCAGTCACGGAACTCACATGTTGTTATAACAGGCTCTTCATTCTTGGATTGGCAGACCTGTCCTGAACAACCACCAACCACACAATCAGCAGAAGTTGTGCAACTTCCAAACGTTGAGGTACCACAAAAATCTTCTAGTCTTTCAACCTTAACCTGCGTACATTTATTTGCAAAACACCTAACGGCAAGGTTTCCACCAATACCGCCACAAAAGTCAGGACACTGCTTCAAAACATTAACGTAAGCCTTATTACCATAAAAACAATCACCCGTCTTTATGTGGGTGCCACAAGCACAATCAGCATCAACCTCGCAATACTTCTCACGATCCAAAATCGAGCTGGAACAACCTGACAAAAACAACAAAACTACAAAACCCAAAATTAGGTAAGTTTTCATTTCAATCAATACATATAGATATAGACTTGCCGTTCTCAACTATGCTCATGCAACCAAAGTTGAGCTTCCAAGCAGGACACTTACCAGTTATCCCGCCAGGGCTTTCTGAAACGCAAAGCCCTGCCTCGCAATCACCGCCGTCAGTACAAAACTTGTCAGCATCTTTCGTAGGAAGGTTACACCTTTCGTAGTCAGCCAAACCAAACCTACCCCACTTACCACCCAAACTTGTACACTCACCTTCTGTAGTTGGAACTGCTATCTTTGAATCACCCGGCTTGCACTTACCATTGTAATAATCCCACTCCTCACACTCAGAGCCATCTGGGAACTTGCAAACCCCATACTCATTACCACCAGCATCCTTAACTATAGACCAATCATAACCTTGGTCAACACAATATTTAGAAGCAGGATTAGTTATGCCCTCACCCACGTAACAAGAAAAAACGCACTCACTTTTCGCAGTATCCCAAATCCACTCACCATCACAAGCGTCATGAGAAGCATCCTTCATAACCTCCTTACAACAATCGTTCCTCTCCTCAGAAGCAAGCTTGGAACAATCCTGAGAACAACCAGCTAGCAAAAAAGCAGAAAGTACAAGCATGAAAAAAAATATTATTTTGTTCCTCATTTTTTCCTCGTAACCAAGTATATAATCAAATATATAAGTATTGCGAAAAAAGCGCCGAGGACGAACCAGACAGCATAGTTGGACCAAAAAGACGGCTGGACAATAAATGTTGTAGCAGGCTGAGACTCACTCATAAGCGGAGCTGTCATGTTCTCAGCACCTCTGATGGCAGCATCCTTAGCAGCCTCTGGAACAGCAGACCTCAGCGCTTCAGAAGAGTGGGCAACTAACTGGGTTGTCCTGGAAGCGAAATGGATTATAGCTGCGGCTGCAAGGGAAAAAAGGGCTACCGGAATCAAGCCCTTGACAGCAGAAGTAAACTTGGCACCTCTGGGTGCTATAACTATAAGTTTTTTGGCAATCGTGTAAACATTAACCCTGTTACCCTTATCGCTCCAGTAAAAATCCTTAACCTCAATCAGATTATTTTTCAATAGGTGCTGGACGTTGTAATGGACTGTGGAGGCTGGAAGGTTAAGAGCCTTACCTATCTCGGACTCTGAAGCTTCATGCTCAGAAAGGAAAGAGAGGATTCTGCGAGAGGTATCATTGCTTATGACGTTAGCAAGCTCCTTAGACTTCTCATCCTCCAAAGACACCATGATAAACTTCTCTGAAGCCATAAAGTAAACATAGAACGGCACTATTTAAAGGTTTTTTAGGCTTCAAACTGGGTTGAAGCTATAAAAAATTAGTACTTAATATTTCTTAATAACTCAATAAGGTTTGAGCAACGCGCATCAGATAATTTTGTCAAATCTCTGAGATCAGCAACAATTTCAAGCCCTTCACTACCACCACTCTGCGGTTTGTAGTTCTTCCTTATTATCCCTATGTAGTTTTTTCCATAGAATATCTGATAGTAATCAGGCCTTTCCAGATGTTTACTGCTGTTATCTGGAATAAACTCCAGCTTAGGAAAACTTCTCTTAACAAATTCAAAAGGCATGCGCATTTTAACCCCCTAACACAACCCACTTTCCTACCAAAAACTAGTATATAAAACTTTACTCAACAAAAATAGCAGGCTTGCCAGGACTGGCCTGTTTAGCCTTCTGCTCTTTCGACTTCTCTGCAAGAACAAACTCAAAAGTTGTTTTGAACTCATCCTCAAATAATTTTTTGGAATCCTTCAACATATCAAACTCTTCTTTTTGAGACAAAACAACCTGAGGGAGTTTGGAAGCATCATTCAAAACAGCCAGGATTATTTTTGGAACGTCCTGCTCATGGCCTTTAACCATCAGCTTTTTTATCAACTCACCCTGATTCCTCGTCTTCTCCAACTCTGATTTCAACTTCTTGAAAAAATCATACTTCCAAGACTCTGAAACAAACAAGGTTATCTTTTTCGGCTTGTCAATCTTAACAAGCTCCAAAACATTCCTCACATCATAAATTGTGTTTGAATCTATTGTAAGGTAACCGTCGCTTGCCACTGCAGCGCGTATTGCCTCCCCTGCTGAATGGTTGAATCCGTAAATTGTGCAGTTCTTTATCACTGTGTTGTTCACAGTGTCAGGCACATAGATGCCAAATGCTTCATCTTCAATGGAATA
>JAWABC010000068.1:0-4716 GCA_038884815.1 Candidatus Nanoarchaeia archaeon | reverse complement strand
TTTTCTAAAGATTTTTATGATGGTCATTTTAAGATGCCTAGACACTTTACTGCTAAGATAATTCCCGATAGGGAGGGAATTATTTATTATAGGGCTCATGCCGTTGTTGATGGCAAGCATTACTGGACTGATGAGAAAATCATAATCATTTCTTATAAGTCTTAAACATAAATTTAATAAACGCTTAGAACTTTAAAATAAGGGGGTGTGCATAAAATGTTGTCGCAACTGCCTATAGACTTCAATAAAGTAAGCAAGGACCAACTTGACATGGAAATCTGCAGGCTTGGCATGATTGCAGAATTAGATGCTGTAAGCCTTTATGAACAGATGGCTGCCATGACAAAGAATGAAAATATTAAAAAGGTTCTTTTGGACATAGCTAAGGAAGAGAAGACCCATGCTGGTGAATTTCAAGCCTTGCTTCTAAAGAGTGATAAGGAACAAGTTGAAGAATTAAAGAATGGTAAGAAGGAAGTTGAAGAGCTAACTGAATGATTGATATTAAACATAAAAGTTAAATACCTCTTTTTTGTTTCTTCTTACTTAGGGGTGGGATTATGTCTTATGAGGCAAGAAATTTTGATGGTTTGTTAGGTGTTACTGGTTTTTCTGATAATCTGTTGAAGAATCATTTTACTTTGTATCAAGGTTACGTTACTAATACTAACAAACTCAATGATATTTTATCTGTCATGTTAAAGGAAGGCAAGACAGCAACTCCGGAGTACGCTGAATTGAAGCGTCGCTTTGGATGGGAGTTCAACGGTATGAGGTTGCATGAGCTTTATTTTGGTAATATAGTTAAGGGTGGTAAATCTGTTGGTAATGCGATCAAGAAGAAGATTATGGAAGACTTCGGTTCTTATGGGGCTTGGGAAAAGGATTTCAAGGCTGCAGGTATAATGCGTGGCATAGGTTGGGTTGTTCTTTACTGTGACATTGCCTCTGACAGGCTTTTCAACGTTTGGATTAACGAGCATGATGTCGGGCATTTGTCTGCTGCTGCCCCGCTTTTGGTTATGGATGTTTTTGAGCATGCCTTCATGCTCGATTATGGGTTGAAGCGGGCTGACTACATAGAGGCATTCTTCAAGGTTATTGACTGGGATGCTGTTGAGGAGAGATTAGAAAAAGTTTCCTAATTATTTTTTAATCAGTTTTATTCTTTTTATTTTGAATACTCCTGAGTTTTTTTCATAAGTGACTTCAGATTCGGTCACTTCTATCTTTTTCTTGAAGAAAGGCGCATCCAGAACAGTAGTTTCTATCTCCCCTCCCTCGCCCGCAGGATTTATTTCGTATTTTTTTTGCATTTCTTCTAATTTTTTTATAATGTCTTTATTTATTGTTTTGCCGTGTAATTCCCTTCCTAGCGGGTAGGCAAAGACTCCAGATATTATCGCTGTGAACTTTTTTTCAACGATCTCGTTTAGAAGCGCTATTTGGTCCCTTCCCCACAATGGATTTATTGTTTTTAGATTTAATTCTTTGCATATTTTTTTTATTCTGCTTGCTTGATAATTTGACCTTATAGCTCCTGTTACTACTCCCCTAATTTTGTATTCTTTTTTTGCCCTTTCCATTGCTTTTTTCAAATCGTTTAGTTCTTCTTCTTTTCTTCCTTCTGTTTCTTGTTGGATTGATGGCAAACCAATTGCTTCTGCCTGCGCTTTTGTTATGTTTATGTTTGGCACATGGAACATGTAGCTCTCAGGGTTTTTTGATACTATGCTGATTAAACACACCACCTCATTTTTTTCCATTGCTTTGAGCATTGCCAGGCACGAATCCTTTCCTCCTGAGAACAGTACTGCTACTTTCATAACCCTATATTGTGTTATTTGTTTTATAAACATAACTGTGTCTTACAAAAATTTATAAACACTTTCTTGTTTTTTCTTTTTCATGTCAGAGAAGGTAGAGAAGCTTTACAACACTTTAAGGGCTAAGTATAAGCAGCTTCCTGATTTTAAGAAGCTTGATTCCGATTTTGAGCTTACCTCTATTGAGGATAAACACATAAATGAGCGCTATTTTTTGAGGGCTGTTCGTAGGCGCATATACGAGAAGGTTTACTACTTTAACGGTGCTCTTGTCACCGTTATAGCCCCTCAATCTCCCAATATTCTGCTTGCTCATGAGAACAAGTTTATCTCTAACGATGAGCGTGATGAAGTTATGGAGGTTGTTAGGAAGCTCACAAGGGTGGAGAGGGATCATCTTCTTTTGGAGGTTGATTATGACGAGGCTGAGGATGCTGACTTCATAAAAATAAGTTTTGATGTATGGCAGGATGTAAAGCCTACCATAAAGAAGTTGTTTATAACCATGCGTGATTCTTGGGATAAGAGGGATAACCTCAAGGTGGGTGATTATTTCGGATGAGGGTAATCATTGTAGGGCCGCCTGCCTGTGGTAAGGGTACTTATGCTGCCATGCTTTCTAAGAAGTTGAGAATTCCAAACATCTCAATGGGTGAGCTTTTAAGGCAGCTTGCAGAAAAAAGTGATTATGGTAGGGAATTAAAAGAGAAGTATTGGGGTAAAGGAATTCTTGTGCCTGATGACATAACCATGGACGTCCTTCAACAGGAGCTTGGTAAGAGTTTTATTCTTGATGGTTTTCCTCGTAACATTAATCAGGCTAAGATGCTTGACGCTCTTCATAAAGTTGATTTGGTTATCAGCATTAAGGTTTCTGACAAGACAATTATTCAGAGGATTTCTGGTAGGCTTCAGTGTCAGAAGTGTGGTGCTATTTATCACATACAGAATAATCCTCCTAAGAAGGACATGGTTTGCGATAACGATGGCACAAAGCTTTATGTTCGTGCAGATGATAAGAACATTAAAGCAATAAAGGAGAGGATAAAAATTTTTAAGAAACAAACAATGCCTGTGATTAACCATTATAGGAAGGCTAAAGTTCTAAGGGAAGTTGATGGTGAGAGGTCTATAGGTATTGTTTTTAATGACATAATGAGAATTATCCGCCAGAAATCACGGAAATAATCTTTACTTCATCCTTTTCGCTTAGCTTTACCTCATCGGTCACGAGCTCGTTGTTCTTTGCAACCAGAACCGTTATAGGATTTATGTTAAGTTTTTTGAGTAATTCTCTTACAGTTTTTGCTTTTATTTTTACTTCTCTGTCCTCTCTTTCTATGTAAACCTTCATTTTTGGTAATTAAAAAAAGAAAAAAGAAAGGAGTATTTATAAGTTTGTATTTGTTAGTATCTCGATAGGTGTTTCTGTCGGCCTGACTTTTGAGTTCATCGCTATTATGTACTTGACGTTTGTTTTTTCTGCTGCGCTTACTATGTCAGGTGTCACAGTTCCATCAAAAACTATTGCGTAAACAGACTTCAGGCTTTTTATTGTGCTTGTTAACTCTATTGTTGGCACCTTACCCAGAATGTTTAGCTTCTGGTCTAGGATATATGCTCCTCTTGTTCCCATAAGGTCGTCAAGCATCTTTTTGAAGGCTTCTGCCTGTGCCTTTACTAAAGTGCTTGTGGCTCTCCTTGGTGGGGTTTGTATTTGTTGTGTTACCATAGCTCTAGGCTGTTTCCTTATTCCGTTGCCGTTCTCTTCAGATGGCTTTATTTCCATCTTTACTTGTTCCACTGCTACCCTGCTTCTTATTGCTTTGTGTATTTCTTTTTTTGTTAGTTCCTCCACTTCTTTTCCGTCAGGTGCCTTAGCAACGTAGTCCACTTCTGTGGTTGCGGTAACCTCCTTTATTATAAGGTCTCCACCTCTGTCTCCGTCTACGAATAAGGTCAGTACTTTTTTCCTTCCTAGCTCGTTTATGGTGTCAGGTACGCTTGTTCCGTTTAGCGCTATGCAGTTCTTTATCCCGTGTTTTAACAGGTTCAGGACGTCAGCCCTGCCTTCCACTACTATGATGTCTTCTGATTCGTCTATCATGGGTCCTGCTGGTAGCGCATCCTTCCCATACTCTGTGATTTCCATCATCCTTACAGAATGAGCTACTTCGTCTGTTATTTCCTGTGAGTCAGGCAAAACATTGCTTGTTAGGTCTTTTAACAGCTCTTTTGCCCTTTCAACTACGAAGGTTCTTTTGGAAATCCTTACGTCTTCTATCTTTTCTACTTTAACTTTTGAGTTGCACGGCCCTATCCTTTGGATGGTTTCCAGGGCAGCTGCCACTATGGCTGTTTCTGCCTTGTCTAGGCTGCTTGGTATTATTATAACGCCTGTTGTCTTTCCAGACCTTGTTTCTGTTTTGACCTCTATCCTGCCTATCCTTCCGGATCTTTGAAGCTCCCTAAGTTCTAGGTCTGCCCCTAGTAACCCCTCAGTTTGGCCGAATATGGCTCCTATAACGTCTGGTCTGTCAACCACGCCATCAATTTGGATTTGACTGTGAACTATGTATTTTGCCGAAACTGGGCTAATCTTTCCCATTTTCAATTCCCCCTTTGGTATTATAATAGAACAAGACTTTTTAAGGCTAAAAAGCTGTCTTTTCTGCTTTTTTCGCCTATTCTTAACCTATGAATATGATTTGGTAATTTTGCTTTCATGAAATTAATGATGATAAGCAATGTTGCCTTGTTCTATATTATTATGGTTTTATCGCCCGCGACACTAACTCCCAAGCTCATCGCCTTGGCAAGCGCCGTACTCCATTGAGTATTCCCTGTGGCGGGCTTGCGAACTAATATGCAATAAGAGGTATATAAGTCT
>JAWABC010000067.1:0-4737 GCA_038884815.1 Candidatus Nanoarchaeia archaeon | reverse complement strand
AAGCAATGGCTAATGTACTGATAAAAGGTAATAATCTTTATTCTAATTATTGGTTACAAGATGTGTTTAATGGAGATTATAATGTAGGAAAAAGAATGTTAGTAGGAATTGTATATTCCCCCATCTATCTGGAACCTTCCCTTTCCGATCATGTAGAATGCCGCGAAAGGTTGCAAGGAATATTGGAGAAACTTATAGTTGTAGGCGAAGAATACTTCAATTGGGTTGATCCAATTAAACCTAGCGAGTCCATTCTGCAATTTGTACACAACAAAAACAATGACAGACATCGGGATGGCACTGTCTGGCATAATTATTTGATGGATGTAAAAAGAGCTAGCAAAATCTTTGAAGAAAGGCAAGGCCAGTACGATTCATCTACTGGACCAAGTGAATTACGTTATGAGTCATACGACGTTGCACTTCTTTCTGTCGGGGGAGTGCTTAGAGCCGTTGATTATGTCTTGAAAGAACCAGCTAAATCAGCTGTATCAGCATGGTCACTGGGGAGGCCTCCTGGACATCTGGCAAATAACAAGATTTGTATCTTCAATAATATTGCCATAGGGGCCCATTACGCAATGAGAAGGTATAATATCCACCGAATTTTGATTGTGGATTGTGATGCACATCATGGTAAGCATACAGCCTATGTCTTCAGAAGCGATCCTAATGTTTTATACTTCTCAATGCATATTGAAGGTGATTATGCTAAAGAAGAAGGAACGGTAGATGTCATAGGTGACGGGGAAGGTAAGGGATACACCTTCAATTTGCAATACCCTAAAAACATGGACGATGATGGGTACATATACATGATAGATGGGCTTTTGATTCCAGTTGCCAAAGAGTTTGCACCAGAATTAATCATGATTTCAGCAGGCTTCGATGGTCATTTCGAAGATGATTTGACACCTGGGTGTATATTAACAGAACGCGCTTATATTCACTTAGCTAAGAAACTTAAGGAGTTGGCATCAAGTTTTAACATAAAAATAGTGGGTGCTCTTGAGGGAGGATATGGCCTAGAATCTATGGTCAATAGTTTTGTACATATGATCAATATTATCGGAGACTGGAAGGTTCCTGAAGATAAAATTGGATTCGTAAAAGGAAGTGAAAATAGGAAAATATCACCGGATGCTTTTAAAAGAGTAAAAGAAGAGGTGAAGACAAGGGTTAGACTCATGAAGCAAACCAAAGAAGAGAACTCCACAGGTTACAGACTTTTTTCTGATATAGATCACTGGAATAAAATTCTTAATGCCGAGCTTTAATTGATGGATTCTAAGATGAAAAACCTCGAACTTGTCATGTGTTTTGTTTGTTTTATTGGAATTTCAGTATCATCTTGCTCTAGCGGGAGGAAAACTATGGAAAAGAGAACGAACAACAATATAATTTTTCAGAACTCTACAATCAATGCATTGCTAGAGGGTCTTTACGATGGCGATATAACCTTTGAAGAGTTGAGCAATTACGGTAATTTGGGGTTGGGAACGTTTAATAATCTTGACGGTGAAATGATTGCACTTGACGGAGAGTTTTTCAAAATCAAAGCAGATAGCGGTCAAGTGTATTATGCGCTAAGAACTGAAAAAACACCTTTTTCAGTTGTAACTCATTTTAGCCCAGATACATCAATCATTCTTATTGAGTCTATGAGTTTTAATCAGCTTCAAGATTTTTTGAGTAAAAACTTACCATCCCAAAATATTTTTTACGCCTTTCGAATAGAAGGCTTGTTCAAATACATAAAAACACGAAGTGTTCCGAGACAAAGCAAACCATATCCAAGACTTGTAGAAGTAGTTAAAAGACAACCTATTTTTGAATTTCATGATATCGATGGTTATTTGGTGGGTTTTTATTTTCCAGAATATATGAAAGATATAAATGTGCCAGGCTACCACTTCCATTTCATTTCTCGAGATAAGAAAAAAGGCGGGCATCTCTTAGAATGTCAAACTGTAAAAATAAAAATCGATATTGATCATATTTTAGGCTTTCAAATGATTCTACCAGACAGAAGCGAGTTTAGAAACATGGACTTGAGTAGTAAAAATGCTGAACTAAATAAAGTAGAGAGATAGATCCTGATCTTCTATGATTTGCCTTACTTGGCAAAAACCAAAGGGAGGGTAAAGTGAAGGGTTCGGAACTTTTTTGCAAGACACTGAAGGACTTGAGAATCGAGTTCATCTTTAGCATTCCTGGCGGGGAAACCTTAGCCCTTTACCCAGAACTCTCCAAAACCCCAGAGATTTCTCATATCCTTGTTCGGCATGAAGCAGCGGCATCCTTTATGGCTGATGGATACGCCAGGTCTTCTGGCAAGCCAGCCGTTGTGATGACCACATCTGGCCCTGGCGCAACTAATATGGTAATTGGTGTTGCTACAGCCCTCACAGATTCGATTCCACTAATCGCTATTGCTGGACAGGTTTCGATGGCAGAGATAGGCAAGAGGCGCCACGACGAAATAGACCTTGTAAGCTTGTTCTCTCCAATTACTAAGTGGGCTACAATGATATCATCTGTTGATCGTCTCCAGCAAACTTTGATACGTGCCTACCACGTAGCAGTAAGTGGCCGCAAAGGTCCCGTTTTTATCGCTCTTCCATCTAATATTCTTTCGGCCACAGGCGAACTGAGCATGTATGCCAGACGGGATTTACCACTACCACAAGCAGCAGTGTCGGAAATCGAAAAGGTTGCTCGTCTTCTTATGCGTGCAAAAAAGCCTATTATCTTGGCTGGTGGAGGGGTCACATATGGTGAACCATGCCAAAAGGAATTACTTGCTTTCATAGAATCTCTAAACATTCCTGTTGCTACTTCTTACAATGGTAGAGGAGCGGTTCCTGAAGATCATTTCCTCAGCATAGGTCGAGTTGGCGAGTTTACACCTGAATTTGCGAGGAAAGCAATGTTAGAAGCAGATTTGATCCTCGCGTTAGGGTATCGGTTTGAGTGGCTAGCCACCGATCAAGGTAAGCTAATTTCTCAAACGGCAGACATCATACAGGTTGATATAGATCCTAATGAGATAGGACGTCAATTCCCTGTAAAAGTCGGTATACATTCTGATGCAAAGTCAGTTGTTCTTACTCTGCTGTCGTGGTTGAAGGAAAATCGAGAAGAGGTGTTTACCAATGCTGAAAGCAGAACTAAATGGGCCTATCAAATCCATGAAGAGAAATTGGAATTCTTTGCATCTCTAAAAGAAGTCCCTGAAGAGTACCCAATTAGGCCGGAATTAGTAATGAGGATGTTACGAGAACTGCTACCTAAAGACTCGATTATTTGTGCTGATGCTGGTCTCAACAAAAGATGGGCTGCTATGCTCTTTCCTATTTTCGAACCTAGAACGTGGATACATAGTGAAGGCTTTGCTCCGATGGGATATGCTTTTCCCGCAGCTATCGGAGCAAAGCTTGGTAATCCTGAACGTCACGTTTGTGCAATAATTGGTGATGGCGGTTTGCAAATGGTCGCTTCTGAACTTGCCACAGCAGTTGAGAACAATATTAACCTTCTTGTTATTGTATTCAATGACGACGGGTTAGGAATCATTCGTCATTTTCAGCAAATTCTGGGGTTCCCCATATTCGCGTCAGATTACAATCGCCATGTCAACTTTGCTAACCTTGCCGAGGTCTATGGAGCCACTGGGTTTCGAGTAGAAAATCCACGTGACTTGAACTTTTCCCTTAAAAAAGCTTTAACTACTCGTGGAGTTGCTGTTCTTGATGTGGTTGTGGATAGAGACGCTTTTCCGTCGACAATCAGGGCATATCAACGCGGATAGGCATAATAAGATTATTTTTCTCACAATAGAGAGGTTTTTCCAATGGTAGATATATTGGAGTTTTTGCAAAGTCGAAGAAGTATTCGTAAGTTCCAAAATATTCCTATCCCTGAGGATGTTGTGAACTTGTTGTTAGAAGCTGGTCGTCTTGCGCCTTCTAGGGCGAATTCACAGCCGTGGAAATTCATAGTAGTTACCAATCCTAAACTGAAAAAACAATTGTCAATTGCCTCATATAACCAGCGAGTTGTTGTAGAAGCATCACTTCTTATAGTTGTGCTTGGAATTATTGATCCACGATCAACAATACCTGACCGTACTACAGAATTAGTTCAAGCCGGTTGTTTTGACGAAGACGTTAAAGAAGGGGCTGATCATATTTTAGATGATTGGACATTTTCTGAATTGAAAGTTGATGCTGCTTTAAATAGCGCGATTGCAGCTACTCATATTATGCTCGCAGCACACGGATTGGGGCTGGGAAGTTGCTGGGTAAAGCTCCTTGATGATCAAAGTGTTCTTAAAGTGTTAGAAGTACCTGAAGGTTTCTATCATACAGGTATATTAGCAATAGGTTACCCTGCCGAAAGCCCTCAAGCTAGACCACGCCTACCGCTAAATTCGATGGTTTATTACGAAAAATTTGGACAACACCAAAACAAAACGGAGAAGGGACATTGAGAATGATCCTTGCATAACTGAGAGGCAAGCAATGTTTGAGTTGCCTGAGTTTATAACTTTGGCTAGTAGGAGTGAAATTGAGTCAGTTGAAAATTCTGAAATTTAAGGAGATTAAACACATGACGACAAGAAATGATCGATACACGGTGATTCTCGACGGCGTGCGCAGCCCAATGGGAGTGAAGAAAGGTAAAATGATCGGCATCCGCCCCGATGATTTAACGGCGCAGGTGATCGTCGCTTTG
>JAWABC010000066.1:0-4758 GCA_038884815.1 Candidatus Nanoarchaeia archaeon | reverse complement strand
GGACCACGCCCTAAATAAGTAACACCATCACGGAGAGTTTGCTCAACACAAGCATCAACATAGTGTTGAACGCTGGAAAACTCTTCAGGCATCTTCTCAGCAGTTGGCTTAGGCTTATAAACGACAAAAAAGACAACCGCCAATATGAAAAGAATAACGATGCCTATTATAATAAATATAGTGAGCTGACCCCTTTTTCCCATATCAGAATTTTAGCCAATAACAGAATATAAATCTTTCTGTTCAAAACTTAAGCTTTTTACCCTTAAACTTCTTCATCAACTTACCAATGTCTTTAGGAGCGCCCTTACCTGTCATCAGCTTCATCAATTTCTTACTCTGCTTGTACATCTTAAGAAGCTCACGGACATCGGAAGAGGAGACACCAGCGCCCTTGGCAATCCTATCGATCCTTGACCTGGTTATTATGTCAGGATTTTCAAGTTCCTCCTTTGTGCAAGAATTAAAAATGTGCTTCCACTTCTCCAACTTTTCATCTTGAACCTGAAGCATATCCTTAGGAATGTTCAAGTTGCCCATACCTGGAATCAAATCAACAACTTTTGACAGAGGACCCATCTTCTTCATAGCAGCCATCTGCTCATAAAGATCAAGGAAGTTGTAATCTCCTTTCAGCATCTTTTTACTCAAATCTTTGGCTTGCTCTTCGGTCATTGCATGCTTAGCCTTTTCCAACAAAGCTTCCAAGTCACCCATGCCTAGCAAGCGAGAAACAAAACCTTTTGGGTTAAACTCTTCCAAATCATCAAGCTTCTCACCAACCCCTATAAACTTAATCGGAGCTTTGGTTACAGCACAAGCAGAAAGGGCACCACCTGCCTTAGCAGTACCATCCATCTTAGTAACCACAACACCTGTAATGCGGCAGGACTCATGGAACTGCTCTGCCTGTTTCTGAGCAGCCTGACCAATGTCAGCAGAAATAACAAGGAGGTTCTCATCAGGCTGAATTGTTTTATTCAATTTCTCAATCTCCTCAATCAAATCATTCGATAAAGCATCACGACCGGCAGTATCTATAATAACAATATCATATTTGTGAAGTTCAGGTTCAAACTTTTTGTAAATCTTAACAGGATCTTTCTCACCACGTTCAATGAAATAATGAATTTGTGACGATTGAGCAATCTGCTCAAGCTGGTCCATGGCAGCAGGCCTGTGAATATCAAGGCCGAGGGCAGCAACTTTAAAACCCCTCTTAGAATAATACTTGGCGAGCTTACCTATTGTTGTAGTTTTTCCAGAACCAAACAAACCAACCATCATAATCTTAAAGGGCTTTTTCTTCCCTACCTTTATTTCAGATTTTTCCTCACCCAAAAACTTCACAAGCTCCTCATAAACCACGTTAATAAGATGCTCTTTTTTTGTAATGCCTTTTGGCGGCTCTTCCTTCAAAGCCCTCTCCTTGATTGATTTGGAAAGTTCAAAAACAAGCTTGACATTAACGTCAGCAGAAAGCAAAGCTCTTTGAATATCCTTAACAAGCTCATCTATCAACTTTTCATCAACGAACATACTCTGAGCTATCTTTTTCAGCGTACTTTTCAGAGAGCCACCTAGTTTCTCAAGCATGAAAAGGCAGAGGAGGGGTAAATTTATAAAATTTGGGGTTTTATGAAAATACAATGAAAACATTAATTGTTTACTACAGCAGGAGTGGAACAACAAAAACGGTTGCAGAGATTCTTGCAAAGGAACTTAAGGCTGATTTAGAGGAAATTATAGACAAAACAAATAGAAGTGGTATATTCAGGTATTTAATTGCTGGAATGGATGCAATAAAAAGAAAGCTAACAAGCATCGAACCATTAAAAAAAGATGCAAAAAAATACCAACTGATAATAATAGGAATGCCAATATGGGTGGGGACAATCCCGCCAGCCATAAGAACGTATTTGAAGGATAACAGTTTAGAAAACAAAAAAGTAGCTTTATTGATCACATGCGGTGGCAAAGAAGAACAAGAGAAAAAAATTATTGATGAAATAAAAAAGATTACACCAAAAGCTAACATCATTAGCAGCCTGACGATAAGAAAGAAGCACATTAATTATGCAGAAAATAAAATAAAAGAATGGAAAAAAAATCTTAAATTCTAACTACCTTCAAAATAGCGTAGTCCTCTATCCTTCTGCCGTGCGGGAAAGCCTTAACGTTTGTCACGTTAAAACCATCAATCTCTTTAGAGCTTCCCGGGTAAATCTTCATATCTTCAAACTCACCAAGGTCAACAAGCACATACGAAGAACTAACCCCTGTGAGAGTGACTTCAACGCCTTCTATAATCTTCGGCTGGTCTACGAAGAATAGGTATTCATTTTCTTTAGGGATGAACCTCTTTATAGTGAACGTAGCTGAACTTAGTTCAGGGTTAGTGTTGTTGTAGTAGATACTCTGAACAACTATCTCGATACCATTGATTATCTCAAGCTCCTTAGTGGCCTTAATCTCCGTAGCAACCCCTGAAACATAAAAAAGGGTTCTGCCACCATAAAGAACATCAAGCAACTTTATTTCCTTGCCCTCAAAAGTCATAGATTCACCTTTAGTCAAAGTGTATGTACCTTCAGACGTAATCTTTATTTCAGGTGGTTTAGGCTCTTCTGGACGTGGGCAAAGAGAAGCGTCTGAAACAACAGAGCCATCAGAGCAGACGTACTTAACAGACTCGCTACAACCAAAAAACAACAAAACAAAAAACAACAAAAAAGAAATTAACCTTTTCATTTCTCATCCCCCCTAAAGAGAATATAGTAGCATAGAAGTATTGACAAGACAATAAGAATACTAAATGAAGAGAAGAACGGAAATTCTTCCTCAACAAGACAGCCAGCAGCTACTGGAATCCAACTACTCAAATAAGGATTATTCCTACAGTTCTCGGTAATACCATCCTTAAACGAACAGAAACAAGTATCAGGGTTGTTACAACAGAAGTTGTGATGCTGATCACCCAAGGGGTCAGGCTGGCTTGTGTTTGTAATCCTACAAATATTCCTTTTCTTGATGTTTGTCTCATCACACTCACCCCATGGAACATTTGTACAATCTATGAAGCTTATACACTCAGCCTGCTCAGGATCACAACCGGTGTCTTTATCAACCGTGGAACCGTAAGGAGTATGCGAGCACAGGTCCCTCGAATTAGGTACACCATCACAATCATCATCATTATCGCAAACTTTTATTTTATTATCTGAATTTCTTGAAACTCCACTAGCAGTCCTGGCATAAAATGAATAAACAGGATCGTCATCACCCAACCCTAAGAAACCACTAACATCTTTCCAAAAAACATTCCAGCTTGAAGAAGCTTTAGCGTTGCTAAAAACAGCAGAAGGAGGGTAACCAACTATATTATTAGGCTTACCATCTAAATAAACTCTAAACTTAAAAGACTTGCCAGAACAACCATCACTGCCCACCACAAAAAGGTCTACTGATGAATCATTAGCAACTACACAAGTATTACCATCGCAATTATCAACGTCCCATAAAGCACTAGTTAACTTACACTCCTTACAAAAACCTGAAACGCAAGATGAGGTTATCTCACAGCTATTCCTAAAACCTTCGCAATCGGCACAGTGACAACTTTCACCAGAACTACAAATGTTGTCAGGACTGCCTACGCATCCCTTAAAACTGCAGGAACTGCTACAACTACCATCAGCACATAAATCAGTTCCATCAGGACAACCGCACTTACCATCACCACCACAAACAGCACCGGAAGGACAGTCATCATCAGAATCACAACCAGGAACATCATAACAACCAGAAGTGTCAAACTTACAGTTGGAAGAACAATCCAGAACACCACCAGAAAAGCCTAGATCAGAACAACTATCAATTGGCCCCCAATCAAAACCATCACACTCCTCACCAACGTTCCTTACACCATCACCACAAAAACCTACTGAATCTATACAGTTGCTTGTATTAAAATTACAGTTAAGAGTACAGGATAAAGTGCCACCTGAAAAACCTAAATCTTTACAATTTTCAATAGAACCCCACTGCGAACCGTCACAACTCTCACCTGGATCAATAACATTATCGCCACATGCCCCACAATGATCTTTACAAGAACCATCGCTACAAGGCAATAAACCTATTTGACATTCACAATGTTTTGTGTTTGCATCACAAATATTACCAGGTTTGCAAGAATCTTGCTTACTAAAACAATCAGCACAAGTACAAGATTCTCCGGAATCGCAAACACCATTATTGTTGCAAGGGGGGTCAACAGAGCAGGAGGCCCTACAAACACCATCTGAACAAAGTGTCATACCGTTAGGGCAACCACACTGATCGCCAACACAACAAAAAAGATTAGTTGAACAATCGGAATCAACACAGTCTATGGTATTATCACAATCGTCATCGAGGCCATTGTTACAGATTTCCGTGCGAGGTTTACAAATAACTTTAGAGCACTGAGGATTACAACTCTGACAAGCATTATTAGAAGAACAATCTGAATCAACGCAATCTATCAAACCATCACAATCATCATCCTTACCATTATTACATACTTCAGCGACAGGAGATGTGCATATACAAGCATTTAACCCAGAACAATCAGAATCCTTACAATCGATAAGACCGTCACAATCGTTATCCAAACCATCGGTACAAACCTCAGTAGGACTACACGTTCCAGAAACACACTGACCAGTAGAATTACAAACATAACCAGAAGAACAAGTACCACAATTCAAAGTACCA
>JAWABC010000065.1:0-4935 GCA_038884815.1 Candidatus Nanoarchaeia archaeon | reverse complement strand
GTACTTGTCGATAAGCTTGCCCCAAAATGGCATGAACAGCATTTTTGAAAACGTGGCAGTAGCAGTGATTAATGTAAAAGTTAAATAAGAGAAATTTAAATCATTAATCATATAAACAGCAAAAAAGGGAGCGGCTATATTGACAGAAAAGTTCATCATGGAGAGATAAATAACAAACAAACCATAATTACGAAAACGCATCTGCTTCACGAATTCCCAAAAAGAAAATTTAGCACCCTCGTAAACAACGAATTCGGGCTCGAATTTTTTTAAGATGTAAACAAAAGAAATAAGCCTAGCGATCAAAGCGATAGAAAAAATGATAACAAAACCTGTGAATGTAACTTTAGAACCATTTTGAAAAGAGTTGAGTATTAAACCACCAACCAATAAAGAAATTAATCCTGTGATACCAACAACGCGATTCCTAAAACCAAAATAACGGCCACTGTACTCCGTATCAACTATGTCACCCATCCAACTGTTCCAGGCAGGGTTGATAAACATGCCAAGTGTCCAATAAATAATGACAAAAAATATGAGGTAAGGAACTGCAAAACCCTTAAGATAAAATGCATAAAGAATTGGAAGCCACATCAAAGCTTGAAGTAAAACCCCTGAAGCAACGATTTTTTTTCTTGATTTAAAATAATCTAAAAATTTTGGAGTAAGCAATTGAGATAAAGAGCCAAATAGCTGAGGTAGTGAGCTTAATAAGGCAAGCTGAGAGGTGGAGGCCTTAAGAAATATAGCAAATGGCTGAAGAAAATTCTCGCCAAATCCCACCATCACAGAATGGAACATTCCATCCCGGATGGAATAGTTGAGAGTTTTCCTCCTGTCATCGTAAACCTCTAATTTTTTCTTCTTACCACTAAAATCCATGCAAACACCTCTTTTACATCAGTGTAGTCAGCTCATCGCCAAAACCGATTAGAACAAAAATAGATGTATATAAAGATGATTCTATTAGGAAATATATTTTTGATTAACTAGATTTATCCTTCTTCCCTTTCTCAACAGCAATCTTAGCAAGGACAAGCTGATGCATACGCCTCAAAAATTCCTGCTTATCATCTATCTTCATAATGTCAGTAGCGCCTTCAAGAACCAAGCCAAAAGCAAATGGGCTTGGTATTTTCGTATTAACTTCCACAACTTTTATTTTACCTTGCTCAATCAACTCAAGGATTTTTATTGCATTATTAATGTCCATCAAGTCCTCAAGAACTTCACGCCTAGCTTCTTTCAAAATGAAAAAATCAGGAGAAATTCTTTTAACAGCATTCATCAGAAGCATGGAACTAACCTGCTGCTTCCCAACACGTTTTTTCCTACCTTTGTATTCACGCAGAATCATAAGAGCACGAGTAGCGCAGTGCCTAAATCTACGCTTAAGGACCTCGCTCCTGTCAAGAGCAAGATTAAGTATTCTGCGAAGTTCACTGGACTTGATCAGCTTGAGAGCAGGAACAACTTGTACTTTCTTATCACACTTAACATAAAAACCGTTATCCGTTACACCAATCTCAACATCACGATGCTGCGACCTTGAAATTGCAAAAGCAACAGCGCGGGAAAGAACATCATTCACACGACGACCAAACAACGTATGAAAAACCGTCGTGACGCTATCCTTTTCGTCTGAATAATGCTCAACAATGATTTTATCAGAGTGTGGTAAGCCGATGTAATCATACTGCTCCTTACAGAAGTTGTAAATAGCTTCGGCAGCATTTTCGTCAACGTAAAGATAATCTAGGATAAACCTCATTATTTCCTTCTTGCTATAATCATGAGCAAACTTTTGATTCATCAACTTCCTAAACCTCTGAATGTCACAAGCAAGATCAAAAGAGAGAGGAAGCATTTCTGAGTACCATGAAGGAACCGTAGGGGGTCTTTGTGGTGTGGGAATAACTTGAGCAACCATACCACGACTAAACCTAAACTCATAAGTCTCACCACCAAGCAGAAAAATATCGCCACGATTCAACCTTTCAAGGAAACCTTCATCTATATGACCAATAGTCCTTTCACCATGCTTGACAACAACAAACGTCTCATCTGGAATTGTTCCAATGTTAGTCATATACAAGACACGAGCAAGCTTACCCTTCCTGCCTATAATACCAGTAGACTCGTCATACCAGATCTTAGCATAAACATGCCTGTCCTCCAAAGAAATAAACTTACCCGAAAGATAGTCTATAACCTCGTTAAAATCCTTCCTAGACAAATCCTTAAAACAATAACTCCTCTTAACCAAGTTGAATAAGTGGTCAACATAAATACGCTCGGCAATCGCTATACCAAAAATCTGCTGAGCCAAAACATCAAGGCAGTTAGTTGGTATGTGAATCCTGTCAATCTTTTTTTCAATAGCAGACTTCAACAAGACAGAACACTCAATCAAGTCATCACGGTCAAGTACAATAATCCTGCCTTTTGTAGACTCGTGCAACCTATGACCTGAACGACCAATCCTCTGCAAAGCACGAGCAACAGACTTTGGAGAACCAAGCAGAATAACAAGGTCAACATAACCAATATCAATGCCTAACTCAAGAGAGGTTGAAGAAACAACAACTTTTAGTTTACCTTCCCTGAGCTTAGACTCGATGTCCTTACGATGCTCCTTAGAAAGCGAACCATGATGGGCCCCTATGTTCTCAGTATAGTTTTTTGGAAACTTCTCCTTCAAGTGATGAACAACACGCTCGGTAGCAGACCTAGTGTTAGTAAAAATGAGAGTTGTTTTATGCTGCTGAATCAAGTCGTCCATCAACTTATACATTTTGTGATGCATCAAAGAATGAGAAACATCAATCAAGTCAGGAACAGGAGACAAAACTTTCATGTCAAGCTGCTTAATAAACTGAACGTTAACAATCTTACAAGGACGCTCCTTACCATTTTCCAAACCAACAAGGTACTTTGCAACTTCATCCAAAGGAGCTATGGTGGCAGAAAGACCTACACGAGTCATACCTTTAGACAACTCCTGCAACCTTTCTAACGATAAAGAAAGGTGAACACCACGCTTGTTTTCTGCCAAAGCATGCACTTCATCAACAACAACCCATTCAACAGCCCTCAAATGCTCAATGAACTTTGAGGATGAAAGAAGGATAGCAAGCGATTCTGGAGTCGTTATCAAAATGTGGGGAGGATTTTTAAGCATAGAAGCCTTCTCAGACTGAGTTGTGTCACCTGTACGAACACCAATCCTTATACCCAAACCTTTACCAGCAATACTTTCCATCTCAACCAAAGGAGTTTTCAAGTTAACCTCAATATCGTTATTCAAAGCCTTCAACGGAGAAACGTAAACACAGTAAACCCTATCTTCAAGGATTCCTTTCTCAGAGGAATCGATTAACTCGTTAAGTATGGAAAGAAAACCTGTAAGGGTTTTTGTAGCGCCAGTAGGGGCTGAAATCAAGATGTTATTCCTCTTATGAACTTCCATCACACCAAAAAGCTGAGGAAGAGAAAAAGACTTGAATTTTGAAAAAAACCATTTCTTCACAGTAGGGTGAAGTAACTCTTTCAAATCAGATTCCCTATCCGGCTTAATTTTATACTCCAACATACAAAATAGCCCTCTAAACTTCTATATTTAATACTTATGCTTGAGACTCAGAATTATCTTTGTTCTCTAAACTTTTTGGCACATTGTTATTATTCTTCTCAGAAATTATAACTCTATCAACGGTCTTAACTTTATCACCAGCTTCGAGCTTCATGATACGAACACCTTGAGTATTCCTGCCTATGGAAGGAATGTCAGAAGCTGGAACCCTTATTACAACACCTTTTTGGCTAACCAAAATAATCTCATCAGAATCTGTAACCGTACGAATTGCCATAACATTGCCATTCCTTTCATTAGTTTTTATATTAATAACGCCCTTACCTCCACGTTTTATCAGACGGTAATCAAGTATAGGTGTTCTTTTACCATAACCATTTTCAGTAACCGTAAGCAAAGTGCCTGACTTAAGGGCAACCTCCATCCCAATTACTTCATCACCCTTACTCAACCTGATGCCACGAACACCCATAGCCTGCCTGCCTACAGGGTTAACATCATTCTCTGAAAACCTAACAGCAAGACCCTTTTTTGTAGCTATAATCATCTCCAAACTTCCGGGAGTCAACCTAACCTTAACAAGCTCATCATTTGGTTTTAAGGTGATACCAATTATACCTCCTTTCCTTGGCCTTGAATATTCTGAAAGAGGAGTCTTCTTCAACAAGCCATGCTTGGTTGCCATCAACAAATAATGCTCACCCTCAAAAGTAGGTATCGGAACCAAGGCTGTAATCTTTTCACCTTCCTTAAGGTTGAGTAAGTTTACAATAGCCTTGCCTTTAGAATACCTAGAAGCTTGCGGAATTTGATAAGCCTTCAACCAGTAAACCTGCCCTTTATTCGAGAAAAACAATATGTAATTATGGTTAGAAGTTGTAAAAAGATGCTCAACTACATCCTCTTCCTTCAACTCAGTTCCTATGATTCCCTTCCCCCCTCTACGCTGTTGCTTGTAAGTGTGCACAGGAAGTTGTTTTATGTAGCCGGAATGTGTTACTGTAACAACAACGTCCTCCTTAGGAATAAGCTCCTCAAGCTCAATCTCCTCCTCAATATCGAGGATTTGAGTTCTACGGGCATCAGAAAAGTTATTCGCAAGGTCAAACAATTCATCCTTAATAATACCCAAAATTTTTTGTTCAGAAGCAAGAATTTCCTTCAACTTTTTTATTAACTCTAAAGTATCATCATAATCTTTCCTAATCTTATCCTGCTCTAAAGAGGTTAAGCGATGCAACCTCATATCAAGGATTGCTTGACTTTGAACTTCAGAAAGAGAAAATTTCTTAACCAACTCAGCCTTAGCAATTAATGGATCCTTAGAACCCTTAATAACC
>JAWABC010000064.1:0-5011 GCA_038884815.1 Candidatus Nanoarchaeia archaeon | reverse complement strand
ATGATTTTAATTTTCATACTATCAGAAACGCCAAACTTTTTCTCTATGTACTCTTTAATTATACCGTAATGTTCTTTTGTACCAAGATACTTTTTATGAATCTGTTTGGAAGGTTTTGGGATACCAAGAATTTCGTACCTTTTGAGGTTAGCCTCCTCAGCAACAAAAGGCTTAACCAGCGTACCTGAAAAATCCACTACAACAATCCGAGGACTTACCATAATTTATTAATGTAAGCATATACTTAATAACTTTTCTAAAAAAGAAAATTATGAAAAAACTTAAATACGAAAAAAATCCTTAATTCCTTGATGAAGAGCTTAGTGTTCGACACAAGCAGCATAATAAGCATAGCAACAAACAACCTGCTGTGGGTGTTACCGGAACTGAAAAAGAGGTTCAGAGGGGAATTCTACATAGTACCTGCGGTAAAGGAAGAAGTCATAGATGTGCCAATCAAGAGCATAAGGTACAAGCTAGAGGCCATGCAGATACTATCACTTATAGGAGATGGGCAAATAAAAGTATACAGGAACAGCTTCATGAAAAAAAAGGAGGAGCTTGCAGAACTGGCAAACAAGATATTCAGAAAAAAAGATATGTGGATAAGGATAATGCACGACGCCGAACTAGAGTCTTTGGCATTGGTTTTGGAATTGAATGCCAGCGCATACGTTATAGATGAAAGGAACACAAGGATGTTAATAGAGAACCCGGAAAGTCTTGGACAATTACTTAAAGACAAACTCCACACAGATATAGAGATAGATTATGAAAATTTGGAAAGATTCAAGCAAAACGTGAAAGAGGTGAATGTGATAAGGTCAGCTGAGCTTATGACAGTAGCTTATGAATTAGGAATAATGGACAACTACCTCAAGAAAGAAGAAAAAGCAATAATAGACATAGACCTTGAGAAAAACCTACTTCACGGAATGCTATGGGGACTAAAACTCAATGGGTGTGCCATAACAAAAAACGAGATAAATGAGGTAGTAAGAACAAAATCCTGAGTAAGGTTTAAATAGAGACAGAAAATGGTTTTTTGACAGGGGGCGTAGTACAACCTGGCTAGTACTGCCGGCTCCAGAGCATGGAGAGCTGAGCGAAAAGCTGTGAAGAAGAAACCGGCGGATTGGGGTTCAAATCCCCACGTCCCCATCCACACTATTCTATATTATTACTACTGCTTAGTTATTAAAATAGAAAGATTTATATAGGGGTTGTTATTGCTTAGTTGTAACAAACTTACGTTTAGGGGGCAAAATGACAAACACAGAAAAAAAATCACTGTACCAAAAAATAAAAGATGCTTACAACTCAGGACTTAAATCCAATGCTTTCTTAGAAAAAAAGAACGAAGAAGCTTTCATGGGTTTAGCTAGGATATACCTTGGAAGAAACATCGATGGAAAAAAGAGTAAAGAGTTAGCAAGGCTGGCAAAAAGAAAGGAAGTGGGAGAAGAATATTTTGCAAGAAAAACCAAGGAGGACATATCACAAGAAACAAAAACCCTGATGGCACAACTTTACGAAGTATTCGAGGATTATATTGCTCAAGCAAGCCTTAAACAACAAAAAAGAATTGCAAAAACAATAAACGGACAGATAGCCAAATGGCAGAGAAAATACAGCCCAGAAACAAGGTCCAAACTACACGAACTAGCCATGACTTATCAAGGGTTAAACTTTGGTGGTGAAAAATCCAAAGAACTTTTCAGCGTAGAAAAAAGATACGAGAAAGGAAATGAAATATTACTGAAATTACGCAACCTAAACGAAGAAGACAAAAAGGCAGCATCAGAGCTTTACAACATATTCAAAGCATACGACCAAAGAGATTACAACAGGAGAACCTCAAAAGGCTTCACAGGCAAAGGAAGGGACACAAGGACAAGAGAACTTGATGCGAAAAGGGACGCACTTAGAATACAACATGCAAGCTTAATGAACCACACACTAGAAGGTATAGTAAGGGAAGACAAAGAAAAGGTCGAACCAGCACTAGAGAGGTTAGTGCCAGACAGCAACAAGAAGACAGAGAAGACAGGATTCTTAACATACTTAGGAAATGTCATAAAAAAACCTTTCGGCAAGATAGCTGCAGTTGGAGTGGCAGCGATAGCAGCCGGACTTATATGGTACGGTGCATCAAACATACCCGGATGTGGCAAGAAAACAGAAACAAGGCCAATAGTGAGAGAAGTTACAGTAGAACAAACAGTAAAAGGAGTGCAAAAACCTGAAGTTAAAGAAGCTTTACCACAAAGGCCGGAAAGAGAAAGGTTCACGCCCGACCCTTTCAAACCATTCATAGAAGCAGAAACCACTGCAAAAGCTAAAGAAAAGGCAGAAGAAAAGACAAGATGCATAGACTGGCAGAGATCAAAACTAGAACAGGGAATAAGGTCATACAAACTTGACAAAGACACACTAAAAGTAAAGCTGAACAAGTACCTTGCAGATGCAATGAGAAATGACCCTAACGTGGTACTAAGGTTTATTGGGGACAACAAGCTTTACGAAACAAATAAGATAGGGCCAAACAACGAGATTACACTCAAAGGAGTAACATACAAAACAGGTGCAAGCTTCGGAATAATAAGAAAGACAGGAGGTGTGTGCGGAGATTACTTAGCATCATTAAGGTTGAGTAAACCAAAGACAGCAGAAGCAAAAACAATAACACCTCTTGAAAAGCCAAAAATCAAACAAGCACCAGAAAAGGTTAAGCCAAAAGTGGAAAGGAGGGTGATTAAGCCTGAAAAAGCAAAGCCCTCAAAGCCAGAGGTTCAGGTTAAGAAAGACATCACAACAAAGATCGTAAAAACACCTGAAGTTTCTGTGCAAGATGAATACAAAGCTGGTATAAAATTCATGCAGAAACTGGACATGCAATACAGGAAAGTATGGGGTCTCAGAGGCAACTATGATTACTTACAAAACTTCGAAAAGAAAGAAGTAATCAGCTTATACAACGAATTGAAGCAGGCATTCATGGAACAGGATGTAGAAAACATGTTTATGAACATGACATTAAGAAGCGAAAAGGTAGTGCCAAAACTTGTTGTAGAGTTCTCAAACAAAGGCGAAGAATCAAGACTTGAAAGGATGCTAGAAAGATACGACTCAAACAATCCTGACAAGAAAGTAGCCCAGATGAACTTCAGCGACAGGGAACAAGGATTTGGCTACGGCAAAAAAGAAAAATTCGGTTATGAAATACTAATACCGTTATCAGGACTTAAACCAGAAGAAAAGGCAAAGCTGGCAACTGCAAAAATATTCGAAAAGCTAAATGAGATGAGAGAGAAAAACCACTTTGACACATACTTCTTCAACAGAGACGTAAAAAGTCAAGACAAGAATGCAAAGGCGCCAATACAAGGACACATCTTTGTCTCACAAGGAAGCAAGAAGATGCTTGGAGCTATATTTACACCATACAAAACAGACGTACAGTTTGTTTCAGACAAGAAACAAGCATCATTCGAAGAAAGGATGGACAACGACACCATACAGATTGGAGAATCAATAGAAGAAAAGGCAGGAATAAGCGGCGGCAATGGTGCTGATGGAGGCGCAGGCGGAACTGGTGCTGGTGGCGGAGTTGGCGGCGGAGCCATGTAATTTGAAAGGAAGATAAGAACCAAACAAAATGGAAAAAAACAAACTGCTAAAAATTTCGCTTGTAATCTTTTTTATACTTAATCTAGCTGATATCATGGTAACTGTTTATGCTCTAGAAATGGAGCATATAGAAGAAGCAAATCCCATAGTTAGGACGTCACTTGAAAGCTTGGGTGTCTTCTGGACATTCCTGCTGAAAGTGGCCATAGGGGTATTCATTGTCGTAGCAATGAGCAAGGTAAGTGAAAAAACAAGTATAGCACTGCCAATGACAATGGTACTGGCAACCTTATACTTACTGATACTAATAAACAATTTGGTGGTAATATGGTAAACGGACAAAATAAAGGAATATTGAAAAACAAGATGATTTTAGCCATTGCAGTTTTTATTGTTTTTTTAAGCATAGAAGCGATGGCCTACAATGTGAGTATTGATTGGACATTTAACCAGAACAACTACGACGTTGAGCTTTACAAGTGCACCAGCAACATATGCAACAGCTACACAAGCCAGCTATTAAGCACATTCTCACCAGGGTACACATACCACATGTCATACCCAGCAGGAGCCTACCAATACCATGCGGCATTCTTCTACAAGAGCTGCTACAGGCCAATGGGGTATATAATATATAATGAGGGAGACTTCTCAACAAGCGTATCAGACAGTTTTGTGAAGAAAAACTACTGCGAATCTGTGATAGACCCTTTAATAGTTACCACCATACAAAATTCAACTGGGACTTACGTTAACATAACCACAGATGTGAAGAGCGCATTCACAGTAAGTGATGACGCTCCTGGCTCACCAAAGTTCTACCCAAGCTCACACAGCGACTATTTCACATCAGACGTAAAAGTACAGATGCTGGTGGATGGTGTACTCAAATCAGAACAAACAGTATCGTTATACCAAGACACAAAACAAACAGTCAACTTCCAGGTTGACAAGTCAACACTAACGCCTGGACTGCACACTATAAGAATACAGACAGACCCGATAGACTGCATATGCAACCAGGGAAACAAATACATAAGATACAGGACAGTTCAGATAGAGGTAGAACAACCAGCAAACACACCACCAGTTATAGAAGGACTGCCAGACATCAATATTGATGAAGACACAGGATACTGGAACGCACTAATAGACCTATGGGCATATTCTTACGATAATGAAACACCAGACAGCGGACTTACATTCAGCATAACATCACAAACAAACAACGCAATAGTAGACTGCATCATAGACCATGGCAGATACATAGACTGCGCAACACTACCAAACATGAACGGATGCTCAAACGTAACAGTAAGAGTAACAGACCCACAAACACTATACGATGAAGACACCTTCAGAATATGCGTACAACCAATAA
>JAWABC010000063.1:4080-5052 GCA_038884815.1 Candidatus Nanoarchaeia archaeon | reverse complement strand
AATATTTTCATTACAAACCTAAAAACTTACTATCAGGATTTTTTACAAACGCCCGAATCACAAACACATTCAAATTCCATTGTGGGTGATGCACAAACAGCACTCCACTGATTATAATGTATGCAACTATTACCACACTTGACACACTCAGAGCTTAACAAACACTCGGCATAGCCAGCACCAGTAGAGGTTATGATTTTATTGTAAATGTCAAGCAGCTTCTCACCAGAATAAGTGCCTGTAGCAGACAAATCAACAAGGTCAACGGAACCGAAATAGGTAGCTATGAAATCCTTAATCTCAGCATCCGTCAAAATTGGGTTATTTGAGAAATAAGAAGCAATGCCCTTGTTAAGAGCTGACCTGAAATCATTAAGAGAAACAACATTAGAAGAGGCAGAATAAGTAACACCGCCGCCACTAACGCACTGACCCGCACCGTTGCATTTACAATTAATACCACTTCCACTGCTAGAAATCCCCAAAATCTCAAGAGCACCACTCCTATCAACTGTGTAAATATGATTACCTAAAACAAACATGTCTACAGTACCATTAACAACTGGTATGGAGTTAGAGAACAACTTACCCACTTGAGTAGGAGAGGAAGGGTTAGAAACATCCAAGATAGTTATGCCTCTAGGGTAGGGGTAAGACTGAGGAGCTGACTCACCAGCAAAAACGTAAGCGTAACCTTCATTAACCCTTATAAAAGAAGGATTGTAAAGTGCCGTAGTAGGACTTTCCATGATCTTACCCACAAAAACAGGATTAGAAGGATTAGAAACACTGATTATTGTAACACCATCCTCCTGCTGACCAGCATAATATGTCATACTCGTTAAGTATGCATAACCACCAGAAACAAAAATGTCTTGAACATGTCCCATATTGTTTTGAGAATTACCATAAAGTTTACTAACACGTATGGGGTTACTCGGCGTAGAGATATCATAAACAACAAAAACAGGT
>JAWABC010000063.1:0-4070 GCA_038884815.1 Candidatus Nanoarchaeia archaeon | reverse complement strand
GGTGCCGGATTCCCATCCTGCCCCATAAAGATAGTTTCCAGAAATAAAAATCTTTTTTAGAAACATAGGATGAGTTTCAATCTTTCCAGCATGAACAGGATTAGAAGGATTAGAAACACTAACAATCTCAATACCAGTAGGCTCAATTACCAAATTACCCTGATAGTTTCCATAATTTAATATGTAAACATAATTGCCAGAAATAAACATATCAAGAGGGCTACCCAAAAGGGTTGTGGAATCATCAACAAGCTTGCTGATATGAACAGGGTGAGAAGGATTAGAAACGCTAACTACCTCAAGACCTTGAAATGCGGAAAGTAAGTAAGCATAATTACCTTGAACCAAAATTTTTTCTGGAGTACTCATAACCGTTATTAGTTTACCATAATGAACAGGCACAGAAGGGTTAGACACATCAACTACTTCAAGACCCCCATCCTCATAATTATAATTTATGAAATTTTGTCCATTTGTAATATAAGCGTAATTGCCCGAAACAAAGACCCCTTGAGGATTCTTCAATAAGGCATTGGAGTCGTCAAAAAGGAGACCTTTATGAACAAGTTCTCTAGAGCCAGAACCACAGCCAACGTTACCATAACATGCTTCATCAGTCTGACCACTTGCAACAGCATTCTGACCACAACCATTAGTGCAAGTTGGTTCGTAACACTTGTTATCAGGACAAGAAGAAGCGTCAGCAGGACAGTTCTCACCTGCAGTACAAACACCGTTCGGGCAAGAAACACCACTAGAGCAAACGCCATTGGTGCAAGACTGACCAGAAGGACAACTGATTGGGCTGCCCCAACCATAACAACTACCAAAAAGAACACAATCCTGATAAGCAGTCGAGTTAAAACACTGCTTACTTCCACTACTGCATTGATTCTGACAGGTCGCACCACAAACACCAGCACCTGAACAAGACTGGCCTGTAGGACAGTTGATTGAAGAGCTCCACTCCAAGCAAGAATCAGCGTCATGATTGCCACAAATCTGGTAAGCATAAGCGCCAAAACACTGCCTAGAACTAGGAATGTTACACTCATCTGCACAGGTTGTGCAAGCAGAAGCAGAAGAGCAACAAGTGCCAGAAGTACAGCCAACACCTCCAGAAGGAGAGGTGCAAGTCATGCCAGAAGGACAACAGTAAGGACAAGGTTTTGTCTTACAAGTCTTTGTAGTAGCATCACACTCTTGATCACGATCACAGTACTCAACATCCTTCCAGCCACAACCATTAGCATTACACTGCTGGATCACCCAGTCACCAGGTGGTAGAGGGCTGATGTACTTAATAGTCTGAGCACACCTCTTTTCATTAGGAGTGCAAGGCATTGAGCATATACACTCATGCTTACCTGTTTTTGTGTTTAAAGCACAACCACTATTAGCCTTTTGGTTGCAATCCTCAACAGGAAGGTAAAGATAACAACCATCTTCATCGCTGTACATACATTTCCTAACTTCATTGTAATGCGGACCCATATATATCCAGCCAACCTTACACATAGTCTTGCCAACATCAGCAGCGGTGCATTTCTCCCAACCACAAGTTGCAGCATCACACGTACACCTGAAAGTCTGACCCGTGTTTATAGAACCAGCAGCATCATAGCTCTCACAACACTTATCATTCGTGTTCAAACCAAGATGACAATAATTAATGTAGTTACCAGGATTCTGTGCGGTGCAATCAAAAACAGCAACAGTGCCTTCAAAGCCAGTCCACTTACAAGAACCTCCGGCAACGTAACTTATTGGATAAATGCAATCTATCTTTGCACCGTAATCACATTTTATGGTGAACTTTGAGCCTATACCACCTGAAGTGGGATTTGTTGAGCCACCAACAAAGTTGTACTTGTTACAACCAGTTTGTTCAGGAAGGCACTTGTAAACACGCTGATAACCCTCATAGGTTTGAAAACAGCTTAAACCAGAACAGCAATCACTTGAAGACTTACAGATTTCATTCTGCTTTTTGCAAGCACCAGAAGTTACGCACTGACCATTAGAGCAGGTCTTACCAGAAGAACAAGTACCACAACTACCACCACAACCATCATCGCCACATTCCTTACCGGCACAATTAGGAGTGCAGGCACCAGCAACACAATTTAACTTATAAGAATCCGTACCGGACTTGGCTAAGTCCTTACCAGAAGAATCCTTGATTACCATCTGAACCTTATTGGTGATGGTACCAGACTTACCATAGCAATGAGCCACTGTCAAAGTGCCCGTATCGCCATTAGCATTCAAGCCAGGGTCACCACAATAAACATAAAAGTCCTCATCAACACCGCCATTCACAAGGAAATGAACTGTACAACCCGAAGCTGTATAAGCATAAGAAGGTAAGGACCAAACACTCGTTATTTGATCACCGATGTTATAAATTTTTTTCTTATTTGTAATAGAATAAGTAACACTACCACCAGAAGGGAGACATTCACCACTCACGCAAGAAGTTCCACTAGGACAAGTCTGGCATGGCCCACCACCAACGCCACATTTAGAATCTGTGTTGCCAGGTTTGCAAACCTTACCATCCATGCAACCGTTACACTTCAGGTTACAAGTCTGGGTTTCAGAAGGCCTGCCTGTATCAACACCACAACTATTGGAATCAGTACAAGTCCTGGTCTGCTTACCATCAACACAATCAGACCAACTAGTACACTGCCAGTTAGGAGTACAAATAGCTTGGCAAGTCTGAGTCTCAGAAGGTTTACCAGTGCTAACACCACAATTATTGGTATCAGTACAAGTCCTGGTCTGTTTATTCGAAATACAAGTTGACCAATCCGTACACTGCCAATTAGGAGTGCAAGGCTCAACACACTTACTTTTTTTACACTCACCACTACAACAAGATGCGTCACTCACACAAGTAGCTCCATTAGGCTTACAACAAACACCACTGGAACAAACTTGCGAGGAAGAACAATCGCTCTTACAACGAGCATCAGCACCAACAGGGTCGTAACATTTGTAACAAGAACTGGTATCACAATTCTGTAAAACAGCAGAAGAAGAAAACTTATTGTTATCTATGCAATTAGAACAAGTTTTCAAAGCAGGGCAGTCGTAATAAGCAACTACACTATTGCCATTACAAATTACACAGTCTTTAGCATAAACAAATGAAATAAAGATGAGTAAGAAAAAAATTAAAAACCACCACCTTTTCATAGTATAAGCAAAAGAATGGAAATATAAAAACTTTGCTATTACGCAATTTAGCTATGAACCAAAGTTAATCCGAACCAGCCTCCGGTAATCCACTCTGTAGGATTTGGGAACATCTCATTTGGCTCCCCACAAATTGACTCTGCAGCATTCATTGAAACGCTCAAAAGGTACTGCCCAGAAGGTGAATTTGCTGGCAGATAAATATTATGACTACCATACCAAGTTTCTCCGGTATTAAGGCTTGTAAGTGTCGTATTAATTAAACGGGGCTCAATCAAAGTGCCTGTGTTTAACGTGTACCACCCTGCAATCCTTATCTTTCGAATGTAGCCTACAGGGCTGTCAGGATATCCAACAAGGAAATACTTCGTGCGCTGGGAGCAACTCCATGTGTTATACTGGTTCTGTATAGTTGCAGGAAACCCACTTGTGTACGGGGGGGTTACGTTGTCGATGTTAGGAGTTCCAGGGGGCACTGTTACAGATGCTGTTGCTGCTGTACAACTACCTAAACAACAGTAACCTGAAGTGCAGATTCCCGAAGGCAAATCTGAACATTCAGTGTAGGTATCGCATTTATTTTCCTTGCAAGAGCAAAAAGCGCAGCCAATGCATTCGGGGTGTCAAAATCTTCATCCATGTAAGCCAAGAATTTCTTTTCAGCCTCATGTGCCGCCTCTAAAAGAGGCACGCTTCCTACTGCAGGCAAAGGATAGCTTTTTGCTGCATATATTGCAGAATGCAGCGTAGCAAGCGAATTTCCAGCTGCTTGAACTGCTTGCTCTGTAAAATCAATTGGGCTGGAATAGTGTGCAAGCGCAAAAAACATCCTAATTTGTTGTGGGGAAAACTTTTTGAGAGCTTCC
>JAWABC010000062.1:0-5077 GCA_038884815.1 Candidatus Nanoarchaeia archaeon | reverse complement strand
GCCGGCCTGAAAGGTTGGGCTGAGAAAGTAGCGGAAGGCATTCCTGAAAGAAAAGTTGGTGTTAACATTCCAACACTTACAGGCGAGCCTTTGATTGCTGGCGGCGTTGCAAGTCTTGCTTTTGAACCTCCCGGAACGGGACCTGGCTACAAAACTCCTGCGTGGCTTAAAAAAGTTGGCGAAGCAAGCGCCGGTTATCAGCAGAAAATGTACGGTCTTGTCACTACCAGACCTTTAGACGTTCCAGCAGTGTACGCTGTTTCTTACCTTGCAGGCGCAGGGCTTGGCAGTGTTGGAGCTGGCATTAAGGGAAGTGCTGAAGCGTTAGGGCTTCTGAAACCTAGTTTGGCTTGGGTTCCGAAATACGTTGTGCCTGCAGGCGCTGCCGCACTGAAAGGCGGGGCGTTAGTTGCTGGTGCGGGAATTACTGCCCGGCAGTTCCGGCTTGCTGAAACTCCAAGCAAAAAAGGTGAAGTTTTGGCAGGACTTACTTATTATGGCGTTCCTGCCGTTGCAGGTTTCGGCGCTGGTGTTCGCACAAGAATCCTTCCAAGACTTACGTATGAGGAGCTTCCTGAAACAGTTGATGTTAAGGAGGTTATGCGTGGTGGTGTTCCTGTTCAAGAACCTGTCATCCAGTACGGTTATAAGGGTGTTGGTTTCAGGGCTTTTGGCCGTGAGGGTTTAGTGTGGGGTGCGGGTCTTAAGCCCGCACCTCTTGTTGAAAGGCAGATTGGCACAATGCTTACTGCTGAAGGTCTTCCTGCAGGTCCGATGTATCGTCCTGTTCTTCCAAGCGAAAGTCCTGTTCTTTTACCTGCACAGTATCATCCTGTGTGGGGCACTCAGCCTGTTGACATAAGCAGAGCCAGCATAGGCATTCCTGCAGAGACGCAGGCAACGTTTCAGCTTTTGCAGAAGAGCCAGTTAGCAAGTTATCCTTCACAAGTTTCTCGGGTTGAAGCTGCAGAAAAGCTTGTTGGCAGCCTGAAAGTTCTGGCAACCAAAAAGTACCCTGTTGCTAAGGAGCTTGTTAAGGATGTTGGTGCTCGCCCTGTCCCTGAAAAAGCTGTTGAGGTTGCTATAAATACAATGTCTCAGGAAAGAGGTGCTGAAACTTATGGAAGCACAGCTCTTCAGTCCCAGTTCAGAACTCCTTATTATCGTGCTGCTGGCGGTGAAAGAGTTCCGGGAGACATTGACGAGATGATAAGGAGGACGCAGAGTGTTAGTGACTTCGTAACTGAGTACGTTGAGAGGGTTCAAAGGGTTGTTCAGCCTTCCGCTCCCAGCATAAGCCAAGCTAAAGCTGTTGCTTTGGCTGAAAAGGTTGTTCAGAACTTGAAAGCTGAAGGTTTTGACGCCCGTCTCAGCCCTGCGAACAAGCTGGTTATTGAGCTTAAAGGCATTGAAAAGGCTGGGGAGTACGGTAAGTTCATAGACCTTCACCATCCCGGTCAGGAGTATCCGGGTGTTGTTGGGGAGCAGGCTTTCAGCATTCCTTTATGGCAGCAGCCTCAAACTGTTCGTGTAAGTCTTGGGAGAGGCGAGACTGCTTACATAATGCCTCAGGGCGAGGCTTTAACCCGAAAGGTGTCTAGTGTTCTTTCTTTCAGTCCTCAGGCTGGTGGTTACGCTCCGGAACCTAAAAGGGTGAAGGATATTGCTGATACTCTTGCAATACTTGTAGATATTCAGAGCAAGGGAAGTCCGAAAGAGGTTGCTGCTGCAACGCAGGGTATTGAGGCGATGAAAGTTTTGTATCCAAGTGTTGTTCCAAGCACTTTCGTAAGCAACCCTGCTGTTTCTTACGTTGTTGGAAGTAGTGCGAGCAGAATTCCTACTGTTAGCCTTGTCAGTGCTTTGTCTGTGAGGCCGATTGGGAAAGCTGAAAGCCCGGCAAGTGCTGTAAGTCGTTCTGCAAGCGTGAGCCCTGCTGTTTCTTTGAGTGGTGTGAGTCCTGTGTCGGCAGTTCGTCCAAGTCAGGTTAGAACAAGCTTGTTTGCCAGTCCTAGTGTTAGTGCTTCTTTGGTTTCCAGCGCTAGTGCTTATGCAAGTATGAGTCGTAGTTTGAGCCGGAGTGTTAGTCCTCCAAGTCCGAGTCCTAGTGTGAGTCCTAGTGCGAGTTTGAGCAGGAGTATTAGCCGAAGTGTTAGCGCCAGTGTTAGTGCCAGTGTCAGTCCTAGTGCGAGTGTTAGTGTTAGTCCTAGCGTTAGTGTTTCCAGAAGTGTCAGTCCTAGTGCGAGTGTGAGTGTCAGCCCTGTTGTTTCTCCTTACGCTTATACTGTTCCTCCTTCTGTTTTTGGGCTTCCCAGAATAAGTTTGGGTGAATCTTTAAGTTATGGCAGGAAAAGGGTTTCGAAAAGAAGGTTTAAGTACACTCCTGACATTCAGGCGGTTGTTCTTAGGCAGTTCGTGACGAAAGCGCCGACTAAAAGGTTGTTCACCGGTCTTGAAAGAAGGTTTATTGTGGCTCAAAAAAGCAGGGTTAAGGGAGCGGGCATTTCTTCGAAAGTTTTTTTGTGATAAAACAAAAAAGTTTTTAAATACTCGTATCCTGATTTTTTTTTTATGACAGCACTTTCTTATCCTGATACGAAATTCGTAACTCAGGCTGGGATGTATCCTGAAACTTATTCCGAACCGTACTCAGAACAGCCCAGCACCGTTTCGCCACCACAAACACCTCAAGCAGGCATGATGCCTTATCCGGGTCAGGACCCGCAGTTTTTGCAGTGGCTTTTTAACTTCAAGAAAGAAGTTAGCGTTCCTTTAAGGTACTTGTGGAGAGGTTACGAGCAGGGAGAGGATGGTATTTGGAGACCGAAGTACTGGGATGAAAAGGTTACGACTGTTGACGGTAAAACTGTTGTTGTCAAAAAAACTTTTCGTGTTATGAACGAAAAAGGCATTACGTGGGCTATAAGCTTTATAGAATCCTTCATAAACCCTGTTTACGTCGTAAGCAACTATGACACCGTAAGTCTTAACTGGACAATGAGGCATGTGGGAAGAACGGTTTATAATAATCTGAGTTTTAGGTACAAAGAGTTCGGGCTTAACAAGCTTGACATCCAAAGAGTTGGCATTGAAGTAATCAGCAAGGTTCACGCCATCCTTCTTGGTGCTAAGGATAACGGTTACAGAAGGTTTTTCAGCACAACCCACCAGCATCAGGAAGTCAAAGCTTATAATGAAAACCAAACAGGAGGGCAGGGTTTTATGGGGATTTTCAGAGGGCTTAGGCAGGCAGGCAGGAACGAACCTCCGTTTGAGAACAGAAACTATTAGAAAAACAATTTTGAGAGGTAACTTTTTATGGCAATAAAATGGGAAACTTACGTGAGGCTTAGTCCTTTTCAGCAGAAGGAGTGGGAATTCAAGTTCAAGAATAATCAACCTCCAAAAGTGCCTTTTTCTGACATTGTAGTTCTCACTTGCTTTTTTATGATTATGAGCTCTTATCTTTTAGTTATGCTGTTGCTTCCTGACAAGTTCGGCTACAATCACTGGATTGTTTCGTATGTGTGGTGGCTGAAGCTGTGTGTTGTTATGATTTTTATCTGGTCTTTTAGCTACACCGCTGATTTGTTAATTTTTTTTTGGAAGCTTTACAAAGAAAAAATGTGGCTGAAAAGCTTGGGAAACTACACACCCCCGCTCGGGAAAGAAAAGGTGCAATAAATGCCTGACTTTTCTCAAAGCATTCAAGCATGGCTGCACGGAATGGCTCCGGCCATCAAGACCTTTTCAATGTTTTTCATCGCATTCTGCATTCTTGCACCAATAGCTTACTACCTTTTTGTTGTTCTGAGAAGAAAAAGGTGGTATGTGAGGATTTTTGAGCCGAAAAGTGACGGAAGGCTTTACTTGGACAGCTTTGACATTATTGAGGAAAGAAAGCTTAAGATGGGAAGGAAAACTTTTTATTGGCTTCTCAAAAAAAGAGCTGAAACAACCCCTCCTCCTTTTGAGTGCGTTGATCACGTCAAGAACAAAGATTACGCTGATTATTTGAAAATTCGGCTTGACTACGTTCCTATTCAGAAAAGTGTGAGCCCAAAATTGTCAGCAAGCGCAGGCATGACACCGGAGAAGGAACGTTTAAGCCAAATAATGAGTAACGCCACCGCTGCAATCAAGACCAAGTACAACACCAAGCTTTTTGATTCTTCTTCAGTTCATCAAAGGTACATTTACGCACCTATTAATCGTGTTCCTCACGTTAACGCAGGTTATCACCAGCTTGAGTATGATGTGGATATGATGAGGATTAATGCCATTGATAACTTGGATGAGATGTTCAGGGATAAAAGAAACTTTTGGGAAAGGTATGGTCACTTGATTGTTATCGGCGCTCTTATCATTCTGGTTATTATTATTGGGTACATGAGTTTTGATTACATGAGCAATGTCTTGAAGCAGAGCTGGGACCAGACTAATGCAGTTATTCAGAAGATTGGAGAGCTTAGTGACAAGATGGGCATTAGCCAGCAAAAACCTCCGTCATAACAAAAAACTTTATAAACTGACTCATCCATAATTTTTGTTTGACCATAAAAAATGATGAGAAAAAAGCTTTTTTTCTTAACACTCACCTTGCTCTTTTTTTTTGTATTCTTATCACCTTTGGGCATGGCAGCAGGAGCTGACACTTGGGTTCGCCCAACAACGCTCAACTACAACACGTACGTCATTAACAACGTTTCAGTGAGCGACTTCTTGAACAAGAGTGGCGACACGATGCAGGGAAATCTGAACATGGGCGGTTATGACATTCTAAGTGTCGGCTCCTTATATGCCTTTAACCTTTTCGGACTCCTTGACTGGACTAATATTACTAATTCCCCAACGCTTTTGTCGTACTTCACGAATGACGCTGGTTTCATCACGCTTGCAGGGGTGACGTGGCAGAACCTTTCCGGAGTTATCCCCCAAGTATCCTTCTTTGGTAACGACGCTGGCTACGTCACCTTAGCAAGCATAACATGGCAGAACCTTTCAGGAACGCCTCCTCCTGTAAGCACTTTTGCGAATGACGCAGGCTACTTTAACAGCACAGGAAGTGCTTACCTGT
>JAWABC010000061.1:0-5094 GCA_038884815.1 Candidatus Nanoarchaeia archaeon | reverse complement strand
ATTCTCAGCAGGCTACCTCAAAAAATCAGGAAGCGTAGCAGAAGAACAAGCAGACAAAGCATCAGTAGTAGCATCACTAAAAACAGGCGCAATAGGCGTCAAAGTAATGATAATGCACCCGGACATACAACTACCAGACAAAATAAAAATCAAAGAACAAGAAGTTGATAAAAAGGTACAGGTAGAAGTTATTAAAGAAGAAAAAACAGAAGAAAAAACAAAGAAAAAAGAAACCAAACCAAGAAAGGTAAAGAAAAAAGAAAAAGAAGAAAAGAAGGAAGAAAATGCCACTAATCAAGAAAAATGAATTCAAAAAAATGAACGAGAAAGAGCTCAACGATAAAAAGACAGAGCTTCAAAAAGAACTTATGAAAATATTAACCCAAAAATCTAGTGGCGGTTCCATAGAAAATCCCGGTAAGATAAAATCAATCAAAAAAACACTTGCAAGAATAAACATGTTCCTACATAACAAAGGAAAAATAACCAAGGAGGAAATGAAGAATACATGAGTGATGTGTGTCCCAAGTGTGGACTAAACAAAGAACTTTGTGTCTGCGAAACCATAGCCAAGAAAGAGCAGCAAATCCGAATAAAGTTGGTAAAAAGAAAATTCGGTAAGTTAATAACGACGGTTGAAGGTTTGGATGCCAAAGACATCGACGTAAAAGACCTTGCGAAGAAATTGAAGAATGCGCTTGCGTGCGGAGGCACGGTTAAGGATGGGATAATAGAACTGCAAGGGGATCATGCAAACAAAACAAGAGAAGCATTGGTGAAACTGGGCTTTTCAAAAGACACAATAAAAATCGGATAAAAACAAATGAACCCAAAAGAGATAGCAAAACACGAGCTCATCGGGCTCGAAATAGAGATAGTAGAGTCAAAAAACAAATCACTCACAGGCCTCAAAGGCAAAATAATAGACGAGACAAAAAACACTATAACGATAGAAAATGATAAGACAAGGAAGATAATGAAATCACAAATCATGATGAAAACAAAAATAGACAACAAAGAATATGTGGTAGATGGAAGAATACTGATGGGAAGACCAGAAGATAGAATAAAGAAACTGAGGAAGATAAAATGAAAATAAAGAACATAGGAATCGAAGTAACGGCACCGAAAAAGGAATGCCAAGACAAACACTGCCCGTTCCATGGAAGCGTGAAAATAAGGGGGAAAATATTCACAGGTACGATTATAAAAGCATCTATGCAAAAAACCGTACTGGTAGAATGGCCGAGAGCATTTTTCCTACCTAAATATGAGAGGTATGAAAAAAGAAGAACTAGAATAAAGGCACACCTACCCGATTGCATCGAGGCCAAGAAAGGAGACAAAGTAAAAGTGGTTGAGACAAGACCAATAAGCAAAACAAAAAACTTCGTCGTAGTAGAGGTAATTGAACATGCAAGCAATTAAAGCAAAAATAACCAAAGGTATACAGCATGGTTCGCTAATTGAAACATGCGACAATTCAGGAGCAAAGATAGTCAAGATAATATCGGTAAAAGGGGCGAAGACTGTAAAAAACAGGCTACCGAAAGCAGGAGTAGCAGACCTTGTACTAGTTTCAGTAGTTTCAGGAAGACCTGACATGCGAAAACAAGTCGTGCCAGCAGTAATAGTAAGGCAAAAAAAAGAGTACAGAAGGATGGACGGCACAAGAATAAAGTTCGAGGACAATGCGGTGGTTGTGTTAAAGGATGATAAGGGAACACCGAAAGGAACTATATTCAAAGGAGCTATAGCAAAAGAAGCCACGGCAAGATGGCCCGGCCTTGCAAAGGTGGCAAAGATAGTGGTATAATATGAAAAGATGGTCAAAATCATGGAAGGCGAGCAAGAAAAGAAAAAAACAAATCAAATACATAAAGAATGCTCCTTTACATATAAGAAAAAAATTCATGACAGCAACACTTTCAAAAGAATTAAGAAAAAAATACGGAAGAAGAAATCTACCGATAAGGAAAGGTGATAAGGTAAAGGTAATGAGGGGGCAGTTCAAAAAGACAAGCGGTAAAATAACAGACGTGGACTACAAAAAAATGAGGATAAAAATCGAAGGTGTTGATTTTATAAAAAAAGATGGGAGTAAAGTGCAATATCCATTACATCCATCAAACATAATGATAACCGAGTTAAACCTTGAAGACAAAAAAAGAAAGAAAAGTTTAGAAAGAAAACTTAAAGGAGCAAAATAAAAATGGTAAAGAGACATCTCAAAAGGTTAATTGCACCCAAAGGATGGCCTATCAAAAGGAAGGAACACAAATGGATAATAAGACCTAACCCGGGACCTCATGCTCTAAGTAAGTCAGTACCATTAAACCTCGTAATAAAAAATATGCTCAAATATGCAAAAACAACAAGAGAGGTAAAACTCATACTTAATCAGAGAAAAGTGTTGATAAATAAAGTTGCAAGAACAGATCAGAAGTTTCCAGTCGGAATAATGGATATTGTGGAAATACCTGAAATTAATGAACATTACAGGATGGTATACAACAAACAAGGCAAATTTATTCTCATAAGGATAGATGATGAAGAAGCAAGGTTCAAACCTGTAAAAATAATCAATAAAAAAACACTCAAGGGAAAGAAAACACAACTGAACCTAAATGATGGGACAAACATGATAGTAGATAAGGATGTATATAAGGTGAACGACACAATAATAATGGACTTAACAAAAGAAAGCAAGGAGAGGATAAAAAAACACCTTAAATTTGAGAAAGGTGCAAAGGTATACTTGACAGATGGGAAACACATAGGTAAAACAGGGTATATAGAGGAGATACAAAACCTTTTCCAAAATCAGATGGTAACATTCAAGTCATACAAGGAGACTTACCAAACATCAAAAGAGTATACACTTGTCATCGACGATTCCATAAGCGTAGGAGAAAAATGAGAGAAATAAAAATAGAAAAAATAACCTTAAACATAGGGACTGGAGAACCAGGAGAAAAGCTAGAGAAAGCGCTAAAACTCCTCAAAAATATCTCCGGTGAAAAACCCGTTAAGACAGTAACAAGAAAAAGAATACCAACATGGAAGATAAGACCTGGATTACAAATAGGATGCAAAGTAACACTCAGAGGAGAAAAAGCACAAAAAATGCTAAAAAGACTCTTACAAGCTAAGGGAAACAAACTGAAAAAAGAAAATTTTGATGATAAAGGCAACTTCGCTTTTGGAATAAAGGAATACCTTGACATACCGGAGGCAAAATATGATGCAGACATAGGCATAATAGGTTTGGAAGTGGCAGTGACTCTACAAAGACCTGGATACAGGATTAAGAGAAGAATGATAAAACCTAAAAAAATACCAAAAAAACATGCCATAACAAAACAAGAAGCGATTGAATTCATACAGAAAAAATACGGAATTGAGGTGGAACAATGACCACAAGCAGCTACACAAAGATGCTAAAACAACTTAAAAATAAACCTGTAAAGCTGAAAAAATACGAAAAGCATAACACACCCAAGCCAAGGAAATTTGGAAAGCAGACGAAAAGATGTGTAAGATGTGGCAATCCAAGAGGGCACATAGGAATGTATGGCTTAAACCTATGCAGGAGATGCTTCAGGGAACATGCTAAAAGCTTAGGATGGAAAAAATATAGCTAGGAGAAAAAAATGTTAAATGACCCACTATCAAACACCCTATCAAATATGCTCAATGCGGAGAAAGTAGGAAAGACGGTTTGCATAACCAAGCCTTCCTCAAAAGTAATCAAGGAAGTACTGAAAATAATGATGGAAAAAGGATACATAAAAGGATTCCAAGAAATTGACGACGGTAAAGGAAAGATGATAAAGGTTGAACTCGTGGGGAGAATAAACAAATGCGGAGTGATAAAGCCAAGATTTTCAGTTACGAAAAAAAACTACGAGAAATTCGAGAAGAGATACCTACCAGCAAGCGGATTCGGAATAATAATAGTATCAACATCAAAAGGAATAATGCCCTATGAAGAAGCAAAAAAGAAAGGGATAGGGGGTAGGCTGATAAGCTACGTGTACTAAAATGCTAGCAGATATAATCCAAAAGATTGCAATACCAGAAGGAGTAACCGTTGAAGTAGTCGATGGAGTTGTAAAAGTTAAAGGACCTAAAGGAGAGAATCAAAGAACACTTGCACACAGAAACGTCAAAATACAAGTTGAGGACAGAAATGTAGTTTTGAGCGCAAAAAAACCAACAAAAAGAGAAAAAACAATGATAGGAACATTCAAAGCACACGTAAAGAATATGATCCGAGGTGTGTTGGAAGGTTATACATACAAATTAAAGATATGTTCATCCCATTTCCCAATAACTGTTAATGTAGAAGGGGACGGAGTAGTAATAAAGAACTTCTTAGGAGAAAAAATCCCAAGAAGGTGTAAAATACCTAAAAACGTGAGTGTAAAAGTGGAAGGCAGCACAATAACACTAGAAAGCGTGGACATAGAGAAAGCTGGAAAAGCTGCATCCTTGATAGAACAAGCTACAAGGATAACAAATAGAGATAGGAGAATATTTCAAGACGGTATTTACATAACTGAGAAACCTGGAAGATGAAAGATTTGCTAGAATTGAGAAGGAAGTTGAAAAAGAAAAAGCCCAGATTTTTGAGGCAAGATGCTCACAGAGTGAAAAAACTAGAGAAAAAATGGCGAGCACCAAAAGGAAGACACTCAAAGATGAGATTCAAGCTAAGGAGTTACAGGAAACAGCCATCAATAGGTTACTCATCACCAAGAAAAGTAAGAGGCTTAGATTCCAAGGGAAGAGTTGAACTTATAATAGAAAACGTGAAACAGCTGGAAAAAGTCAAAAATGAGGTGGTAGTGATAGGAGCAACAGTTGGCACAAAGAAAAAAATAGAGATACTAAAAAAAATTAAAGAGAAAAACTTGCAAGTAAAAAACGTTAGAAACATAGAAGAATTCATAAAACAGGCTGAAGAAAAACTCAAGGAGAAAAAAGAGGAAGCCAAAAAAAGAAAAAAAGAAAAGAAAAAATCAAAAGAAGAAGAGGAAAAAAGAGAAGAAGAGAGAAAGAAAGAAGAGGAAATGAATACTGAAGAAGAAA
>JAWABC010000060.1:0-5134 GCA_038884815.1 Candidatus Nanoarchaeia archaeon | reverse complement strand
TCTAACGTAGCAAAACAAGAAAAATTCAAAGGAGACTTTGAAAAACTATCAACAAACTACGAAACAGAAGGGACAAGGTTGATAAATACTATAATAAACACAGAAGGAAATGTAAGCGACAGATTTAAAGAGTTCACATACGCATTCACCGCATACTCAAAAACACAGAACCCGCAATTCGGGCTGATTTACGTTCTTGACTACAATGGCACAGTACACATCGGAAACTACCTCAAAGATGAGATTACAGTGGCTTATTTTGAAAGTGAGAGCAATCCCCAGTTTATAGGACTAACAGGATGTTTTGATAGCGTACAATCAAGCGTAAGCTTCGGAGCCCTAACAAACACTTTTACCACCCCAATAACTGATATAAACCTTTGTGTGAAAGAGATAAATGAACCTTATTCGAAACCTAACAAACCAAAGTTTGTGCATATAATAATAAAAAATTCTTGGTATCCCTTTGAGCTTATACAAAACAAGCCACAGCTCATGATGGTGAGCAGGATGGAACAGGAGGAACAGAGGAAGGTATTCATAGGTGGGGAAGGGTTTGCCAAGGAGGGCAATATGTGTAAGGAACTAACTAAACAACTATGCGAATACGCTAAAGCTTATTGTGTTTGGGTAAACGATACATGCAAACCTATAGAAGAAAGCATTGCTCAGGTAGCAGAGGGATTTGGAGGAAAATTGCCACTTAATGAAGATAAGTATGGGAGAAGTAGAAAATCTGGAAAATAAAGATAAGATGAAGGCACAAAGGCATAAGAAAGGCATGGAAACTGTTGTTGCATGGGTTTTAATATTGGGTTTTACAATCACACTTGGTACTTTGGTATTTGTGTGGGCGACTAGAAGTACCGAAAAGATGACAGAACAAACATTAAAGTCAATAGAAGGCGGTATGCAATGTGAACAAGTGCAGATAGATGCCAACCTTTCAGGAATTGATGACAATTGTGGTCATGTTGACATAAGAAATAAAGGCTACTTTACCGTTGTGCAGATAATAATAAGAGGAACAAAAGGGGATGGTACACCTATAACTAAACAAGTAGTGGACCTGTCATCATTACCAATAAAACCTAAAGAAGAAGTTACGAATATGATAACTTCCCAATGGGGAATTAATGCTGGAGCAAAAATAGACCTCATACCGGTAATCAGAGAAAAAAATACACTAATATCATGTCCTGAAAGGCTTAGAACTGTGACATGTGAATAGCAATATTTATAAATTTTAAAAAATAAAGAATGGGTAAATGAAAAAGGTAAAAAGAGGCAGGATCCCAAAAAGAGGTATAAGCCCGCTCATAGCAACGGTTCTACTGATAGGTTTTGTAATAGCACTACTGCTGCTGATAATGCTGTGGGGGAAGAACTACATAGAGGAACTAGCAGCAAAAAGGGGAGCACTGGCACAGAAACAGCAAGAATGCCAACTAGTGGGAATAACCGTAAAAAGTCTTTCGTTCCAAGACACAACGGCAACGCTTGTCATAGAAAACACAAAAGACAAACAAATAGACAAATTCATATTCAGATCAATGAAAGAAAATGGTGACTCAATAGAAGTGATGGAAAGCTTCAACAAACTGGGCGGACTTGAAGTCAACCAGTATGAAGTACCGTTCACAAAAAGCGGTGCTGAAAAAGTAGATGTGATACCATCATTAAAAGCAGGAAAAAATAAATATGTTCCATGTTCAGAACAACACGTAACAGTTAAAAGAATTTAATAAAAAGGAGGTAAGCAGATGAGACACAAGAAAGGGATATCGCCACTAATTGCAACAGTACTGATACTCGGGTTTACAGTAGCATTAGCAGCAATTATAATGGTATGGGGACAGAGGTTCACAACAACGATGCAAAAACAGACAGAAGAAACATCAACGACACAGATAACATGCGCAACAGATGTTGATTTTAAGATAAAAGATGTTTGCCAAGTGTCTTCAAGCCCTTTGAAGTACAAAGTTGTTATAGAAAACAATGGTAAAATAAAACTGGAAAAACTTATAGTGAGGTTTTATGAGGGATCAGACAAGATGAAGGCAAAAGACGACCTTTTTGCTAATGGAATAGAAAGCTACATGATAAACTCAGCCGAATATACCCCTGGAACAGATTTGAATAATGTTAAGTACGTTGAAGCGATTCCTATAATAAAAATAAGTGGCAAAGAAGTTACATGCTCGGCAAACAAGCAAGACTTTGGGGACCTTAGCGGATCAGCAATAACTACACCTTGCACAGCATAAAAAACACTTTTTACTTTTTTTAACATGATAAACAAAAAAGGAGATGTCTGGGTTTCTGCAGTGCTTTACATAGCACTCGGCATGGTAATAATAACCATAGTTCTTGCAGCAGGACTTCCATTAGTCACAAAGATGAAAGACAAGAACACCGTAACACAAACAAAGAGGGTTATGCTGAGCATAGATGACAATTTGAAAGAAGTTGCGACAGAAGGACCTGGGTCAAGAAGGGTGATATCACCACTGGAAATAGGAAGCGGAGAACTCAAAGTTAACACCGATGATGATTACATACTATGGACGATGAAAACAAAAAACAAGATGATGGAGCCAGGAATAAACTTCAAAGAAGGGGCCTTGAACTTGAGGCTCGATGAGACGATAATAGAAGACGAATACGACATAATAATAAGCATGAACTATACAGGCATAGCTGACTTAAACATTGATGGGAGTTCAAGAACATTCAAAGGAAGATACAATTTGGTAATAACACATACAGGCGAATTCACAGATGATACACCTAAAGTAAGCCTAGCATTCTTCTAAAATTCTTAAACAAAGGCTTTAAATACATATGCCTTACAAAAAACTATATGTTCAGAGGCATATTAAGCAAACTGACATCAGGCAACACTCTATACTACCCTGGCTGCCTGACAAAGTTTGTTTTGAAGGACGTAGAAGAGAACTACAAGAAGATTCTTAACCAGCTAAAAATAGACTTCATAATGCTGGGCGAGATGGAATTCTGCTGCGGCTCTCCTGTTTTGAATGCAGGCTACGAGGAAGAATACAAAGAACTCGTGCAAAAAAACAGGGAAGTGCTAAAAAAATATGGTATTGGGAAAATAATAACAAACTGCCCTGCATGCTACAAAGTACTGAAAGAAAACTACCCGGAGATAAAAGTGGAACACGTGACACAGACCATATGGAAAAACATAGAAAAACTAAAACTCAAATCCTTTAATGAAAAAATTACTTATCATGACCCATGCCACCTTGGAAGGCACTCAGGAGTTTATGACGAGCCAAGGTACATACTAAAAGCGTTGGATTTTGAAGTCGTAGAAATAAACAACAACAGGGAAAACTCAATGTGCTGCGGTGGTGGGGCTGGATTAAGGACAAATGCTCCAAACACATCAAGCAAAATAGCAAAGATGCTCGGAGAGCACATAAAAACAGACAAGGTAATAACAACATGCCCATTATGCTACGTGCAATTAAAGGAAAACACAAACAAGGAAGTGCTCGAAATGAGCCAGGTGCTGGTATGAAGTTAAAACAAATACTCGGACAAGGAAAAATCTCAGAAGAAGAAATAGACAAGGTAGCATACTCAAGCGACGCATCACAGATAAGAGGGAAAACAGGAAGCGTGGTGTGGCCAGAAACTGCAGAAGAAGTTAGAAGAATAGTCAAATATTGTTTGGAAAATGACATGAACGTGGTGCCAAGGGGAGGGGGGACCGGCTTGGTCGGAGGAGCTGTCCCTGAAAACTCAATTGTTATTGACCTTTCAAGGATGAACAAGTTCAAAGTAGAAGGGAATTATGTTATAGCAGAGCCAGGAGTTGTGCTCGAAGACTTAATGTCAAAAATAGACAAGATGTTTCCAGTGATAATAGGAAGCGGAAAAGCATGCACCATAGGAGGTATGATAGCAACCAATGCCGTTGGAATGAGAGGACTAAAATACGGGAAGATGGGAGACTGGGTTGAAGAGCTTGAAGTTGTGAACGGTAAGGGAGAATTAATGAAAATAAAAAAAGAAAAAGTCAAAGATTTCTGCGGGAAGGAAGGAACTACGGGAATAATAACAAAGGCAAAACTAAGGCTGATAGAAAAACCAAAAATGGTAACCATGTCAATACTCAGTTTTGAAAACCTAACAAATCTTGTGGAAAAGGTAAAAGAGCTGAGAAAAAATAAAAACGTAACGGTAATAGAATACATAGACAAGATAACCTCAAAACTTGCAGGAATGGATGAAAAATACCACCTCATGATAGAATACGAAAGCGGTGAAGGAAACATAAAAGGAACAGAAATGGAAGAAGTATGGCAGATGAGAATAGGCTTATACCCTTTAATAGCCAAAGAAGGATACGTAGTAATAGAAGACCCTGAGATAGACATAGAAAAGATAGACAAATTCCTGTATTGGCTGCAGAAAAACAACATACCCACTTTTGGACATATAAGCACAGGAGTTGTGCACCCACACTTCAAAAAGGATTCGCCATTAATCAAGGAAATGTTTGACATGGTACAGACACTTCGCGGGAATGCAACAGGGGAACATGGAATCGGAATATTAAAAAAAGAATACTTGGAAAAAGAAAAGAGAGAAGAAATAAAAAAACTTAAGAAAATATATGATGAGAAAAACATACTTAACAAAGGGAAGGTAATATGAAAGCAAAAAAATGCATCGAGTGTGGATTATGTAAGAACACATGCCCAATCTACACGGCCATACTGAGGGAGACAGTAAGCCCAAGGGGCAAGGCAATGCTGATCAAAGAAGGAATAACAGATGAAGTTTTTTATTTATGCACTTTGTGCAAGGCATGTGAGGTGAACTGCCCATTGAACCTTGACTTAGGATTGAAAGAACACAGGATAGAGATGATAAAAAAAGGCATTGAAACAGAAGCAGGAAAGAAGATGATAGAGAACATAAGAAAGTATGGTAATCCTTTTGGTAAGATAGAAAAAGGTAAAGTTCCGAAAGACTTATATTGCTGCTAACTTACACAAATAATATGAGAGCAGAAATAAAACAAGACATAATTTCTATTATAAAAGAAGCTCTCGCAGCCATGAAACAGAACGATGCACAAAAGCTCAAAGAG
>JAWABC010000059.1:0-5201 GCA_038884815.1 Candidatus Nanoarchaeia archaeon | reverse complement strand
TTTGATAGCTTTTCCCATAACTCTTTGTTTTTTAGCAACTTTACAGTTTTTTCTGCTATGTCTTTGCTGTCTTTTGGTTTTGTTAAAAAACCTGTTTCTCCATCGATGAGCCAGTCTGGTATGCCTCCTATGTTGCTTCCTACTACTGGGAGTCCTGTTGCCATGGCTTCTATTCCAACCATTCCGAACTGTTCCATCCAAACGCTTGGCATCACAAGTACTTGTGCCTTGTTGTACTCTTCTTTTACTTGCTCTGGCTTTAGCTTGCCTGTGAATTCTGCGTTTATTCCTAATTCATCTGCTCTTTTTTGCAGCTCTTCCATCTCGCTTCCACTTCCTATGACCCTTAGTTTTGCTTCTTTGACCTCTTTTTGGATTAATGGCATGGCTTCTATCAAGTAATTTATTCCTTTGTTCGCCGTTAACGTTCCTACATATATGATTAATCCTTCCTCTCTTTTCTGTTTTGCTGGCTTCCAGAATTTGAGGTTGATGAAGTGTGGCAAGTATACAACGTCAAAGCCGAAGCATTCAAGGTATTCTCTCAGCTTTTTACTCGGTGCTATTAAGAATGTTATTTTTTCTCTTGTCAGCTTTATCCTTTTCTTGTTCCTCCTGTACGTTATTGCGTAGTGCCATGGCTTTATGCATTGCAGGCATTTCCTCTCTATTCCATCCACACATGTGCACACCTCAAGATTGTTTTTTGTCACCGCCCATGAGGTTGGGCATATTAATCCGTAGTCATGTATTGTTTGTACTACTGCTTTGTCTCTTGGTAATGCTTCTAGTATGCTTGTTGAGTACTTGTAATGGTTATGTAAATGGATAACGTCTGGCTTTACTTCTTGTACGTACTCCTTTAAGGCTTTGTTTATTTTTCTGCTGAAAAAGAATTTTCTGTAGAATTCTACTATGAAGTTTGATTCTTTCACTACTCTTTTCTTTTCTTCTTTTATTTCTTCCTTTCCCACAGCGAATAAGTATACTTCATGGTCTTTTTTTAGCACCTCTATAGTGTCGTAAAGGCATGTTTCTGCTCCGCTGTGCCTTTCGTAAGTGTGATTTATTTGTAGAACCCTCATGTTGTTTTTGTTCTTGAAAAAATATATAAACTTATTCTTTTATCTTCAGAAGCTTATGGACATTTCAGTAGTGCTTCCTACTTATAACGAAAAAGAGAATATCATGATTTTGATTCCTGAGCTCGAATCTATTTTTAAGAAAAATAACCTTAAGGGTGAAATTATAGTTGTTGATGATAGCAGTCCTGACGGCACAGCTGATGCTGCTTATTTGTTGAATCCGAGGTATGGCAACGTCAAGGTTGTTTTAAGACCTAAAAAAGAAGGGATTGGTGCTGCTTTGCGTGATGGCTATAACCATGCTTCTGGCAATGTTATTTTTTCCATGGATTCTGACTTGTCTTTTGACCATAACTTGATTCCTGTTTTTTTGGAAAAATTAAAGCAGTATGATCTTGTTGTTGGTTCAAGACATACTGCCCAAGGTGGTTACGAGAAGAAAAACCTTAACATTTTCATGAAATGGCTAACGAGTAGGGGTGGTAACTTTGTTCTTAGGTTAATGTCAGGTGTTAATGTTCATGATTTTTCTGCTAACTTTCGTGGAATTAAAAAAAGTGTTTGGGATGCCATAAAGACAACTGATAATACAAATTCTATCCTTTTTGAGATGATTCTTTTGACAAAGTATAAGGGTTTTAAGGTTTCTGAAATCCCTGTTACCTTTAAGGATAGGGTTCATGGTGAGTCAAAACTTAACCTTGCGAAAGAAGCCCCTTCTTTTTTCTTGAAGGCAACCAAGTGGTCGTTGAAGTCCAGGCTCGGTCGGCTTTGAAAAGGTATTTAAACCCTTATTTTATTGTTGGTTTGTCATTTCAGGGGGGCTTATGGAGACTTTAGGTAAGAGAATTGCTAATTTTTTCAGACCTTTGGCTTGGTATGCTGATTATGGCCTGTTTTTGTTAATTAATCCTTTCAAGTTTAAGAAGATGCCCTCTACTTTTAAGAACATCCTTGTTGTTGAGCTTCTTTACATTGGTGACGTTATCGTTACAACACCGACGGTCCGTGCTTTGAAGCAGAAGTTTCCTGATGCTAAGATTACCATGATGCTTCTTCCTTCCATGGCTGACCTTTACACAGGCAATCCAAACGTAGATAATATAATCACTTTTTCCAAGGATGACTTCAAGTACAAGTTCCAGCGCATAGTAGATTCTATTAAAGGGAAATATGATTTGGGTATAATTCTCCACCCAGGTGTGGAAATAGGTTCTTACACAATAAGTAAGCTGCTGTATAAGGCAAAGATTCCTTTCAGGATTGGCTGCACCAAGGTTGGTTTTTTAGAAGGTAGAGGTTTCTTCTTGCATCGTAAAACAAAGCCAACTTTTGAGTACAAGCATAAGATTAATGATAATCTTGACGTTGTTAAGGTTTTGGGTGTTACCACGAATGATAAGCATCTTGAGCTTTACACATCTCCTGATGCCGATGATTACATCTTCAAGTTGCTTAAGAAGAATAAGATTATGCCTAATGACTTTGTTGTTGTTATTCAGGCTGCTGGCAAGCACAAGACTCATTTCTGGTTTGATGACAGGTTTGCTAAAGTTGCTGACACTCTTATCGAGAAGTACAATGCAAAAGTTGTTTTTTCTGGTGCCATTGAGGATTTTGTTGTTAACAGCAACATAATAAAGTTGATGAAGCACACAGCTGTTAATGTGGCAGGCCTTACAGATATTAAGCAGTTGATTTCGCTTGTTAACCGCGCTAATCTTGTCATAAGTGTTGATACTGGTACGATGCATGTTGCCGCTGCTTTGGAGCGCCCTGTTGTTGCATTGTTTGGTGCCGGTGACCCTAGGAATTGGATGCCTTACTCGCCTCTTGGCAATGCTCGTTTTATCTATAAGTGGAAGGATGCTTGTGTTTCTTGTAGGAAGTATGAATGTAAGAGGGGGGACATGCAGTGTATGGATGCTATCAAAGTGGAGGATGTTCTTGCTAAGGTTGAGGATTTATTGAAAAGATGAATGTTGCGTTGATTTCAACCAGTACTTACCCTTCTGATCAGGGTATTCGTCATGTTTCTTCTATGCTGAAGAAGCATGGCCATAAGGTTAAGATCTTTTTTTTGCCTGAGGCTGAGAACTATTCCAAGAAGTATTCAAAGAAGGTTTTGTCCCAGCTTTTTGAGATGTGTAAGGATTTTGACATTATTGGTATTTCTTCTTATGCTTCTACTTCTGTTCGCGCAATTCAAGTTGTTAATCATCTCAAGCCGTTGAATAAACCGATTATTTGGGGTGGCATTCATGCTACGATCAGTCCTGACAAGTGTATTGAGCACGTTGACCTTGTCTGTGTTGGTGAGGGCGAACTTACAATGCTTGAGCTTCTTGAGAAGCTGGAGAAGAAACAAGATATTACCAAAATTCAAAACTTATGGGTGAGAAAGGATGGTAAGATTTACAAGAATGAGATAAGGAAGTTGATAGAGGACCTTGATTCTTTGCCCCCTCCTGACTATGATATAGAAGACCATTATATCCTTGAAAGGAATAAGATTGTTCAGTTTGAAGAACGTCATTTGAACGGTATGATCTTCTTTCAGACTGAGAGAGGATGTCCAAATGCTTGTGCTTACTGCTCTAACATAATCTTGAGGAAGCTTCATACTGGTAAGGGTAAGCTTATTCGTTTTAATTCCATCGGTTATGCTGTTAGGGAGATGGCTAGGCTGAAAAACAAATTCAAAACCCTCGGCGTTTTTGACATCCGTGACGAGACTTTGTTTGCCCGTCCCCTTTCTGATTTTGAGGAGTTTAATCGTTTGTACAAGAAAGAGGTTGGTATAAGGTTTAAGTGTTTGGCTGACCCTCCGACTATGAATGAGGAGAAACTTGCTTTGCTGGTAGATGCTGGCTTGACTGATATAATTGTTGGCATTCAGGGTTGTGAGCGTGTCAATTTTGAAATATATAAGAGGTTCATTACAGATGCCCAAACTTTGAAAGCTGCTCAGATAATTAATAAGTTTAAGGATAAGGTTGCTGTGATGTATGATGTAATAACCACCAACCCTTACGAAACACCTCAAGATATTGTTGATCTGATCAACTTACTCGTAGTTTTGCCCAAACCTTATTACCTTTCTGTTAATAACCTTGTTTTTTTCTTTGGCACACCTCTTTATGATAAGGCGATTGCCGACCGTATCATAAAAACAAAAAGGGATTCTGCTTTTGACTTGAACTACTGGGACAGGTGGAAGCATATCAAGTTGAAGAAAAAAAATGCGTACCTTAACTTGGTTCTTAATCTTATGCGTGGTCCTTGTACGGATAAGCGTTATGGCCTTATTCCTTATTTTGTTTTGAAGCGTTTGATTAAGCCTAATGTTGTTCAGTTCAACCTTAAGCACAAGTTCCCTACTTATTTTGTTGGCTTTTTCGTTCAGATTTTTGATTTTGGCAGGGAAAACATTGCAAAGCCTGTTTACAGGTCTATGCCTACCTCATTCAAAATTTGGTATGACCGTGTCAGGTATAGGGTTTGAACCATAAAGTTTATTAACCGTTGTTTTCTCGCTATTCAAGCTAAACATGGATTATCATGCTGTTTTGGAAAAGCCTTGTCAGGGTAGCATTGCTGTAGTTTTCTCATATGGTAAGAAATTCATAAGTGGTTGGAACAAGTCCATTCTTACCAGGGTTAATTTTTCAGATGAGAGGAAGCTTACTGATTTGGTGAATGAATTCAATTTGGGTATGTCCAACTTTGGCGTTACAGACATTGTTAGTGATGGAGAAAAAGCCAGGATAAGTTATGTTTGTGATGATAAGGAAGTGCTTACTTCTATCTTTGTGAAATATTTTGTTAGGCTTAGCGAGAGGAACAAGTGTGGGCTTCGAATAGAGTGCTGATGGACAAATTATTTAAACTAATTGTTTATTTTTAGCAGCATGAAAATAGCTCACATAACCATGTTTTATGAGCCTGCCATTTGTGGTGTGAAGCAGGTTGTTAGGGAGCTTGCTGAACGTCAGGTTAAGCATGGTCATGAGGTTCATGTTTTTTGTTGTAATTCTGATAAGGAGAAAAGGCTTCCAACGGGTTCTAAAAACATCAACGGTGTTAAGGTCCATTACCTTCCTTACTGGTTTAGGC
>JAWABC010000058.1:0-5241 GCA_038884815.1 Candidatus Nanoarchaeia archaeon | reverse complement strand
TTTATTTGTTCTTTTATTTTATCTCTTAAAAAATAAGAAGGAGTTATTATTAATTTAGAGTTTCTAATAATTTTTTTCCAGGGGTACTTAAAAAATTTATAACCTTTATCAAATCTCTTGTTGTATCCGAGAACGTCACTTCCATGTGAAGTGATTATGTAATCAAGGCCACGATATTTCTTCAAGAAGTAAGCTAGAATTCCTGTAGGGATTATGAAATGCGCATGTACTATATCATACTTGTTATGCTTTGTAATTTTTAATAACTTTGGTAATGCTGATAGTACATAACTAAACATCTCATAGGTGTAACAAATTTCTTTTTTACTTCTTAAACATTTAACCCTATACACATTGACTCCATCAACAATTTCAAAATTAGGTAAATCTTTATAACCCATAGTTACAACATCAACTTCATGTCCCTTTTTCACAAGCCATTTGCAAAGATTATAAGTAACAGGACTCGCCCCGCCACCCACAGGCGGAAACTCGTAATTCAGCATCAGTATCCTCATTTTTTCTCCACTATTTTTTCTATGCTATAAGTTTTTCTTCCGTTCTTGTAGTAGTTTTTTATTGAGATGTCAGCCATCAGTCCTGAAATGAAGAATTGTATTCCTATCACGGCCATCAGCACTGCCAGTAACGGCAACTGTGAAGCACCAAGCGAGTAATGGAAGAACTGTCTCGCTATTAACAATCCAATCCCAAGCAGAAAACCGCATGTTGTCAGCAACAACCCAAACCCACCGAACATGTGCAAAGGTCTGTTGCTGTACTTCCTCCAAAAAAGGACATTCAATAAATCCAAAAAACCTTTTACTATCCTCCCACCCCCGTATTTTGTTTTTCCATAGCTTCTTGGTCTGTGGCTTACCTTTACTTCACCTATCTTGAATCCCTTCCATCCTAGTATTGCTGGCAAATACCTGTGCATCTCACCCATCAAGTCGATGTCATGGAAGCATTCCTTTTTATAAGCTTTTAATGAACAGCCAGAATCGTGTATCCTTTCATTGATCAAAACTCTCCTCATCTTGTTGGCTATTTTTGATGCTAACTTTTTAGTGAATGTATCGTGTCTTTTCCATCTCCATCCTGACACAACGTCATATCCTTCATTTATCTTTGTTAATAATAATGGTATGTCTTTAGGGTCGTTTTGTAAGTCGCCATCCATAGTGATTATCACATTTCCTTTTGCGTGGTCGAATCCTGCTGCTAAGGCTGCTGTCTGTCCGAAATTCTTCCTGAATTTTATCACCTTTGCATTCAACTTTGTTAGTTCATTAAAGGTGTTGTCTGTGCTTCCATCATCCACGAATATTACCTCGTATTTCTTACCAAGATGGTCCATCGTTTTTTTAATCTCGTCGTATAGAATTCTTACGTTCCTTTCCTCATTATAAACCGGGATGACTATCGATATGTCCATTTTGCACCAAAACCTTTTTTAACCCCTCTATCACCTCCCTTTCGCTATGTTTAGGCTGACCTTCTACTCTTTGCTTGTAGTTTTTATCCTGCTTGTTGTATTTAAAGTTTTATTTAATTTAAATATAATTAATCTAAACTATCTTTTGTTAATCCTCATTGCCTTATTTCTTTATCTCTTGTTTAAGAAGAAGCTTTAGTTCTTTAAAACTGATGTTAAGGTTGTTGCCAAGTCGTATGCTTTTTCTTTTAGTACCTTGTAGTATTTCCGTCTTTTCTTGTTTAAATGTCTTAAATAATTTATGATTTTCATTGTGCCAAAAATGGTGAAGAATATTCCTGTCATGATTATAAACAGCTTTGTCCCGTTATATATGATGGCAGGTACTGTCCTTGTTGTGAAGTCCACCCCCACAATTTTTAGCAAGTCTATGTTTTTCAGCATCAACTTTCCTTCCACAAGGTTCGTGTTGAGTAGGAAGAATGCTATGAGCATGATTAATGTTATGTTGAACGCATACCTTAGTGGGTGGTATTTGTGCTTGTAGAAAACCCTGATGAATCCTGTGTTCCTTGTTTTTATCACTGTTTTTATGTACCTGTATATTCCTAGTATGGGGAATAAGAGCACCTGTACTAAGGAGTAAAGTGGGAACAGCAGGATGTATTTGTTTTTTATGTCCCAGTTTGCTATCACATTCATTAGTGTGTAAAAGAGGAATATGAATGGTAGTATGAACCAGTGTGAGAATAGCTCATGAATTTTCATGGGTAGCATGAAGAATATTATCAGTGTGAAGTAGAGGGAATATATAGGGCTGAAGAGGTTTGTGTGCGCGTTTATGACAGAGTGTCTGAATGCTCCGCAGAACCATGAGAACCTTTGTTTTACAAGCTTTGGGTATGTTTCTGGCACGTCTGTGTAAAACCTAACAGGTATGTGTTCGACTTTCATACCCATAAGGTGTGCTATCTTCCCTATTTCTATGTCTCCTCCGTTGAAGAAGAGTGAGTGTTTTTCCATGATTTTTTTCATGCTTTCTCTTTTTGCTGCCATGGCAGCTCCGCTTGTTAGCCAGGGGTATATCCTTCTTGACTTCATTGCCACTTCATACTCTATGTATTGTAAGTTTTCTGTTATTGTCTTCTTCCTTGAGGGTAAAACTTTTACCGATGCCAGGTCTATGTCATCCCTTTCCATCATGCCAATCAAGTATCTTAGGTCTGTCCTGCATGTCGTGTCCGCATCAAGGAATATAACGTATTTTGCATTTAGTATTTTGATAGCTTCTCCCAAAACGTAGTCGTGCGCTAGAAGCGTTTTTTGGTATATCTTCCACGGGTTTTTTACGTCCTTCCTGAACTCTGTTTTTATGACTTCAAAGTTGTTTTCTCTTGCTATTTTTTCAAGGTCGTTGTAGAATTTTTCGGTCTCTATGTTTGTTGTGCATAGCACGACCTTTCCAGAGTATTTTTTCAGGAATTCTATGTTGCTTAGGTACTTTACGTCGTTGAATATAGGTATTAGTATTACGAAATCGTCGTTTTTGTGTCTGTAGTCCAACCTTCTTGCTTTGCGAAAGTTGGCAAAGACTCCCTTGAAATCCAGTAGTGTTAGCCAAGGTAATAGCATTTTAGATCTCGAGCAGTTGCCCATTTTGCCCTATATAAATCTTTCTATATTTAACCACTTTAAAGTAATTACATAAATGTGTTAGAAATTGTTATAGTAACTTAATTGCGTCATGAGGTCTCAATTCAGGCTTTTAAGAAGGTGCTCTATGGTCCCTACATTCTTAAGTACTCTGCCACCCTTTTCGGCTCTGAAAAGGTTGGTATTTTTCCATTTTCAAGAATTTCCCTTCCCTCTTCCGTCATCCAGCACGCAACTACTTTTTTCTTGCTTTTTTTCTTGAATCTCACAACTTCACGTGCTACATTCTTAACATCTGTCATCTTTTGCGGTGTTAGAACGATTATTGCTAAGTCATAGAAGTTTTTTCTTGCTATTTTTTTGAATACTTCCTTGAACCTGTCTGACTTCGCATCACCAATAACATCTATAGGGTTTCTGTGGCTCCACGCAGTAGGTAGTGCAAACTTTATTCTTGGCAGTTTTACAACTTCTACCTTGTTTTGCTCGCAGTAGTCTGCCATTAACGTTCCCGGTCCTCCTGCATTCGTTATTATCAAAGCTTTTCTTTCTTCATTTATTCCATACTTTGCCTTGTCAAAAGCCTCCGTTAATGAGTCTGCTAATATTATTCCTGCCTGTTTGAATGCTGCTTTGTAAACCTCGTAGCTTCCTGCCATACTTCCTGTGTGGCTTAAAGCTGCTTTTATCCCTGCCTCTGACGTCCCTGCTTTTATTGCTATGATTTTTTTCTTGCATTTTTTTGCAATTTTCATTAGTTTTCTCCCGTCTTTCAGTGTTTCTATGTACAAAACAATAATTCTTGTTCTTGAATCGTTTTCAAAGTACTGCAGCGCATCTTCAAAACCTATGTCCATCATGTTTCCCAAGCTGACAAAGCCAGAAAAACCGAAGTTTTCTTTAACGCTGTGTTCTGCAATTGCGCTCCACAAAGCACCACTCTGTGATATGAATGCTACGTCTCCTTTTTTTGGTGTTGTTTTGGCAAAAGTTGTGTCCAAACCTATGTAAGGATTAACAACACCAAAACAATTAGGTCCTAAAACTCTCATGCTTCCTTTTTCTTTCATCAACTCAGTTTCCATGTCTTTCCTTCCCGCCTCGCTGAAGCCGGCACTTATTACTATTACCGCTTTTACTCCTTTCTGTCTGCACTCTTTGATTGTTTGTTTTACGAATGCAGCAGGTATTGCAATTATTGCCAAGTCGATGTTTTTCTCTACGAAAAGAATGCTCTTATATGATTTTTTCCCTAGGATTTTTTTCTCGTGTATGTTTATGGGGATAACTTCTCCCTTGAATCTCTTCAAATTTTCCATTAATGAATAACCAACCTTGCTTTTCTTGTTGCTAGCCCCTATAACCGCTATTGTTTTTGGCTGTATTAGTTCTTTCATAGTATCGTCAGTATTATTCCTAAAACAAATAATGCGATTAGTATGAAACTCAGTGCAGGTGAGTGTCTTATGCTGTATTCTGGCTCTCTATCACCTAACTCTTTTGCTTTTTTGTGCATCATCACTATTAATATTCCTTCTATCCCTCCTGCTACCGCTCCCACAATTCCTATTGTCTGTATGAATGTCGTCAGTCCGCTTAATGCTAACACCAGTGGCAAGAAAACTGTGAGGGCCCATGCCGTGTGTTTTTTGATCTTGAAGTCATATTGGTAAACCCAGACTAATGCAAGGCCTATTGTGAGGAATGAGGTTGTCATTGTGAAGGTTGCAAATAAATTTCCAAGCAGGTTTATTCCTGCACCAAGCACCTCTCCTAGCGCTACAGTTGCTATCCTCTCGTTAGCTTCCAAATAATCAAAAGAATGTCCGACCACCCCAACCACTACTATAGAAAATAAAGCGTATACTATTAGGGGTATCAGACTTCCTATGAGTATCGCTTTTTTCATGGTTTTTGGCTCTCTTCTTAACGTTTCCCTTACTTCTGGTATTGCTGATGTTCCTATAAATGCGAAGAATATAGCTCCGTATGGTATGAAAACGTTTCTTATGTCAAATCCTTTGAAGTTGTCAGGGTTCACGAACAAAAAGCAGTACACTGCTATGAATAGTATTATCATTAATATTATGGTTTGCATATAAAATTCTGTTTTTCCCACCGCCCTAAGTCCCATGTACACTATCGTTGCC
>JAWABC010000057.1:0-5243 GCA_038884815.1 Candidatus Nanoarchaeia archaeon | reverse complement strand
AACCTCAAAAAAATAAGGTACAGAAAACAACTGGCAATATTCTCAGCAGGACCATTCGCAAACGTCATAACAGCATTCATATTCTTATTAATATTAAACTTTGCAACAGGACCCATGCAATTAAACATACTGGAAATGCAAGGAATAACTGTAAACGAAATACTACCAGGATACCCTGCAGAACAGGCAGGCATGACAGCACCGGTAACGATAACAGCGATAGATGGACAGGAAACGTTAAGTGGCATAAACTTCACAGAAATAACATCAAAGCTAAAACCAAACCAGACAATAGTACTGGAAACAGAAAAAGGAAACTACATAATAACAACAACACAAAACCCGGACAACGCAAGCAAAGGATTCATGGGGGTAGGTGGATTAGTACAAAAAACAGGCATCAAAAAAGATGTGGAACAAAAATACGGAACGTTCTGGCCAAAAGCACTCTTGTGGACAAACATGCTTTTAATGTGGCTGTTCGTAATAAACCTCGGCATAGGAATATTCAACCTACTCCCATTAGGACCAGTAGACGGGGGAAGGATGTTCTACGTCGTGTCATTATGGATATTCAAAGACAAGAAAAGAGCCATGAAAGCATGGGCGCTGACAAGCTTCATCTGCATATCACTCATAATAGTGAACCTAATACCATGGCTCAACAAACTACTCAACTTCATACTAAACTTTTTCTAGAACATAAATATTCCTAGTAAGAGTCCTGTGAACATAAACAGGAACCATGCAAATAAGCCTAAACTTCGATTTAAACTTAAAAGTGCTGGGAAAAACAATTACCAAACGATGCTTCCTCTTCAGAAGAAAATAGGCATGACTTAAAAAAGAGTTGTAGAGAGAGGAAACTTTTTTAGTAGTAAAGGAAGAACGGCCATAAGGAGGATCGGTAACGATAACGTCAGGCCTAACCCCTATTTTCAAAGCATCCTCATTAAGAAGTTTTGCCTTAAGGTTGAAATACTTCAAGTTCTCAGCAGTTCTAACAAGCATCTTCTCATCAACATCAGAGCCGATTGCTTTGCAGCCAACCATAGCAGCCTCGATAATGATGCCACCAGAACCGCAAAATGGATCAAGCAAAACCTGCTTTTTCTGAACGCCAGAAAGGTTAACAAGGCAGCGCGCAAGCTTAGGGCTCAACGAAGAAGGATGAAAGCCAGGACGCAAATGAGCAACACGGCTAAAAAAATCATTATCATTAGCGTGCAAAAACAAGCCGCAAAAAACAACACCCTTAACAAATAAAAACTCTATAAGAGTATGCGGATTTTTTAAATCAGCCTTAGGCCTTTTCAACCTTCTCCAAATCAAGTCAGCCAAACCAGACTCTGTAAAATGCGGGATGTGAAAATCATGAACCCTGACACAAAAACTCTTTTTGTAAACCTTGTTCCAGTCAAACCTGTTTATGCAGTCAGCCAAAAACTCGGGACGGCAGGAAAAAAGGAAATTATAAACGCGCTTGGTGTAAGCCAACCTGCCAAAATCCTTGAAGCTTGAATCCAAAACAAGAATCCTGTCATGAAGCTCATAAGACTTTGGCTTAGTAAGAGCCAGCACCTCTTCTTTTCCGAGCAAAATGTTATCGGCAGACAACCAATAAATCTGTTTCATCTTATCTTCCTGAAATAGCCACACAAAGCAAAAATCTCCCTCTTTGTTAAAAAAGCTTTACCTATCAAACGCTTCCAAACCTTCTTCTGAGTCTCTTTCTTCTTCTTCGTAGAAAAATCAAGCCTGTCAAGAGAAGAATAAATAAGTTTAAGCAAAATATCCTTATCCCTCCTTGAAGCAAAAACTATATGGCTGCTAATTTTTTCTTCACGACTCTTTTTAAATATTTCATAAAAGATTATTGCAGCAGCATGGGAAATGTTCATGGAAGCATATTTCTTTGAAGCAGGAATCGTTACAACGAAATCACACTTAAGAATCTCGTCATTAGCCAGGCCGTGATCTTCCCTGCCAAAAACAACAACCACATCCTTGTTAGGAAGCCTAAGCTTATCAGGAGTTAAAGGTGACCTTGGAATGTTGTAATCAGTACCAACAACAGCAGAAGTACCAACAACATAATCAAACTCTTTGACCAAATCACTAAAAGACATTATTTCAGCTTTCTTTAGAATTTCCTTGGCATGAGAGGCACGGTCCAAAGCCTCCTTGGAGAGATGATCACATTTTGGGTTAACAAGTATAAGCCTTTCAAGGTTGAAGTTCTTCATGCACCTAGCTACCGCACCCACATTACCAGGAGTTTTTGGTTCTACCAAAGCAACGCTAATCATGAAAAAAACAAAAGAAGATGCATTTATAAAAGTTAAGAATCAAACAACTTCCCTCAAACTTTCAGCATCTATAACAACTTCGGTCTTGCCCCTCACATTCTCAAAAGTAGGCCTGTCAATTACGAATGAAAAAAACCCATCATCACAGCTGCCGTCAAGGTCACAGGCCCTATAGTAAACATCATAAACACCATTTGGAGCATTAGGGTCTATGGTTGCGCTCAATGAAGAACCCCCACCACCTCCTCCACCACCAGAACCATACTCCTTACCACTACTCTTCACAGAAATGCCAGAGCCGGGACCGAGAAGTGAATTAAAATTTATCATAATCTCACTTGGAGCATTATTAAGAACATCACCATGAGCAGGGCTGCTGTCAACAAAGTTGTCGGTCTTCTTCTCAGGACCAACACGAGGATTGCCTTTTCCAGTCAACAATATGGCAACACCTCCAACAGCTAAAAGAATAGCAAGAACAATAAAAAAAATCTGCACCCCACTTATTTTCATAATAAAATAAAAAAAGAATCAATATAAAAAACTTTCCTACTTCTTGGTAACCTTTTCTTCCTTGAGCACCTTCTTGGCTATCAAGAAGACAACCAATGCTATTATGATGAAGTTCAGCAAAGCACCAGCAAAAGCCCCCCATCCAATAACTATAGGCCCGATACTAAAAGTTGCCGTCTGCCAAGCACCCCCAGGAATAAAAGGTGTTATTATTGGCATAATAATGTTGTTGACCAAAGACTGCACCAGTGCAGTTATTGCCACACCCATAATGAAGGCAACTGCCAGGCCAATAACCTTATACTCGTAAAGAAATTCCTTAAACTCACTTACAATACCCATATTTAATACACCCCCTAATTGATTTAGAAAATGATTTACCTTTTAAAAACTTTACTATGCAACCACAAGAAAAACAAACTGGAAAGAAAAAGGTCAAACAAAAACCTAAAACTATTCGAAACAAACAGAAAACATTAAAAAGCAAAAAACAAAGAAAAGTTCTATGTTGGTAGACGTTCACGCACACCTCGAATTCGAGCAGTTCGACAAGGACAGGGATGAGGTAATAGAAAGGGCAAAGAAGGCAGGCGTGGTTGCCATAATAAATTCTGGAATCAACAAAAGAAGGATAGAGCTAACGCTGCAGATGCTAAAAAAATATGACATAATGAAGGCATCATTAGGGATTTATCCCACAGAACAGACTATGATGACAGAAAAAGAAGTGGAAGAAATACTGGAAACAATAAGGAAAAACAAAAAGAACATAGTAGCAATAGGAGAAGTTGGGTTGGACTTCCTTGAACAAGAGGACACGAAAGAAGAGCAGAAGAAAAACCTGCTCAACATGATAGATTTCGCAGAAGAATTAAAACTTCCTATGATAATACACTCAAGAAAGGCAGAGCAGGAATGCATTGAGATACTCGAAACGTCAAAACAGAGAAAAATAATGATGCACTGCTTCTCCGGAAGCAAGAAATTAATAAAAAGATGTGAAAAAAACGGATGGATGTTCTCAATACCGACAAACATAACATTCTCAGAGCACTTCCAGATGATGGCAAAGGAAGTGAGCATGAGCCAGATAATGACAGAAACTGATGCTCCCTTCTTACCGCCTGTGAAAGGAGAGAGGAACGAGCCTGCAAACGTGAGGTACACCATAAAAAAGATAGCAGAGCTAAAAAAATTGGATGAAGAAGAAGTAGAAAAGATGGTTTATTCCAACTACCAGAAATTCTTTTTAAAATAAAATGGAAGAAGGGACAAAAAAACTGCTGGAAAAGCAAGGATACAGGATTGTTGGCAATAATTCTGCATGCAAGATATGCGAGTGGACAAAGAAAAGCATACTTGACAAAGACGTTTGTTACAAACAACAGTTTTATGGCATAAAAAGCCACGAGTGCTGCCAGATGACGCCAAACATGACATGCATAAACAGATGCGTTTTCTGCTGGAGAGACACGGCAGCGTTCACAAACACGAAAGCAAAGTTTGATGAGCCAGAAGAAATAATAAAAGGATGCATAGAAGCACAGAGAAAATTGCTAGTAGGATTCTTTGGCAATGAAAAAGCAAACAAGAAAAAACTAATTGAAGCAAAAAACCCGAAGTACTTTGCAATATCACTGACAGGAGAACCAACAATATACCCAAAACTCTCTGAACTTATAGAAGGGATACACAAAATAAAGGCATGCACATTCCTCGTCAGCAATGGACTGTTCCCAAAAAACATAGAAAAATTAAACACATTACCAAGACAACTATACATATCAGTGGATGCGCCAAACAAAAAATTATACAAAGAGATAGTAAGGCCTGTGATGAAAAATTCCTGGGAGAACTTCAACAAGACACTAGAATTATTGCCAAGCCTGAACACTAGAACGGTATTAAGGCTTACCATGATAAGGAATAAGAATATGAGAGAAGAAAAAGGATACACAGAGATAATAAAAAAAAGCAAGCCAAGATTCATAGAAGTAAAAAGCTACATGTGGCTAGGACATTCAAAACAAAACCTTGAAAAGAGCAACATGCCAACACATACAGAAATAAAACAGTTCAGCAAAAAAATAGCAGAACAAACCGGCTACAAGATAATAGATGAGAAAGAAAACTCAAGGGTTGTACTTTTAGCAGAAGAAGACAGCAAAACTAGATTCTTATGATTTTACCAACTGGACCTGGATTAATAACTATGGTGTTACCTATGTTATCCTTGCAGGAAGCATTCTCATGAATATGACCACAGATGTGAAGCAAAGGCTTAAACTCCTTAACCATCTTGTTAAAACTCTTACAACCAACAAAACCAGCATGAGGCAGATAATCACACTTAGTACCATAAGGGGGAGCATGAGTAACCAAAATAACCTTAGAACCCTTTTTTAATTTCAAACTCTTATA
>JAWABC010000056.1:0-5354 GCA_038884815.1 Candidatus Nanoarchaeia archaeon | reverse complement strand
CAGGTCTTTGGCCGGAAAGTCTGTGGAGGTTTAGATGCTACAATACATTTTGACAGTTGAGGCTAGTGGCCCAGGTAATGCTTCCAAATTTTTTAAGCTGATTCGAGATGAGTCAATGCTGAATTTAACCGGTGAGGAGATTTCTTCATTAGAAAGGGCTATTAATAACCCTAGTTTTGTTAAGGATTTGAAGGTTGAGATTCCAGGTCCACCTGGTGCGTGGTGTTTTATCACTAAGGATGGGATTTTTGGGCCTTTGAGGGTCAAATTTTACACCCATTTTGGTGCGATGAGTCCAACGATAAAGAATTATGTTGGTACTATAACTAAGAAGCTTTCAGCTGCGGGTTTTGGGGTCATTTCGCAATATGAGAGTAATTCCTTAGCGAAGGGCTCTCCATAAGTGGGATGTAAAATTTTTACAAACACAACATTAATAAACAAGTAAGGCTTCTTCATACGAAGGCAGTATGTTAAAATACATATTTAACCTTAAAAATGAGCAGCAAAAAATGGTCCATGATTCTTATCATTTTTTTGTTCGAGTAAAAAATCGGAGGTAAAATGAAAAAAACAATTTTAGTAGTTGATGACAGCAAGGATGTAAGGAAATTCGTTAAAGAAGCTTTGCTTAGTGAAAACTTTAATGTTATCACTGCTGAGGATGGTGAAGATTGTTTTAGAAAGCTGAAAAATAATAATGTAGACCTTATATTGCTTGACATAGTTATGCCTGGATTAACAACTGAGGAGATATTAAGTGAGTTTAAGAGGCAGAAGTTACAAATACCCGTGATACTGTTTAGTATAACAAGGTCTTGGGAGATGGTTGAAAAAGCAAAAAAGGTGGGGTATAAAATAAATGATTACATAGAAAAACCTTTCTCATCTGATAACCTTTTGAAGAAAATCAAAGCAGTCTTTGAGACAAAACCTTAATACTTAACCTTTTTCCCTAAGCAAAGAAGGTAGAGAATGTTTGAAATATATAAAGTTTTCAGAACAGCTTCGCGCTTATTGACCTGTCCTCGTGTATGTACCGGATCGCCCTCTTGAAGTATGGTGCTACTGAAAGCTCTTTAAATTTAGGGAATTCTTTGAAAAATTCCGGAGGTCTACATATGGTGTCTGTTACGATAAACAGGTCTATTGTCTTGTCCTCTTGTATACTATAAGCTGATTCTTTGTTCAGCTTGTTGTGCACCACGGTCCCTATAACGTATGCAGCGCCGTTGTCTTTTGCGTATTTGGATGCGTTCTTTATTGTGCTACCTGTTGACGACTCATCATCCGGTATTACCACCAAAGAACCTTTTATGTCCCCAAAAACTATTATGCCATGCGATTTTATTGCAGTTCCTGATTTTCTTGCTTTGTCCGTAACACCAGTTATTAACTCGAAAGGAGGTTTGTTTTTGAAGTGCCTCATGATTTTTTCTTCCAAAGGATCAATCCTCTCTTTCTTTGCGCCGTAATCCGGTGCTAATAAACATACTTTCTTGTATTTTTTCATGTATGGGGCTAGGAACTCAACCAGAGGTCTAAATGGTGGGAGTATGTCTGAGGGTATCCTGTACGCACTTTGTATGGCTGGGTTATGTGGGTCCATAGTTAATAGCCTGTCTACAAAGTTGGCTTGGAGTATGTCCGCTATTGATTGGACCGATAAAGGTGCTCTTGCTTCTGTTTTCCTGTCCTGCCTGGCATAACCGTGGTGGGGGATAACTGCTGTGATTCTTCTTGCAGAGGCGTGGTGGGCTGCGTTGCAGAAAATGGCTAGTTTTAGTATTTTATCTCCCAAACTCTCTGTGCCATCCCCAAAGCTGTGTAATGATTGTAAAACAAACACATCTGCTCCCCTTATGTCTTCATCCGGCCTTACGTATACCTCTCCATCTTGGAAAGTCTTTTCAAATACCTTACCATCAGCACCCAGTTTTTCTCCGAAGCGTTTTGTAGAATTCAGCGCAAATATAAGTGGTCCCCTCTTTCTTTTACTCATCATACAAGAAAAAACCAAGGCACAGATTAATATAATTTTATCAAATCTGACATATATTTTTGGGAATCTATTGGTTTTTAGTTGAAAAAAGGATTTTTTAAGTAATAAGATACGTATAAGATACATTATACGCCCTTGCCTTACCTGCTCACTTCCAATCCGGTCAGCTCTTCAAGCCCTGGTGGTTGGAAGCTTTCCCTAACAACTAAGTGTTCATGCTCAAAGTCTATTATACTTATGCTTAATAATGCGGTGTATACTGTCGCAAGCTCTATATAAAATTTTTTTGTTTTCGTCTATGTGGTGAGATTGCTAAAACCATTTGTATATCTTATGTTATACGCACCATACTTAATTATTGAAACAAAAAGTTTATATTTAAATACATACTTTAAAATCAAAAAGGGGGTTTGATATAAATGGCTAAGAATACATTAGATTGGATAGCTCTAGTTCTTGTCATTATCGGTGGCTTGAACTGGGGGTTAGTCGGTCTATTCAGTTATAACATAGTAGATGGAATATTTGGGGCTGGTAGTCTCATCGCTAAGATCATTTACATCTTAGTTGGATTGTCAGCATTGTACCTTATTTACTATGCCATGAAGAAATAAGTAACATATTTCTTTCTTTTTTTATTTATTCTTTCTTATATTTTATTTATACGTAATCTTTATATAGGTAAGGCCCTTTTTTTGCTTCTTAGTTAGGCTTTTAGTGTGATAGTCCTTAACGGAGGATGCCATTAAAAAAGAGGTGATCTCATGATTGAGCAGCTTGAGACAGAGTTGAAGTTGAGGGGTTTTTCTCAGCAGACTGTCAAGACTTATGTTCGTCACAATAAGTTGTTTCTTGATTTCATAAAAAAGGAACCTAAAAATGTTACTGAAGAAGACATAAAGAGTTATCTGGCTCATGTCATTTCAAAGGAGAAGGCAGCGCCTAGAAGCATTGCCCTGAAGAAGGCTGCATTAAAATTTTTTTATGATGAGTTGATGAAGAAAGGCATAGTTAATTTGAAAAGCCCAAAAATCCCAAAGTCAAACCCGACTGTCCTTACAAAGGAGGAAGTTAAGGCTTTGATTAATGCTGCCTCTCGTGACAAGACAAGGCTTATCATAGAGTTGATTTATTCTTCTGGTTTGCGTGTTTCTGAGGCTGTTTCTTTGAAGGTCAACGATTTAGATTTTGATAATCATATTATTAGGGTAAAATCTGGTAAGGGTAGTAAGGATCGTATTACAATACTTTCTACCAATTTAATACCTGAGTTGAAGCGTTACATACTAACCCTCAATAATGATGAGGTTTACTTGTTTCCAAATTCTAAGGGGTCTAATCTTTCCGTTCGTAACATTCAGAAGCTGATCCAGAAGGCAGCAACGAGAGCAGGCATTAAAAAGAAAGTTTCTCCTCACGTATTACGTCACAGTTTTGCTACTCACCTCCTTGAAGCCGGAACTGATATAAGGCTTATTCAGGAGTTGTTGGGTCATTCTCAGTTGTCAACGACACAGATATACACTCATGTTTCGAATGAGCAGCTTAGCAGGATAAAAAGCCCGTTGGACACCGTCTGAGCCTTCCTCGGTAAAAACGCTAAATTTATATACTATTAATCCTTCTGTATTGAATATAAAATTGAGAGGTGAAAAATAAATGGGAAGTGTCCTTATAAGGAACGCCGTTAAAAGGAAGCCTGGTTACTTGTACTACGTAGATGGTAAGGGTAACGTTTGCGAAGCAAAGATGGCTCGTGGCGGCAAGAAGAAAAAGAAAAAGAGGTAATACCTTTAGTTTTTTGTTTTAAAATTTTTTTTATTTTTTAAGTCGAATCTATTAGGCAAATTCTATCTACTTTTCGGTCTCTGCCGAAGTCTTCTTGATACTTAGATTTTGTTTGATTCTCTTTAACTTTCTCAAGAAGTGCACAGAATTTGTTATATATCTCTCTATGGTCCTTTTTGTAGCAGTGATCCAGCTGTGTTTTGGTCCACCTTATTAGGTCGTCTACATCAAAGCATTCATCTAGAAGGTGGTCCGCATATCTTATTTTCATTTTTTCCTCCTTTTTTAAATACCTTTAAACATATTTTTTACTATTCTCTTTGTTATTAAGTATTCTTTTTCTCCTTTCCTTGTGAGTTCGTACACCTTTTTCCTGCCATCCTTTTTTGTCGATGCTATAAGCTGATGCTTTTTGAGTTTTTTCAAAGCAGGGTATATAGTACCTGGTGTCAGTTTCCTTCCTTTTTTCCCCCCTATACTCTCTGCCAGTTCATCACCGCACTTATTGCCATGTTTTAGTTCATGTAATATCTGGAAAGACAAGAACCCCCTTAGATCCAGAACTTCAGGCACCTCTTTCATTGTTAATATCGGATGTTCAATAATATATAAATATTTCTGTAGTAGGTCATATACATTGTTTATAATATATATTGTTTGTAATATAAGTTGCTCATACAATATATAGCACACACAATTTATATTCACGCTTAAAATTTTTAAGCATTTACAAAAAGTTTTTACGCCTTATTTGCTTAAAATTTTTTGTCAAAATGTGGATTTTTTAAGCGTGGTTTTTCATCATAACAATTTTTAAATATCTGCCAGTCTTATTTTTTCTCATGGAAGAGCTCACCGATACTAAGAAGTGGATTCTGGCTGGGCTTTTTGTTATCGCTGCTCTAATCACTTACTTTCTCTTCACATCAGAGAATGTTATTCTTATTAAAGTTGTGGTGGTTGCCCTGCTTTTCGTATTCTTGGTTTTCTTTACTTTTTACCTTGGCGTATTCAAGCAGAAGGTTATTCTCCCTTCCGAGTCTTCTGATATGCTCCGTTATACCATGTCTTGTCGTTCTTGTGGGTGGGAATGGATGTCTAACGTCACAAAAAAAGCTCTTGCACCTACAAAGTGTCCGAATTGTGGAGATGACAAGCTCGAAATTCTTGGTTGGAGAAGAGTAAAGGTTTTAAATAAGAAAAATAAGGACCTTAAAGAATTCATTCATTAGGGTCCGTAGCTCAGGTTGGAAGAGCAGCTGGCTCTTAACCAGAAGGTCGTGGGTTCAAATCCCATCGGGCCCATAGATTTTTTTTATAGATGTATCATACAAGATAAGAATATATTTGATATTTTTAACCTAAATAATTCAAATCTTCTTCTCTCTTACTCTTATGTTCTGCTATTTTCTTTCCCTTTTCTAGTATCTCTTTTAGCGTTTGTTCAAATTTCTCTGCTGCTTTTATAAGTGGTTTGTAATCGACGTCTAATCCTAAGTAATCATCGAGTATTTCTATAACTTTTGCTGCTGCTTTGCTGTCTCCTAATCCTACGTGGCTCTCT
>JAWABC010000055.1:0-5625 GCA_038884815.1 Candidatus Nanoarchaeia archaeon | reverse complement strand
ATCACAAAACCAACAATCAAAGCTAATATGCCCATCACAATTAATTCTAGAAAATAGCTCACTCTTACCTGGGTAGTACTAAGAGAGATGATGATTAAATAAACTACCACTGCATAAATCAATGCAATCAATATATGTTTATTCTTTATCTTTCCTTGCTTGATATCTGTGTAAGATGATATTAAACCTAAAAATAAAATTGCAGGAAGAAACCACAAGAGCATCAACTACCACCTAAAACATTTAGGCATTCAAGGCGTTTCTCCCCGACAAGATGGTCACAAGATACTTTGCCCTCAGAGAATTCTATTATATTTGTTACACAAATACTTTTAAGCTCCTGATCCACAAAGCACTTTTCTATATCAAAATTAATAACCGCAAAGCATACTGATTTTTTTGATTCACCAACAACTTTATTGCATAGTGCTTCACTTCTAAGATTCATTCCCAAATCAGCATAACACAAATCCTTTTCAGAATTTATTTTTATTTCATCGCATATGAGTGGATTATTATCAATATAAGCCCTACATAAATAATATTTTGAACCATTTATTTTATCACAAATTTTATGATCTTTAGTTATTAAAGCCATACAAAAGAAAGAATCTGCTATATTCTCAAAATTCAAACATTGCTTCAGATTAGGATTCTCAACAACCAAGCTACATGCTTGGTGCTCAGCTTCAGTTTTAGGTTTTTCACAATCTATAATTTTTTTTACAGTTATAACTTTAGGCTGTTGTACACACCCCATAATAAAAAGCAATAACAATGCAGCACATAAAATCTCTTTTTTCATAAATAATATTTTAAGAGATAAAAATATTTAAAGTTACCTATCCTGAAATTTGATTAAATATGAAAAAATATCAATTATGGTTCACTCTACTTAGCGCAGCATTAACCATATTTTTGGCTCAAGGATTCATGAATGCACTTGTATGGGTATATCTGATCCCTCTCTTTGTAGTAATCTTGAACACAAACACAAAAAAGGCAATATTTTGTATGGTTCTTTACGGAAGCCTTGTTACATTATTCAGCTTTTGGTGGGTGAAATATTATAGTACTCACATCCTAATCTTAGCATGGTTATTTTTCACAACATTTCATATAGCATTAAGTCTTCTTATAAAAAGATCTATTAAAAATATGGGTTTTCTTGAAGTTTTTGTGCCACCAGCAATATGGATCCTGCTTTATCATATCTTAAGTATTATGCCTTTGGACAATTTTTGGATAAACCTCGGAATGTTCCACTCCCAAGCAGCGCCAATAATATGGTATATAGGGTCTTTAGGTATTACCTTCCTTATAATTCTGTTTAACTCTTCTATAGCATTCTTCATCGCCAAAAAGAAAAAGGCATACTTAGCAATAACTATGATAATCACCATCATAATGGTATCCTGCTTTGTTTACAGTGATAAAAAACTGCCGGAAGGAAAACGAGTAAAAATTGCATTAATACAAGGAAATTTTCCACAAACATGGGGGTACAGGGTAGAAAATGCAAAAACAGAATTGTACACGACATACAAAGAATTAACATATGAAGCAATCAAACAAAAACCAGGTTTGGTAATCTGGCCAGAGTACTCAATACCTATCGATATTTTTAAAGATGAAATGTTCTCAAAGGAATTTACTAATTTTACAAGAACATTAAACAAAGACATCATAATTGGAACTTTGGAAGAGTTAGACAACAAAACTCATTATGATACTGCATTAATATTCTTAGAGGATTCTGAAGAAGTATTAATATACAAATCTGTAATGCCAGTGCCATATGAAAAAAATACTAAAGGGTATTATAAGCTAGAAACAATTAAAACACCACTAGGGAAAATGGGGATACTTATGTGTTATGAGGAAACACAACCAGAAATTGCAAGGGCACATGTAAACAACGGTGCAGAGTTATTGATAGCTCTTTCAAATAATAATAGGTTTAAGGAAAGCAACGGCTTATTCTTAACATCTTTGTATTCAACAGTGACAGCATCGGAAAATGGTAAATATGTTACAAGGGTGACAAACACGGGAATAACCCAAATAGTAAATCCTCAAGGAAAGATTGTTGGAAAAATTAACTCAAATTCAAGAGGGATATTAGTTGCTGAGGTATATCTGAATGATCATAAGACATTTTACACAAAGTACGGAAACGTATTAGTCAACATAACTGTGGCATTAATAATTATCATAGTTATAAAAAGAAGTTACATAGCAAGGAAAAAACATAATCTATTGTTGTAGTAATTTCATATATCAAAAATTAAAGACCTAACGACTTAACTATTTTACTGCTATCAAACTTCTCTAAGTCACCATAATTTTGTCCGACACCTAAGAACATAATTGGCTTGCCAGTAACGTAACTTATTGAGATAGCTGCTCCACCCTTCTCATCAATGTCAGCTTTAGCAAGGATTATCCCGTCAAGGGTTACTGCATCGTTAAAAGTCTTTGCCTGCTCAACACAATCATTTCCCGTAATTGCCTCACCAACAAAAATTTTAAGGTTAGGTTTAGCAACTCTCATTATTTTCTTCATCTCATCAATAAGGTTTGCATTGCTATGCATCCTGCCAGCAGTATCTATCAAAACAACATCTATGTTGTGCGCCTTTGCATATTTTTCAGCATCAAATGCCACCGCAGCAGGGTCAGCACCATAATCATGCTTAACAACCTTAACACCTAACTTTTTACCGTGTTCCTCAAGCTGGTGGATAGCAGCAGCCCTAAAAGTGTCAGAAGCAGCAATTACAGAGGTCAGATGGTTATCCTTTAGGTATTGAACGAATTTTGCGATGGTGGTTGTCTTTCCAGAACCATTAATACCAACAAAAACTATCACATAAGGTTTATCGGACTTTTTAATCTCAGCAATAAGGTCTAACTCAGGCTGACTGAACAGGTCTTCAATGCTACTCTTCAAACTTTTTGTTACAACTTCCTTAACATCGGAGCGTTTTATTGGAACATCAACTATATCTTTTTTCAAATCACTCTTTATCTTATCTATAACTTCAACAGCAACGTTATTCTCCATCAAAGCAACCTCCAAATCCCAAAATAAATCATTGAATTTTGATTCAGAAATTTTTGTTGTGGTAACCTTTTCGGTGAGCTTAGCAAAGAAACCCTTCTTCTCCTCTTTTGGAGGCTCTTTCTCCTTAACAATTTCCTTTTTTTCTTCTACCTTTACAGGCTCTTCTTTCTTTTCCTCAATACGTTCCTCTTGTTCCTCTTTGACTTCTATTTCTTGAATCTTCTCTTCTTTGATTTCTTTTAATTCTTTCTTTTCTTCAATGGATTTCTCAACTATCTCGGGCTTCTCCTCAGCAGGAGCCTCTTCAACTTTCTTAGTGAATTTTGATAGGGCTCCTGAAAGCTTGTCTCTCAAAAACTTGAACATAGTAAAAATGTGTAAGAACCAGATTTATAAAGGTTGTTAATTACTTCTTTTTCTTCTTAGAAAAATCCAAATTTATACTATCAAGCTGTCTTTTGAAATCCCTGAATGCCTTCGCAAGGTCCTCCAAAACTGGTTTGAGACCGTTAGTTTTTTCAGAAACCTTACCTTCCTTAATCTTTTTCATATCCTCCCTTACAAGCTCAAAGAGAGGCTTGAATTTAGGATCCTCATGAATCATATGTATTTCATACTCCACCTTTATTCGAGATTCAATACTCTTTAACGTCCTATTAGCACCATCTTCATTAGTATAATCAGAGTAAAACCTCAAATATTCCTCTTTCTGCCTATCAATCAAATTAGAAAGGGCTTCTGTAACACCATACTTCTTTTTTAAATCTGAAAAATACACCTCTATGTCCATTCCACATCAGGGTTAATGTTTTTTATTACGAGACTTGTTATCTGAAAATTTCTTTCTTAAAACATCTTCTAGATTTGGATGGTATTTATTTTTTAAGTAGCTAAAAGCACTTATAAAATACTTCTTGTCAATTAAACCTGCAATTACTTCCTTAACTTCTTTTGACCTATTTTCAAACATACCAACCTTATCAAAATTCTCAAGATGATCAAGATTAGGAAAACCTAAATAGCAAGCTGCCTTGAAGCGATTGCCTCTACCATCATCGTAATCAAGTTTGTTGCCTTCGATTATGTAAACTCTGAAGGCGCTAACTCCTCCACCAACAACCTGATACTGTATCTGTACCTTTGTGACCTTGTCTAACGTTTTATTCGCAGGGTCCCAGTACCATTTTGAAAAACCAAGCTTCTGCAAGAAATATTTTGTCTCGTTATCAAGAGTAGCTGTTTTTAAAACATGACCATCTTCATCCTTTCCTACCCTAAAAGCAAAAAAATTTTTTCTAGGTAAAAGCTTTTTGTATTGCTTTGCGAATGACGTGTCCTCAAACGTAACTCTTTCTTCCAACTTATGGTGGTACTTATTGTCCCGCATATCACGTAGGGCTTTCACTATCTCCTTAGACTTATCGTCCAATTCTGCTGGGGCAGGCAGGCCTAAAATTCCTACGTAACATGCAGACTTTAGGTGCTTAACGCCAGAATTAGGGTCGCTCCACTCAAGATGGTTACCTTCAGGGGTGATAACCTTAAATGCAGTAGCAGGGCGAGTTGGGTTTTCATATTGAATGTACACCTTTTGAACGAATTTACCTTCTTTAGAAGGCTTCTCATTCGTGTTTTCTGGGTCTACATAAAATGGCGTGAAACCGAAATTTGATAACAACATGTTAGTGTCCTTGTCAAGTTCCTCTGTAGTTAAAACTCTACCATTCTTCTCCTTACCAGCCCTAAAAAAATACAGGTACATCTTGTCCCAAATGCCCTCTAAAATATCCATAAATTGGCTTATTAAGTTATTTATAAATCTTTTTATTGTAGTTACTTGTTGGTAGTTATTAATAGAATCAGCTAAGCATCGGCTTTTCCAATGATTTCTTGAATGCAAAATTTAACTCGGCATCATACTTGAACATGAGCTGCTCAAGGCTCCTGGTTAACTTCTTAGTGTTCTCATCAAGGTGCTCCGGAATTTCTAAAAGCCCAACAAGACCAACCCACCCTGCACAGAGGTAATCCTTATACAAATTATCATTATATTTAAGGTGGTTCCCATTAGGCGTGAAAGCTGTAAATGCAGCTAAACCCTTCTTTTCGTAAAAACTATAAATTTTGAGCTGGTCACCATCCTTAGTTTTTCCAGGATCCAGAAAAATTTGTTTAAAACCGTAACTCAAAAGCAATTTGTTTACCTCATCCATCAAATCACCAACAGTAAATTTCCCAGAGACTCTATAAGGATAGGCGTACATTTTAACCTGCTCACAACATTAAGAGGCCCTTTATAAACCTTTCGAGAGGAAAGTTAACCAAACATCTTCTTGATTACTATGGTAGCATAGCTGCCTGGTGGAAGCTTGAAGTCAAGAACAGCTTTAAGCTTGCCTTTATTTAACTCATCTTTAGAATAATAAACTTTCAAATCCTCAACCTGCACGAACATCTTCCTGTAACCGCCCTCAGAGCTAAGCTCAGGAATCGACCTCATAATAAAATCCTCTTTCTTTATTTTCTCCCTCAACATTATATCATGATAGATGTTAGCA
>JAWABC010000054.1:0-5627 GCA_038884815.1 Candidatus Nanoarchaeia archaeon | reverse complement strand
TCTTTTGTAACGACGCTGGCTACGTCACCTTAGCAAGCATAACATGGCAGAACCTTTCAGGAACGCCTCCTCCTGTAAGCACTTTTGCGAATGACGCAGGCTACTTTAACAGCACAGGAAGTGCTTACCTGTATTCTTCGGGAAGCACAATATTTTTAAACGAATCCGTGCTAAACAGCACTGTGAGCAAGCTCACAGGAATTATGGAAGAATACACCAACATAAGCGTTAGTGCAGGAACAGGAACCGCCTCGACAACGCTGTGCTGTTTTCCAAAAGCTGAGATTCTGCAAATTCAGGTTGTTCCAGCAACGCCAACAAACAAGTACCGTTTCAGCGCTTACAGCACAACTTCTTACGAAGCGGTTGACACTGACAGAATGATGCACTCCGGCAACTGGACTGTAAGCCACAAAGGTAGTGTGGTGATTGGAGAAACCGTTACTTACAGCATTACTAATGCTTTGGTTGATGAGGACTTTGTTGTTCGGCTGAGGTGGAGGGCAGGATGAACGCTTCCGATGATGCACGTGATCATGTAGGCAGTGTAGGAGAATGCACTTGCAGACACTGCACTGACAGTACAATAATTAGTTACTTACTGTGGTTCTTTTGTATTTGCGGCATTATCATTGGGATTCTTTACGTTATGGGGTGGGGTTTTTGATACCTAAAAAAGCTTTTTTTACGTGCATATTTTGCCTAGTTTTGCTTTCAACGCCGGCCTTTGCGGAAGGAATACAGCCATCCGTGCAGTACGTAAAGCAGTACATGAGCCCTTTCTACCGGTCAAGCATGGCTTCTAACACGAACTACACTTACACTTTCACCCTCAAAAGCCCTGACAATATTGGAACCGTAAGGAGTGCCATAATCAATTTCGACCTGTGGATGACACCCACTGTGACGTTCAACCTATGGGTTAACAACCGGGAATGCAACAATCCAACGTACACAATAAGCACCACTTATGCGGATGCCGGAAGAGCTATTGTCACTTTTGACTGCACGAACATCATAACAAAGGAAGGAACTTACACAGCGGTTCTGCGACCAACACTGGCAAACACCGGAGCCGTAACAGCATGGGTTGATGTGAGCTATGAGAACGCCCCAATTGGTAAGGTGGAAATTTCAGGAACTGAATACGACCCGGAAGAGCCCGCCACAGTTTTTGTGCAGCTCAAGGATAATCAGGGGCAGGCAATTAGTAACGGTTCGTGCTACTTATCAATATACGCCCCTCTCAGCAACGGTTCGCACAACAAGATACTTACAAATGCTCCTATGATAGGCATGGCTGATGACGGGTTGTATTATTATGACTTAACAGCTCCGTCAACATTGGGAGTTTATATGTTGAGTGCTCAGTGTTCGTATTCTTTCCTTAAGTATTACCTGTACAGTGAGGAAGATGAAAATGCTCCGCTTATGGGTTCTTTAGTTGGAACTTGGACAGGCTCAGGCATTGACATGATGCTTTTTGACAGCACTTACATAAAATGCAGCAGTGTTTCTTCTGGTGGCGCTAGGCGCTGCGAAGCTTACTGGGTTTTTAACGCAAGCGATGTGTACAGCAAAAACATAAGCGTCTTGAATTTTTATTATGCCGGAGAAAGCGACTCCATTCCTGTGATAACAATGCAGGTCTGGAATTATGCAACGGCGAACTGGGACACGCTTCCTAACACTTTAACCTTGTCAGGAACTGCAGCGAGCAGCACAAACCCTTCAGGTGTTGACCAGTTTTTAAGCAACGCTGTTAACAAAAACGTAAGTTACTACATCGGCAATGCTTCCGCAACTTATCCTTACACTGTGTGGATGCGCATTAACGCAGCTTATAGTAATTCTTTTGCGCTTTTTTCGAACTGGATTAATATTGACGCCGATTTTACTTTCGGAATTGTTCAGGACGTTAAGGGAAGCGGGGAAATGCACGTGACTAACACCAGCAGCAAGTGTCCTTCCGCAATGCACGTGTGGAACTATTCGGAGCGCAACCTAACATGGCTTCCTCAACTGGCGAACCTGACTGCTCAGCAGGTTTGGGAGTACGGGGAAAGAAACCTAACCTTTTATCCGAAGTACTCTTCCAGCAACCTCACTGCTCAGGAAGTGTGGGAGTACGTTTCAAGAAGCCTTACGTGGTTCCCTTACTACGCCAACCTTACAGCCGAGCAGGTATGGAGTTATGAGCAGAGAAACCTTACTTACACTCCTGTAACTTCCACAAGCAACCTTACTGCCGAACACGTTTGGGAGTATGCGGAAAGGAATCTTACGTATTATCAGATGCCTGTGTTCCCGTACTATGCAAACCTCACAGCTACCGAAGTGTGGGAGTATGCTGAAAGGAATTTGACGTATTATCAGCCGACAAGCAACTTGTCAAGAGAAGATATTTGGAATTATCCAAGCAGGAACTTGACTTATTATCCTGACACGACTAATGCCGAATCTGTGTGGAACTACACAGCGAGGTACATTCATGGGGAGATTATCTGAAAAAAACGGTAAAGTATTTAAATCAAAGCAACCATTACTTTTTTTACTATGGGCTTTTGCCGTAATTCTAGTAGCCCAAGAAGGAAAGGCGGAAATGCCTATGTGCGGGGATACAGTGCAGATAGTTACGAACTGCACCATGCTTACTCCGACCATGCTTGGGAACTGCACAACTTACGACATTATCCACTCAAACGGCACGGTGGCTCAGAATGTTAGCGAACTCTCACTTGTTAATGGCAACATTTACGGTTTTAATTTTACTCTGCCTCAGGGGGATTACCTTGTCAGGCTCTGCGATGGGACAACAAGAGAGGTTCACGCATTACCGAGAGATAAAGACATGATAGCAACACCACTATTCCTTGGGCTTTTGTTGTTTATCTGCCTAGGACTTACTGTCTATTTCACTTCGATTCATAAGAGCATGGCTTTCAGCTACCTTTTCCTGCTTCTCACAATAGTTTTCTTGGACATGACAGTGTGGGTTGGTGCAAGAATGGCTAGTGATGCCGGGCAAAGCTGGGCTTTTGCTATGTGGAGAATATTCTGGATTATGATAATGATGACTTTGTTATTCTTTGCGTTCTTGTTCGTGCACTGGGTTATATGGAGCATTGACAAAATGCACAGTGACAAAAAAAAGAAGGAGGAGGAAATGTACGGTCCTGCTTGGAGAGTGTGATAGTTTATGGGTCGCAAGTTGTTGAGTTATGACGAAGAAATTGACCGTTACCTTTGCGAAGTTGTCAACAGCCTTAAAAACGTTGGCATCAAAAATGCAAGCAGAAGTGATGCTTTGCGTTTCATAATCCGACAAAATCAGGAAGTGCGTCTTCGGTTCAAAAAGAAGAGGAACACAAAGGATGACTACGTGTTTTTTTAGGATTCCGAAAACGGTGAAGAGCAAGAAAGGGCAGCTTGGCCAGATAATGTTCGTGATTTCTTACATAACTTTTGTTGCGCTGGCAGTGATTCTTATAAGTTTTGTTGTTTCAAAAATCATGCACGAAATAACTTCTGCCAACCCAAGCATTCCTGAAGTTGCAAGTGTCGAAACTACAATGACCATGATGCCCCATTATTATGACTACACCTTCATTTTTTTAATTCTTGCACTCACTGCAGGGCTTGTCATATCAAGCTTTCTTATTCCAAGCCATCCAATTTTTTTGGTTGTAAACATTTTCGGCATTGTGTTATTAGTTATTTTCAGCATGATTCTCAGCAACCTTTTCGGGCACGTGGTTACTGAGCCTCAGTTTGAGGACTTCGCAAACCAGTTTCCTTACACACTTTTTGTGATGCAGTACCTGCCTTGGATTTGCGTCACCATAACTCTTATCTCAACTGTGGTTATGTATGCTAAGAGCCGTGCAAGTGGAGGAGGTTACGGATAATGCGTAAAGCATTATATGTATTGTTATATGTATTTTTTGCGACAGTTTTATCTTCTTTTGCGTCCTCAGAGCTTACTCAGATATGGACAGCTGATGCGGAATGCAGTTTCGGCGGCGGTTCCGGATGGCTATACACTGCGGACAATGGTTTTGGCTCTCCGGGGCATGGCATTCAGGTTCTGAATTTCAGCAACGCAACAAGCACAGAACTTATTCAGATGAAAGTATGGTCTGTTCCTTACATCGAGTATTACCCCCATTTCATAAGCAATGCCACGAGAGTTGTTCTGTGTCATCGGAACGGGCTTACTGATGACTGCGTGACTGGAACTCGTGTTAACATAACTTTTGACGGCGGGCAGCTAAGCACTAATTTCACCGCTTATAACCAGACTGTGTGGAGTGACGTGGTTGAGTATAACTTCACTAATGCGACAATGCACTTGCTCAGGATTCAGATGTATAATGATTATGTTTCTTCTTACAGGTATTGTTGGGGTTCCTCTTTCTATTACTCCTGCCAAGCGAACAGCATTGATTATGATGAGAATATTTGCTCCGGACCTCTAACCCAAGAGGTTGATTTTGCATGGGAAATTTACAGTTACACGCCTAGCGCTCCCAGTTTTCCTTCTATTTACAACATAAGCCTTAATGTTTCTTCTTCTTATGCTTTAGGCGAAAATAACGTGTTTCACATACTCTTGTCTAACACCACAAGTTATGACACCAACCCTACCGGTAACTGCAGTCTCTACTGGAACAATACAGGAGTGCTCTGCTCAAAATATAATGATTCCATAAACATACCTGTGCTTTTTGAGTGCTTCTATAACGTTTCAGACGAAAAATATAGTGAAGTGTACGGAGAATGCGTTGACTTATCTAATGCAAGTAACTTTACTCAAACAAAAACTTATAACGTCTTTTTGGACGCTGTAAGACCTCAGCTTGTCAGCTATAACTTTCCCGGAGGTAATGATTCTTACAAGTACGATACCTTAACGGGAAACTGGACGTGGACAGATAGCAACTTTTACAGTCTGAACGTCAGCATTGATGGCGTAAGTATTTACAACGTGAATAATTTGAATGTGACCTCGTATGTTTACAATTTGAGTTATGACATTTCAAATCTTTCTTTCGGAAGGCATTATTTGACTTTGCGAGCTGCGGACAGCCACACTGCAAACAAGCTGAAAGATGATTATTCCATAAGCCTTCCTGTTTTTTCAAAAAAAATGGACATCAGAACAAAAAAGAACTTTATAATTATAGAGGAAAAAAGTGATAGCGGAAGCTTCACTAATCCTTTTGAGACAAAAAAGTTTGTGGACAAAATAAAATTCACTTACAAGCCTAAGAATGTTCTTGACACTTACGTTTTTACAGTAACAACTCAGGAAGAGCTTTTTGTCATTGAAAAGCCTGAATCACAGTGGAAAACATGGATTGTGAGCGGTGATAACTGGATTGATTTTTACAATCCGAAAGAAAATAGTATGATGCTAAAAATTATTAAGACTGGCTCTACAACTGCCGAAGTCAGAATTAGCGGATTGAAGAATCCGAAAAATCAGGAGTTTGACAGCGTTGGAGAGCTTAACATTAACACAGTGACATACAGTTTCATTAAGTATAACATAACCCTTTCTTATGAGCCTAACGTTATTGAAGGGTATCAGCATAACACCTCTCTTCTTATAGAGTACGGAACAG
>JAWABC010000053.1:0-5760 GCA_038884815.1 Candidatus Nanoarchaeia archaeon | reverse complement strand
TCCGTCGTTCATATTGTGAACCTCTTTTCAATGACCTTTGTTTTGCTCACCCTTTCCAAATACCTTTGGTTGTTGCTTATTATCCCTATGCAGTCTATTATTAATAGTATGCCTGATATTTTGCTTATGTTCCTTACTACGCACTGCCAAAGTGTCAATATTTTTTCATCTGATTTTACATATATTTTCATAATCATCTTTCCTATGCTCTGCCCGAACTTGTGTTCAAGCAAAGCCCAGTAGGCTATTGTTAGCAGCGATATTATCACGAACAGCAACCCTAATTGTGGTAGAGCATTCCTTAAAGCCTCCTCGTTTATTGCTGTCATATATTTTAGTAAATTTTGGTCTTGGTAAGCAGAAGTTAGTTCTGTTAGAGTTTTTTGGAATGGCCATATTATTATTACATTCACTATAACCGCATCTATGATGTATGCCAGCACCCTCTTCCAGAAGTTGGCATTCACCTCGTTCATCCTCAATTTCATCATTTCTCTTATTATTAGTTCGTATTTAAAAGTTTTCTTATTGTTCTTTATTGATTCAGTAAGGTGTATGATGCAAAATCTTAAAAAGTGTGACTTATGCTAAAACCAAGATGAAAAAGTTTTACCAAGAGCTTATCAGCAAAATAATTGAAGACAATCTCTCTCTAGAGCAAACTCTTAAGTTAAGAAGAAAGTTGGCAAGGAAATACCATCCTAAGGTTTTCCCTTCGATAACCCAAATTCTTATGCATGCTTCTGAAAGCCAGATTCCAAAGCTCAAGCATCTAATATCAAAACCCTCTCGTGTCGTTTCAGGTGTTGCAGTGGTTGCTGTTATGACGAAACCAATAAAATGCCCTCATGGCAAATGCGTCCCTTGCCCTGGTGGCCCAGACTCTTTTTTTGGCTCTGTCCCTCAAAGCTACACTGGGAAGGAACCTGCTACAATGCGTGCTGTGAGAAATTTTTATGACCCTTATCTACAAATCTTTAATCGTCTGGAACAGTACATCTTGCTTGACCACATGCCTGATAAGGTTGAGCTTATTGTTATGGGTGGCACATTCCCGTCCTTTCCAAAAAAATATCAAGAGGAATTCATAACTTATTGCTTTAAGGCTTTGAATGATTTCTCAACTCATTTCTTTAAAGAACAAAATCTTGACTTTGAAAAATTCAAGGATTTTTTTGAACTTCCGACGGAAAACATAGATGACAAGGAACGCATTGGAAAAATCCAGAAAAAAATCCTTGCCTTGAAGAAAAAATCCTCCCTTATGAAAGAGCAAAAGAGGAACGAGTCTTCCCTTATAAGGTGTGTTGGCTTGACAATAGAATCAAGGCCTGATTATGCGATGCTTAAGCATGCCAACGAAATGTTGAAGCTTGGCTGTACAAGAGTTGAGCTGGGCATCCAGTCAACTTATGATGATGTCTTGAAGAAGATTGAGAGGGGTCATTCTGTCGCTGATTCCATTAAGTCTATGCTTATTTTGAAGGATTTGGGTTTCAAAGTTAATGCACACATGATGCTCGGCCTTCCAGGTTCAAGTCCTGAAAAAGACCTTTCTTCACTGAAAGAATTGTTCACCAATCCTGACTTTCGTCCTGACATGTTGAAGCTTTACCCTTGTATGGTTTTGGAAGGGACAAAGCTTCACAGTATGTACAAAGAAGGAAGATACAAACCCTTAACAACGAAGGATGCTGTTGAGATTATCGCCAAGTTCAAGTCTGAAGTGCCTCCTTATGTTCGTATTATGAGAGTTCAGCGTGACATCCCTACTAAGGTTACAGTCGCTGGTGTTGATAAGACCAATCTAAGGCAGTACGTTTCAAGATACATGAAGGAGCATGGTACAAGGTGTAGATGCATAAGGTGTAGGGAGGTTGGCAGGGCAAAAAGGGTTGAGCGTGTAGAAGTTATGGTTAGGCCTTATGACGCTTCTAAGGGCAGGGAATTCTTCATTTCAGTCGAGGACCCTAAGAATGATGTCTTGGTTGGTTTTTGCAGGTTGCGTTTCCCCTTTAAGAGTTTGAGAAAAGAAATCACAAAAAAATCTGCTCTTGTTAGGGAACTTCATGTTTATTCTCCCCTTGTTCAAATTGGTAAAGAGCCAGGTAAAGGTCAGATGCAGCATAAGGGTTTTGGTGCAATGCTCCTTGGTAAAGCTGAATCTATTGCAAAAGAACATGGTTATAACAAAATAGTCATAATTTCGGGTGTAGGTGTGCGTTCTTATTATAAGAGTCTGGGTTATAAGTTAGAAGGTCCTTATATGGTTAAGAAGTTAGATTAATTTTTGCCAAGAGTTTGTTTTACGCTTGCTATCCTTTCAAGTTCCGCTTTATACATCTCTTCTTGCTTCTCATGTACTTTATCACTTAATAAAGCAGGAATCGTTGCGCATTTGTCTTCAGTAACTATGTAGAATGTTAGGTGGGGTATACCAATTTTTGTTTTTGTTGTGCATGCTGCTGTGTGTGCTGTAACATCGTCATTCTTTAGTTTGAAAGAAAAAGGGCTTGAAAAACCTCCACTCATCCTATATAAACCTTTCTCTTTTTTTTAAGTTTTTGGCCTTCCCAGAGCCTGTAGACCGCAAATTTGAGGGTTTTGGCCAAGCAAAGATTTTTAAAGAAATCAACCATTTTTAACATGGTTCTAGGGGTGAGATTTGACCTGGAAAAACCAAGCAATTTAGTCAAGAGGCTCTAAAAATGACAGATGAAAAAAGGAAGTATTCAGCAGAGAGCATTCAAGTTTTGAAAGACCTTGAGGCTGTTAAGAAAAGACCAGCTATGTTTATTGGTGATGTTGGTGTTAGAGGTCTCCATCATATAGTTTATGAAGCAATTGATAACTCCATCGATGAGGCTTTGGCTGGTTTTTGCAAACAAATCTCTGTTACGATTCATTCTGACGGCTCTATAACAGTCTCTGACGATGGGAGGGGCATTCCTGTTGATGTTCACCCCGGTGAGAAGAAGTCCGCTGTAGAAGTAGTTATGACCACTTTGCACGCAGGTGGTAAGTTTGATAAGGAAACTTATAAGGTTTCAGGTGGTTTGCACGGTGTCGGAATTTCTGTTACTAACGCATTGTCAAAATGGCTCGAAGTCAAGGTCAAGCGTGATGGCAAAATTCATTATCAGAGGTATGAGTATGGTAAGCCAACTACAGAGCTTAAGGTTATGGGTGATGCTGAGGACACAGGCACTTCTGTAACCTTTCTGCCCAACGATCAAATATTCTCAACAGTAGAATTCAGCTTTGACATACTTTCAAAGAGGTTGAGGGAGCTTGCCTTCCTCAACAAGGGCGTGAGGATATCGATTAAGGACGAGCGTGCCAATCTTGAAAAGACCTTTCAGTATGATGGCGGCCTTGTTTCTTTCGTTGAGTACTTGAACAAGAACAAGAAGGTTTTGCATGACAAGGTTATTTATTTTCAGAAGGAGGATAAGAAGGCCTATGTTGAGGTTGCGATGCAGTACAATGACGGTTACCTTGAGTCTGTTTTTTCTTTCTGTAACAACATTAACACAGTTGAGCACGGCACTCATTATTCAGGCTTTTCTACTGCCCTCACCAGAGTGATTAATGATTATATTAAGAAGAATAAGATTACTGATCTGAAGTTGTCAGGTTCTGATGTTAAGGAGGGTTTAACGGCAATCATCTCTGTTAAAGTTCCTGAACCGCAGTTTGAGGGTCAGACAAAAACTAAGTTGGGTAACTTGGAGATTAAAGGTTTGGTTGATTCAATAACTTATCAAGCCCTTTCCACGTTCTTTGAGGAAAACCCTGGCGTTGCCAAGTCCATTGTTATGAAGTCTATCACCTCCGCCAAAGCTAGGGAGGCTGCAAGAAAGGCGAGGGAGTTGACAAGGAGGAAATCTGTTCTTGAGTCTGGTAGTTTGCCTGGCAAGCTTGCTGATTGTCAGGAAAAAGACCCTTCAAAGTCGGAGCTGTTCATAGTTGAGGGTGACTCTGCTGGTGGCTCTGCTAAGCAAGGTCGTTCAAGAGAATTTCAAGCTATTCTGCCCCTGCGTGGTAAAATACTTAACGTTGAGAAAGCAAGAATAGATAAAATTTTCAAGAGTGAACAAATAACTACTTTGATGTCTGCCATAGGAACAGGTGTCAATGATGAGTTTGACATCTCAAAAGCTCGTTATCATAAGATTATACTAATGAATGATGCGGATGTAGACGGCAATCACATATTGTGCCTTGGTCTGACTTTCTTGTATCGTTATATGCGTCCTCTGATAGAGGCAGGCTTTGTTTACATTGCTTTGCCTCCGTTGTATAAGGTTAGGAAAGGTAAGAAGGATTATTATGTAAAGAATGATGAGGAGTTGCAGAAACTCCTTGATGAGATTGGTAAAGATGATGTTTCAATTCAACGCTTTAAAGGTTTAGGTGAGATGAATCCCGAGCAGTTGTGGGAAACAACAATGAATCCTGAAACAAGGACACTGAAACAAGTTACTATTGAGGATGCAGTTGGTGCTGACCAGATGTTTAGCATTTTGATGGGTGATCAAGTACAACCTAGAAGGCATTTCATTTTCAGGTACGCTAAAGAAGTTAAGAACTTGGATGTTTGAGGTAAGATGGCAGAAATTCAGAAAAGGCTGATTGAAGAGGAAATGAAGGAATCCTATGTGGATTATGCCATGTCTGTAATAGTTGGAAGAGCATTACCTGATGTTCGTGATGGCTTGAAGCCTGTACACAGAAGAGTTCTCTATACCATGTATCAGCTTGGTCTGCTTCATAACAAGCCTTTTAGAAAGTCTGCTACTGTTGTAGGTAATGTGATGGCTAAGTTACACCCTCATGGAGATGCTGCTATTTATGATACTCTTGTCAGGATGGCTCAGGATTTTTCTTTGAGGTACCCCTTAGTTGACGGTCAAGGTAACTTTGGTTCTGTTGATGGGGATGCTCCAGCTGCGATGAGATACACGGAGTCACGCTTATCCAAAATAGCTGAAGAGCTGTTGGTTGATATCGAGAAGGAAACAGTTGATTTCGTTCCTAATTTCGATAATACAGCAAAGGAGCCTTCGATACTTCCTGCTAAGTTGCCAAATCTTCTGGTTAATGGCAGTTCTGGTATTGCTGTTGGTATGGCAACTAATATACCACCTCATAACATAAAGGAGGTTGTTAATGCAATAGTGGCCGCTATTGACAATCCCAACATTGAAATAAGCGAGCTTATTGAGAGGATCCCTGGTCCTGACTTCCCGACTGGTGGTTTTATCGTAGGTCGTTCTGGTATTCATTCTGCGTATGCAACAGGCAGAGGCAAAATTATTTTGAGAGCCAAGACGCATGTCGAGGAAAAAAAGGAGAAGAAATCCATCATCGTTACGGAGATCCCCTACATGGTTAACAAATCCATGCTTATTGAATCGATCGCAGACCTTGTTAAAGACAAAAAGGTTGAAGGCATTACAGATATACGTGATGAGTCTGACAAGAAAGGTATGCGTGTAGTGATTGAGTTAAGGAAGGGTGTTGATGACACCGTCTTGCTCAATCAGCTTTTCAAGAACACTCAGTTGCAAACTACTTTTGGTGTTATCATGCTCGCTCTCGTAGATAATCAGCCAAAGATCCTGAACTTGAAGGACGTTATTGGTTATTACATAAAGCATAGGAAAGATGTCGTAACAAGGAGAGCTCAGTGTGACCTTAGCAAAGCTGAGCACAATGCTCACAGCTTAGAAGGCCTAAAAAGAGCTTTGGGTAGGA
>JAWABC010000052.1:1364-6105 GCA_038884815.1 Candidatus Nanoarchaeia archaeon | reverse complement strand
TCAGCACAGTAAACGACCAGCCGTGGTGGGATTTGGTAGATAATAGCACTGTAACAATAAATGAAGATTCTTCAGACAATAACATATCAAACCAAGTTTATTGGCAGAATTACTTCAGAGACGTTGAAGATGATAAAAACCCATCGTCACCTTCAGTAACAACCAATGACACAAACAGCATGAACTGCAGCATAAAAAATGGTGATTTAATATGCGATGCAATAAACAACGCAACAGGAAGCATTACAATTATAATAACGGCACAAGACTCCGAAGGTTTAAGTGCAACAACAAGCTTTGAAATAGGAATCAACGAAATAAATGATGAGCCATGGATAGACTTAGACAAACCAGATGACGATGCAACAAACACAACAACCAACACCATAGACTTCACGTTCACACCATACGATGTTGAGAACAGCATTTCAAACTGCAGCCTGATAATAAATGAGGAAATAAACACAACAAGCACTAGCATAACACCAAACACGATCAATACAATAAGTGTGGAGCTAAGTAATGGAGTTTATTCATGGAGCATAAACTGCACGGACAGCTACAACATGATGGTGGGGGCTTATGGAACAAGAAACATAACAGTTGATTATTCACCAACAACACCCACACCACCAAGTGGAGGAGGTGGAGGTGGAAAGAAAAAACCAACAAACGAGACTAACGTTACGGAAATAATACCACCAACACCCAGCATACCACCAAAACCAACACCCGAAGAAGAAGAAATAACAGGGGCGCCTGTTGTAATGCCACCAACACCTGAGAAGGTAGGGATGACAACCATAGAAGTTATAAAGAACTTCCTCAAAGAATTCACAACAGGAGACTTCTTACTCTTACTACTTATATTATTCATACTACTGCTTATACTTGCACTGGCGTTGATAATAAAAAAGATGCTGGAAAAGAGAGCCGCCAAAAAAGAAATCACGCCAGAAGCAAAGAAAACCATAGCAGAGATAGTAAAAATCATGAAAGACACAAAGGAAATGCTGAAAAAAGACCCTGAAGCAGCAGCAGTGCTATACTCAACAATAGAACCTTTATACAACACCCTTGAGCAGAGGAATAAGAAAAGAATTATAGCAGAAATAAAGAAACTGCATGACGAAATAGATATAGCGAGGGAAACCAAAACTTTAAATATAGAAAAAACAACAAAAAATAATCAAAAAGAGGTAAGGCTAATGAGTCTGGTAACGAGGACAATATTCTTGGTTCTGATATTCACAGCAGGCTTGATAGTCATAAATGAAATCATCAAAACAAACCAAATAAGCTACACAGGTTATGCTATAGTAGAACCTTCTATAGGTATAGAATTACAGAAACAGAAATACCTAGGAGAGGAAAAGCTGGATGGTTACATAAACATAACATTCAACGGAAATGTGGATGCTGACAGCGAGATAATAGTTGAATTCGACAACAACAGAGAAAAGATGAAGCTCAGAGAATACCTCTCTTCTATAAACAAAACATTCAAGTCAACAGCTGCCGAGACCATAACAACAAATCCGGAAAGCAGAAAAAACTTCACCTTTACTGCAAACGAGGAAAAGACATTCGGGTTAAAACTGCCCGCGGGGGCAAACATAGACGGCATACAGATGAGAGTAGTCCCAGGAAGCAGCCCAGTAATGTTCCTGACAATGGACGTTCCTGAAGAATCAGGAAAACCGGAATGGAAATACATAGGAAACTTCTTAGGAACTTATGGAACTTTGGTGCTGCCAGAAGGGTTACAGGTAAACAATGAAGGAAGCATACAATACGTGGAATCAAACGAAACCTACTACTGCCAGCAGATAGACTTGCCATATGCCAAGAATTATCAAATAAGCGCAAAATACAAACCAGTAACCACAAGCACAGCAAATCTGCATGCAGTACTACTATCATTCGAGGGAGGGGTGGTTGCATACGGCGGACTGCAAAAATGCCTGCTACCAAGAGGAAGCAGCATATCAAGCTGGAACGCATGCAACCTCAACATAGAAAAAGCAATACAAGGTTACTACCTAATATGTCTGCTGACAGACAAAAACGAAAAAGCATATGAGGTTTCAAGAGACAATGCAGTTGCAGTATCAAAATACAACTGCCAGATGGGAGTAGGCGAGGATTGGGGGATGGCCTACTGCAGCCAAGAGCCGTCAAAAAACTACTTCATAAGAATAGCGCCGGGACAATACCAAGGCAACCTTACCTCTATGATAACACCAGACAGGTTCAACGACTGGGAGTCTGACAAGGCATTCAACGAATCACTAACAGAGATGCTAAGCTACTGCACACCAGACCAAATAGGAGACTGTGCACTAACTGTTAAAATAAAAGCCGAAAGCGACGGATTCGTTGAGCTTAGCGATTTAAGGATAGACTTCACAGAGATGGGAGGAAGCACTTCCTACACAACAACGTTCTACGACATAAGCACCACAAGGCCTGAGATATACGAGATAGACAACCAATCAATGAACAATTACACACTCAAAATACCATTATCAACCTTTAACATAACAACCACGCCCAACGTAACCAAAAAGACAACAAAGGATTTGTACGTTAGCGTTGCTGGAAGAAGCCAAACAGAAAAAATAGAAGTTTATACAACTGCGGTACCAGAAGCAATACAAGAGGTTGAAGAGATGATAAACGAGGCAATACAAAAACTCCAAGCACTAAAAACAGAGGAAATAGCGTGGGTGCTAAAAGTAGAAGACAGCCTGCTAACTCTAGAAAACTTCAAAACACAGATTGAAGAAATAAAAAAGATGAACATATCTATGGAGGAGAAGGAAGAAAAACTTGCAACGATACAAGGTGACATAGAAGCATTCATACAAACCCTACCATGGAAGGTGACAAAGATATCAGAAGTCAGAGACAACATGGTTGTAAACCCATCAGACATAGAAGAGCTCTTTACTGAAAACATAGGAGAGATATTTGAGTACCAAGAAAAGGTCAGCGTGCAAATAACACTCATCGTCTACAAGGTCACCAACACAGACGGAACAAGCGATGTTTACAGCGTTGTAAAAAAGACAATCTCACCAAAAGCAAGCATCACGGATGCATATGTTTATGAGGTAATACCAAAAGAAGTTGCACAGTCATTATCAGACATAACCTTCGAAAAGCCAAACTTTGAAGTTGAAAGAGCAGACCCAATAGTCAAATTCTATTACAACACATTAACATCAACAACAATAATGTATGTGGTGAAAACCATGGTGACAACCGCAAGAATGTATGAATTAAAAACATTGGTGGTGCCAAAAAAGATGCCCACCACTCAGATACCACAAAAAACCTACGAGTGCGGCAACGGGAGATGCGAAAGGCCTGACGAAGATGAAGAAGTCTGCCCAGAAGACTGCAAAACAAAAGGAAAGGTACCTTGGCTGTGGATAGCGATAATACTGCTCATACTTGTTTTGGGAATAGTTTACATAAACTTCTACAGGGGAAAAATGAGCATGGGAAAGATAATGAGGAAAAAGTCACCCTTCAAGACAGAAAAAGACCTGGAAGCTGTAAAGAACTACATAAAAGCACAACTCGCAAAAGGAGTAAAAAAGGTTGAGATATCAAAAGCGTTGCTAGAAAAAGGTTGGACAAAGGCACAGGTGGAGTACGCATTCGAAGATATAAAGTGGGACAAGAAAAGAGATGAAACCATGAAGAAGGCACCTTATGAAAGCGATGACATGAAAAAACTCACAACATACATAACAACATGCAAAAAATTAAACATAAAAGAAGATAAGATAATACAAAGTCTCAAAGCAAAAGGGTGGAAAGACTCTGTGATACAGGAAGGGCTTAAAAGAGTAAACGCTGAAACAAAACAAGAAGCTAAGCATGAAGCTAAGGAAGAAAGCAAAAAAACAAAAGCCAAACCGTTCTTTGAACAGAAAGGTTTATAAGAATTCTAAAACGTAAATTTTTTTAAGAGCGCCGATAGTTCAGTGGCAGAATAGCGGCCTTCCAAGCCGTTGACCAGGGTTCAAATCCCTGTCGGCGCATTCTACCTCAAACTAAGAACTTGACCATTACCGGTTATGTGAACATTCTTCCCAAGCTGGTAATCCATCTCCGTCGCCAACTCACCCAGAGCAGTAAGCATCGACATGTTGCCATGAGCAGGAATTATGTGTTCAGGCTTGACAAGCTTGATTAAATCACGCAAATCCTCACGGCCGGCGTGACCAGAAACATGGATGTCAGTAAAAATCCTAACCTTCCTCTTCTTCAACCTTCCTTCCAAAACAGCCCTGTTAGCCTGATTAATAGGTACGGGAATCGTCTTGCAAGAAAAAATGACGTGGTCATCTGCCATGAACTCAAAAGGAAGCTGGTTGGTGGTCATCCTACTGAGCACAGAACCAGGCTCGCCCTGACCACCCGTACAGACAATAAGGTAATCAGAACGACCCTCACGCTCAATTTCCAGCAACTTCTTCTTCACCTTGTTAGCATAACCAACCACCTGAGCCTTCTTAAACTTCACAAGGTTAAGCTTCTCAGCAGCAAGGATGTACTTCATCATGCTCCTACCCAGAAAAACAACCTTCCGATCAAGCTCCACACCAAAGTCATAAATGCTCTTCAAACGGGCAATGTGAGAAGCAAAGGTCGTTGCAATAACAGCATTGTTATCATTACCAGTACCCAACATAACATCCTTCAGCATTTCACGAGCAACCTTCTC
>JAWABC010000052.1:0-1354 GCA_038884815.1 Candidatus Nanoarchaeia archaeon | reverse complement strand
CTTCTCAGATGGTGTTTTGCGCTCATCAGCAGCATAAAGCGAATCAACAACCAAAGCCTTAACCCCCTTCTGGCCAATCTGCTTCAGCCTCTTCATGTTGGGTTTTTTACCGATAACAGGGTGATTGTCAAACTTGAAGTCATTAGCATAAAGGATAACACCCTCCTTTGTGTGAACTGCAATCATAGCAGTCTGAGGAGTTGAATGGGTCATATTAATCAACTCAACCTCCATGTTCTTTGAAACCTTAAAGCTTGAATTTGGATTCAACGGCTTGATTTCATTCCTCATATGCAGCTCGTCTTCCTTGATCATGTTCCTCAAAACCTCAACCGTGTAAGGCGTACCAATGACAGGACAATTATATCCGTTAGCGAGATAAGGCGCTGCTCCGATGTGGTCAAGGTGACAATGACTCAGAACAATAGCCTTGGTCAACTTTTTCCAAGAATCCACAACCTTGTCATTAGGGATAGCACCCATCTTCATCAAAACATCAGAAGTGATTGTTTTCCTATCACCACCCTCCTCCTCAAAGTCAATAAGTTTTGGAAGAAAGAAACCCATATCGATTACAACAACGTCATCACCAACTTTTACAGCGGTCATGTTCTTTCCAACCTCAGCATAACCGCCAACAGTACAAATCTCCATAAAAACAAAAACAGAAAACAGGTTTAAAAAACTTTGGATTTAGAGCAAAGCTAGGGAAAACCTTTTGCTGCCCACTTCGTTTAACTTTTTAACACCATCTTCGACAATTTCCCTCAGATTTGCCTTGAAAACTTTTACCTCTATCGGTGCTGGAGGAAAGTTAGGGTGATGATCAGAAATTTTAACCAACCTCTCACCGAAATGCCTTGCGAAGTACTCTGGAAGCAAGTCTTTTTTCCTGATATCAAATTCAGCATAATACCATAAAAATTCCGAGTCTATCACTCTCTTATTAGAAGTGGTAACCAAACCAGTCTCCTCGAATATTCTTGACCTGATAAAGTCACCGCAGGCATAAATGTTGCCAGGCCAAGTCAGCTCACTGCTGCTTAAATATTCCAAAAGCTTTTTTTGCTCTAGAAGCATTTCAACCACCTTGAAGACACTTTTCCTACTAGGGAGGGATTTATAAAGTTTATCTTTTGAAAGAGCTGTAAACTAAACTTCACCTATCATGGTAAGATAAATGAAGTTTTTTCCTTTTTAGTTAGGCGACAATCTGCTATTTAGGGGTGGGTGGTCGGGGGTATCAGAGTTCGCTTTAATTGAGATTAACATATGCGATTTCACGATGTTTTTTCGAACGGAGTGAGAAAAAATATGGGTCGAGGAGGTGCAACCTCCGAGCCGTTAAATCGCT
>JAWABC010000051.1:0-6190 GCA_038884815.1 Candidatus Nanoarchaeia archaeon | reverse complement strand
AGCCACCCTTGGTCAATCCTTCTATAAAGAGATGATGATAGCCCTCCTAATAGGATTCTTAATGATGTCAATAGTGGTTGTGATCATATTCAGGGCTGTTGTACCATCAGCAGCTGTTATACTCTCAGCCTTTGCAGACATGCTTTGTACCATAGCCGTCGTCGATCTTTTGGGTATGAGAATGTCAACTGCAGGGATAGCCGGTGTTCTCCTACTTATCGGTTATTCGGTAGACACAGACATACTGCTAACAACCAGGATGTATAAACGAAAAGAAGGAAGAATAATGGACAGAATATTCAGCTCAGCGGCGACAGGACTTACAATGACAGCTGCTGGGCTTGCAGCACTAGGTATTGGTTATTTAATAACAACATCGTTTGTTATAAAAGAAATGTTCCTCGTACTGATAATAGGTTTAGTCATGGATGTCATTATGACTTACCTCCTAAATGCCAGACTAATACTTTGGTACACAGAGAAGAAAGAAGGAGTGAAAGATGCCAATTAAAAAATTCTTTACCATAAGAGTTTGGGTACTCATCTTTGCATTAATAATAACAGCTTTAGCAATAAGTTACAACCCATGGGCAGAAGGGGTCGAAATAAAAACTGTGGAATCAAACAGCCTTGCAGCAGAACAAGGTTTAACAATTGGACAAAAAATTATATCAGTTAATGATATTGAAATAAAAACTGTTCAAGACTACAAAAACAGCATAGCGGAATATGAGACGACTGAAAAAACTGTAGAAATAGAAACTAACAAGGGAAAATTCTCATATAACGTAACAAACTCCATCGGTTTCACATATGAAAATCTAACAATAAAAACAGCTGAAACGTACACAAACCTTGAAATGAATATGGAAGTGATAGCAATAAATGGTGTAAAAGTTACTAACTCAACAGAACTAAAAGAAGAAATCAACAAGATACTACCACAAAAAAAGATAAGCATAGTCACAAACAAAGGAGAATACACATACCTGACTAGGGGAAAACCAGAAATAACCGTGGGGGAAGCAAGAAAAAGTAACCTTAAACAAGGTTTAGAACTATCAGGAGGAACAAGGGTTCTACTCGAGCCAAAATCAGACCAACCCATAACCGACAAAGACATTTCCGATTTGATAAAAGTCATGGATAATAGGCTTAATGTTTATGGGCTGGCCGACCTAAAGATTAGACCAGCTAACGACCTCTCAGGAAGAAAGTTTGTGCTGGTGGAGTTAGGAGGTGCAACTGCAGACGAAGTTAAAGAACTAATAGGAAAACAAGGAAAGTTTGAAGCCAAAATTGGTAATGAAACTGTTTTCACAGGAGGAAAAAAAGACATACCATTCGTATGCAGGGATGATGGAAGTTGTAGTGGGGTAAGAGAATGCAACCCAACAGGTGAAAACCAGTGGGTGTGCACATTTGAATTTGCAGTTCACCTAAGTCCCGAAGCAGCGAAGAGACATGCCGAAATTACAAAAAACATGGATGTTGTAACAAGCACCGATGGAAGAGAGATACTGAACACAACCATAGACTTCTACCTTGATGAAAAAATGGTAGACAGCCTCCAAATAGGAGCTGACCTGAAAGGAAAGGAAACAACAGCAATAGCGATATCAGGTCCTGGAGTAGGACAAACGCAAGGAGCAGCCATAGATCAAGCAATAAAAAACATGGACAGGCTGCAGACAATAATAATAACAGGGTCATTACCATATGAAATACAAATAGTAAAGCTCGACAGCATATCACCTGTGCTTGGAAAAGAATTCCTTAACAATTCTCTGCTCATAGGTTTACTTGGAATAACAGCAGTCGCAATAGTCATATTCATAAGATATAAACAAATAAAAGTTATAATACCAATAATGATAGTTGCAACAAGCGAGATATTCATAACTTTGGGAGTTGCCGCAATACTAAAATGGAATTTGGACCTTGCGTCAATAGCAGGAATAATAGCAGCAGTAGCCACAGGCGTGGATGACCAAATTGTCATAACAGATGAGCTGATAAAAGGCGATAAAGATAGGTTCTTGAATTGGAAAGAAAGAATAAAGAGGGCTTTCTTCATCGTATTCTCAGCATACGCAGTTACCGTAGCAGCCATGATACCTTTGTGGAATGCTGGGGCAGGACTAATAAGAGGGTTTGCAGTGACCACAATAATAGGCCTCTCCGTAGGAGTGTTCATAACGAGGCCTGCGTTCGCATCAATGATGGAAAAACTACTTGCAAAAGATTAAATACAAAAGTTTTTTATATTAGAAAAACAAAACAAATCATCAAAGAGAGGTGGTAAAATTGGAAATATCCAACGCTTTAGCATTCAAAATTGAGATAGTTCTATACATCATACTAGGAGGACTCGTAGGGCTCATATATGGTCTTAAGAGAGTCCTTATGATGGAAAAAAGAATAATACAGCTAGACAAGAAGATAGCAAAACTTCTTGAAAGAAAAAGATAAAGAGGTGAGCATAATGAAAAAAAGAGGTGCGCTCGAACTTTCCGTAAACACCATAGTTATTATTGTTATCGGAGTTGCCTTACTCTCCCTCGGACTTATATTCGTAAAAAACCTTTTTGGAGGGATAGGAGAAATATCCACGGACATATTTGGTAAGGCAGATACAGAAATAGGAAAACTCGGAACAGAGGATAAGTTTACTGTTCCAACCACAATCAACGTAAAACAAGGCTCAAGAACAACAGATTACATTTTCGTTGGGAATGATGGACGAGATCCAAACCAATGCAAGTCCTTCTATGTTGACTTGGTTAAATCAACGACATCAACTGTTCCAGAAACCCAAGTTAAGGCAGTAATAATATCACAAAACCCCGTTACAGTAGAACCAGGCAAAGTGGCAAAATTCGTAGTTCAAGTGGCAGCTGTAAACAATGCACCCCTCGCTAGAGGAGACCCTTCCGATCCTGCATACTCCGTAACAGCAAGGTGCGCTGCTTCAAACGCAGGACCAAGCAGCACTGTTTATGAGACTTCGGCATTTGTGATAAACGTTCAGAAAGGAGGAGGCATATTCGGTTAAAACCTTCTCATTTTTAGGATTTTTATTCTTCTAAATTCTCCTCTTCTTCTTCGCCTTCACGCCTAATAACCTTAACAGAATCAAGCTTAACAGTTATAGGAATGGGGATGGCTGACTCAAGCAGTTCAACAACAACCTCATCCTTTTGTGTGTCTATCCTTGACACCTTTGCCTTTTCGCGCTTGAAAGGACCTGAGATTATTTCAACTATGTCATTCTTCTGAATATTCACTTCACGCTTAACCTGCTCAAGCATGTGCTCAATCTCACTATATTGAACTTCCTTAGGCAGTAAACCACGGGCATAAGGAATGCCTTGGAAGGCTTCTTCAGCAGTCTGCCTGTCCTTCGCTTCCATGAAAATGTAGCCGCGAAGGCCATGAGGCCTTATCAAACAATAAACATCCAAACCCTTCTTCTTTGCGTTCTCGTAAACAAAATCAAGAACTTGATCCTCACGGTTTGCAGTTGTCCTTAAAGCAAAAATTGGATTCATCTCAGCATATCACCCACTACGAAAATTATGAAACCTATAAACCCAATTATCAGAATCCCTATTCCTGACACTTTAACAATTATCTTAAACTCCTCCTTACCGGGTTTTTTAGTCACACGAAGAACCCTCAAACACTCGGACAGAAAGTCCTTAAACTTCACCCAATAATCCTTTATCATCTTACCAAAAACAGTTAAGAAAAAAATTAAAGAAAAGGGTATTTAAAGTTTTCTATTCAACAAATTCGATCCCAAGCTGGCTCTCAATATCAGACTTTGATTTTTCCATATGCTTCTTAATTCCAAAAATCTGGGGAGAACTAACACCAGTAACTATAAGCATAGCCTTTAAGGTTTTCCCTAAATCTTCTGAAATCATAGCACCCCAAATGATATTTGCATCCTCATCAAGTTTCTCGGAAACAGACTCAACAACCTTCTTAGCCTCTTCCAATGTCATATCAGGACCACCGGAAACGTTGATTAAAGCACCGTTAGCACCTGTGATGTCAACATCAAGCAAAGGATTATTCAAGGCTTTTTCAACAGCCTCTATAGCACGGCTTTCTGTGTCTGATTCGCCAATACCTATCATAGCAACGCCACCTTTACCCATAACAGCCTTGATGTCAGCAAAGTCAAGGTTAACAAGGCCTGTCTTGGTAACCAGGTCAGCAATGCCCTTAACTGCATTGGTAAGAATTTCATCAGCAACCTTAAAAGCAGTCTGCAAAGGCAGGTCAGGAGCCAACTCCAAAAGCTTATCATTTGGAATCACTATAAGTGTATCCACAATACTCTCAAGCTTCTCCAAACCAAGAATAGCGTTCTCATACCTCCTTTGACCTTCAACAGAAAAAGGGAGAGTAACAACTGCAACCGTGAGGATGCCACACTTCTTAGAAATGTCGGCAATAACAGGAGCGGAACCGGTACCTGTACCACCGCCAAGGCCGCAGGTAATGAAAACCATATCAGCACCCAAAAGCTTCTGCTTAATTTCATGTTCAGATTCCTTTGCAGCCTCTTCACCAACTTGAGGTATTGAACCTGCACCCAAGCCATGAGTGACATCCCTACCCAACAAAACTTTGACATCGGCATTTGTGTAAAGCAAGTCCTGAGCATCTGTGTTCATGGCAATTGTCTCAGCACCACTAATACCCACTTCTGAGATACGGTTGATTGTATTGTTACCTGCACCTCCAGTGCCCACAACCTTAATTTTAGCTTTCTGCTTGCTCAGCAGCTCTTCAAGCTCCTCATCTATAGAAGTAAACTTGCGAGGCGCATGAAACTTGGTAAACTTATCATCAGCTGGGTTAATGTTAACGTCTGTGTTGCCATAAGAATCCATTATCTCACTCCTTTTATTACCACATTCTTATTTTGAGAATTTAATCAAGAAGGAATATAAAAGCTTATCTATACTGCAAAAGTTATTATTGCTGAGCACCATCGGAAGGAGGTTGCTCAGGCTTTTTGGCCTCTTTCTTACCCTTTTTTTCAGGAAGCTTAAACTCAAATGACTTGATGTTAGGAAAAATCTTCTTCAGGTGCTCAAAGAGAGGCTTAGAAATGACTTCTGGAAAGTCAACTGGCACTCTTGCAACGCCATCCTCAATCTTAATGTTTAGATTCTTCATGTTAAAATGCAACTCAAAAAAAGATTTTAACTTCTCAACATCATCCTCTAGTTTTCTAATAATGTTAACTTCATAAATCAAGTTATGACCGGCATAAGGATGGTTAAAATCAACAAGTGTACGACCACCGCCAACGCTACGAATTGTTCCAATAGTGTTATTTACTGTTATCTGCAAGCCAGGAATTGGATTTATATTCTGTTTAAGAACAGTTGTGGTTGGAACAAGCTTGATTAATTTAGGATTTTTTTTACCAAAGCCGAGGTCCATCGGAACATGGATGGTGTACTTCTTACCAACTTCTTTACCAACCAATGCATCATCAAGTCCTTTAACCACGTCACCATTACCCACACAAATAATCACTGGTTTGAAAGAAAGCTTATCGCTAAACTTATGCAACTTAGCAACGTTAGCATCGGTAAGGTCAAATATCTGGTTGTTATCCTCAAACCTTCCAACATAATCAATTTCTATAAAGTCGTACAACTTAACTTCCATAAAATAAAAAACTCGGAAGTAAAGTATTTAAAGCTTTTTGTACAAAAAATCTTTATGCGGGAGTGCCGGAGTGGCCAAACGGGATAGCCTCAAGATAAAGTTGAAAAATGAGCCTAAAGGCGATGATATAAGAAAGCTATTGGCTTAGTGCCTACGCAGGTTCGAACCCTGCCTCCCGCAACTACTAACCATGAAAATCAAAAAGGTACTAATAAGGAATGAAAAAAGATACTACTGGTCACAGGGAGACCTACACACACAAGATGGGGTTATCAAGGAAGGAGACATAGAAAGAGAAAAAGGAAAAGTACGATCACACCACGGAAAAGAATTCTTAATCTTCGACGCCAACTTCATGGATGAAATAAGAAAAATAAAAAGAGGACCAGCAATAATGACAAAAAAAGACATAGGTTACATAATAGCAAACAGTGGCATTGACAAAGAATCAATAGTAATTGATGCAGGAGCAGGCTGTGGGGTATCAGCAATT
>JAWABC010000050.1:0-6384 GCA_038884815.1 Candidatus Nanoarchaeia archaeon | reverse complement strand
GAAATAGGAAGAAAGTAGCGATCGGTATTTACCCATTTGAAAAAATAAAAACACCGATAAGGTTTATTGCGCTGAAACCAGAAGAGATTAAGTTTCAGCCTTTGGAGTTCCCTCATGTTATTAATGGCAGGCAAATATTATCCCAACATCCTACAGGTCGTGAGTACGCTCACCTGCTTGAGGGTTTTGAAAAGTTCCCTGTTTTCCTGGATGCTAACAACAAGGTTCTGTCAATGCCTCCCATAATTAACTCCCATGATACAGGCAAGATTACTGAGAACACGAAAGATGTTTTTATTGAGTGTTCTGGTTTTGATTTTAATGCCTTATCAACTTGCCTCAATATCATAGTTACTGCCCTCGCTGACATGGGTGGTAAGATTTATTCCATGGAGCTTCATTATCCTGACAAGAAGGTTGTGACTCCTGATTTGAAACCAAAACCCGTATCTCTTGATTTTAATTATGTTAATAAGATTCTGGGCCTAAACTTGAAGGATGCTGAAATAATAAGATTGCTTTCCCGAATGGGCTTTGGCTTTAAGAACAAGAAGGTTTTAGTTCCTCCTTATCGTGCTGACATTATGCACCAAGCTGACCTTGTTGAGGACGTAGGCATTGCTTATGGATTTGAGAACTTCAAGCCTGAAATACCTAACGTTGCAACGATTGCTGAGGAAGACCCTCTTGAGGTTTTTGTTAATAAGGTAGCTAATTTCCTTGTAGGTTTTGGTTTGGTTGAGACAAACAGTTATAATCTGACTAATAAGGATGATCTTGGTAAGAGGATGCTCATTGATGTTAACCCTGTTGAGCTTGCGAACTCGTTGAGTTCTGAGTTTAGTGTTTTGCGCTCTTGTATGATTCCTAGCATGCTTAGGATTTTAAGCAATAATAAGCATAATGAGTACCCTCAGAAAATCTTTGAGGTTGGTACAGTTTTTGTTAAGGATAAAAAAACAGAAACTAACGTTGCTGAGTTTTTGAGGCTGGCCGTTGTCACATCTCACACAAAGGCTGACTACACAGAGGTTAAGCAAGTCCTTGATGCCCTTATGAGGGCTCTTGATGTCAAGTATGATATTGTTGAGGTTGAGCATAACAGCTTTATTCCTGGAAGGGTTGGTCGTGTGATTGTTAATGGAAAGAAGGTTGCTTACATTGGAGAAATCCATCCGCAGGTTTTGTCTAATTTCGAGCTTGAGATGCCTGTGGCTGCTTTTGAACTTAACATTTCAGAGCTTTTTGAAATTCTTAAATAGAACCTTTTCAAAATCAATAATTTTATTGTTCTCTACTTTTATCCCTTCACTTTCTAGTAGCCTTATCTTTTTCTGGATACCCCCTCCAAAACCTCCTAGGTTGCCATTGCTTTTTACAACCCTGTGGCATGGAACTACAGGCGCATATGGGTTAACATGTAATGCATTGCCGACGGCTCTGTAAGCTTTTGTGTTTAATGCCTTTGCTATCTCCCCATATGTTGACACTTTTCCTTTAGGTATTTGCTTTGTTATTTTGTACACCTTTTCGCTGAATTTCATATATTTATTGGAGTTTGGCAAATTATTTAAATGCTTATTTTTTTCTGGTTGCTATGGATTATGATTTGGAGTTAGAAAAAGTAGTAAAGGAAATAAGAAGAGTTGATGCTAAATCTATTTGTGTTCAGCTTCCTGATAATTTAAAGCCAAATGCTACCGAGATAGCTTCGTTCATTGAATCGAGAACAGGCGCTAATGTTCTTATCTGGGCTGATACCTGTTTTGGTGCGTGTGACATACCCAAAATTGATGCTGACATGTTAATTCAGTGGGGTCATACAAGTTTTGGTTTTTGAAAGGTGGTTTTATGATAGAAGACATTTTGAAGAGGCTTAAGGAAAACAAGAGGTATGGTAATGCTGAAATAAAGATTGTTCCGAAGGATTGGGGTCAGGAGCTGTGGATTATTAATAACGAGCATTACTGTGGTAAGATTCTCGAAATAAACAAGGGTTGGTGTGCCAGCCTCCACTATCACGGTAAGAAAGATGAGACTTTTCTGCTTTATGATGGCCTGCTTCTGATGGAGCATCCTAAAAATGAGTGGGTTATGTATCCCGGTAATGTCCAGCGCATTAGGCCTGGTGAAACACATAGATTTACTGCTTTGGAGCACAGCGTTGTTATTGAGTTCTCAACCCATCATGACGATTCTGACACCACAAGGTTTGAGGTGGGTAAGAAAGTGGACCTGAACAAGTTAGATGTGAAGTACAGGCCTGTTAAGAAGAAATAATAACCCCTTTAGGCCAAAGTTTCAATTTCCTACATTCTAAGGTAAAACCTATTTATTTCAACACATTTAAATACGAATTAGTCATAATAGATGATATGTTTAAAAAATATTTTCACAAATACGGTGAAAATAAGAAAAATGCAATTCTCCTTATACTGCTCTTCGGTGTAATAAGTTTGCTTGGGGACATTATTTATGAAGGAGCAAGAAGTGTCAATGGTCCTTATCTGAACACGTTAGGTGCTAATGCAGCAATTGTTGGTTTGGTTGTGGGTATTGGAGAATTGTTGGGTTACGCTATTCGTTTATTTTCTGGGTATTTTTCTGATAAAGCAAGGGCGCATTGGTTTTTCACAATATTTGGTTATAGCTTGCTTATGGCTGTTCCTTTGATGGCGTTGTCAAACTTCTGGCAATTTGCAGCTGTTTTTATAGTTCTTGAAAGAATTGGTAAAGGGTTAAGAAGTCCTGCGAGAGATACTTTAGTGTCCCATGCAACCAAACAGGTTGGTACAGGATTGGGTTTTGGTATCTCTGAGTTTATGGATCAGATTGGTGCAACGATAGGGCCTTTGTTATTCACATTTTTCTTTATGTATTTGGGAACTGCTCAGAAAACAGTTGCAGATTATCAGCGAGGTTACAGTTTGCTTTGGCTTCCTTTTATAATGCTGATGATGGTTTTATTTTTCACTTTTTTTAAGTTTAAAACACCTAGGAAACTTGAAGAAACAATTAACAAAAAAGAGTCTTCAAAAATTTCAAAAACGTTCTGGGTATATTCATTGTTTACATTTGTTACCACCGTAGGTTTTATCAACTTTGCAATTGTAGGGTATCACTTGAAGGTAAATGGAGTTGTATCTGATGCTCAAATACCACTTTTTTATGCAATTGCTATGGTTGTAGATGCAATATTCGGAATAATAGTGGGGAGAATGTATGACAAGCTGAAAATAAGGCACAAAAACGAACATGCAGGACTATTGATTTTGTTATTCATACCGATACTCACTGCCCTAATTCTCCCGTTAATATTCTCCTATAATACAGCGTTGATATTGGTAGCGGTGTTTTTTTGGGGTGTTGTGATGGGTTCGCATGAAACGATAATGAAAGCCGCAATTGCTGATCTGACATCAATAACAAAACGTGGAACGGGTTATGGCATCTTTAATGTGGTGTATGGTTTAGCTTTATTTGTTGGTAGCGTCTTTGCTGGATACTTATATGATATCTCCATTTCTTTAATGATATTTGGACTAATTTCTGTTGAAGTTCTATCAATAATCATATTCTTTGTATTAAAAAAAGAAATAAAAAACTTCAATCCCTCTTAAAAAATATTTAACTTGAGATTGGTAAACTTTTTTTCACTTTTTCCGCTTAGCTTCAAAAGCCCAGAAGGGGGATTTTAACCAAAAGAATTGACGCCGGGGCTGGACTATGACGGTTTTTGGTTAGCTCCCTTGCCTCTTGTTTGAGAAGCCTGAGTGGATTTGCATCCTTATAAACGTTATATGTTATTCATCTATATAATTCTTTCTCTTCAGCAATGTTTATATTATGCTGGTACTTTCTATTTGAACCGAGTCGATCACTTCTATATTTGATTTGTTGCGTTTCTGACTCTTTCCTTGCTTTATCTTCTGCTTGATAGATGAATTCTAATATTCTTTCCAATTCTTTATTGAATTGTTTGTCTTTCATTTCTGTTTATTTACCTAATTGAAGAGACTTGTTGCCATTTTTAAAGGTATTTGACATCGGCTGATACGAACTTTTATCTGCTTCCGAAAATTTTATATAGTTTGACATTTGTCAAAATATCAAAATGATGGAGACTGTCAAAAAACTTAAGGCACTTTCCGACGATACCAGACTTCATATTGTAGAATTTCTGCTTGATGGAGAAAAATGCGTATGTGAGATAATGCCCCATGTAAAAAGAACAGCATCAACCGTTTCCATACAATTGAATAAGCTTGAATCTGCAGGAATAGTGCAATCAAGACGTGATGGTAAACGCATCTATTACAAAATAAGGGACTACAGAGTTTGCGACGTTTTCAAAGCATTGGGGTATCATAAGGGGAAAATATTTAAGAAAGGTTGTTGTATGAAAGGGGGGACTGAACATTAGATTCTATATACTGGTAGCATTTTTATTAACGTTATCACTTTATCTTGTAAGTGCTGAGGAAAACAAAGTAACACTTTATTTCTTCTGGGGGGATGGCTGTCCGCATTGTGCTGAAGAAAAACCATTTTTGGACAGTCTGGAGCAAAAATACCCTTCATTAGAGGTTAAAAGTTATGAAACTTGGTACAATACGGAAAATGCTAAATTCTTTTCTGATATGGCTGAAGCCTTTGGGACAACTGCCATGGGTGTTCCAACTACATTTCTTGATGACAAGGTTTGGGTCGGATATGCAGGTTATATGGGTAAGGAGATTGAGGATAAAGTAAAATACTGCATCGATCATGGTTGTATAGATCCTATTGAAAAGTTAGAAAATCCCTCTGGATCAGAGGTTTCTGAATCTCAAGAGTCTATCTCACCTTTAGAAGCTGCATGCATTCATGTTTTCGTGCATGGTGGATGCCCGCAATGTGAAAATGTAATTCCTTATGTTGATTCTTTAACCGAAAAATATGGTGTTGAACTGGTAAAGCATGATGTTTCAATTGCGGAAGAAAAAGAAATTTATGATAAATTTAAAGAAAATTATGGTTTTAGGGATGGGGCATTCCCTATTGTTTTTATCGGTGAGCGTTTTTTGGTTGGTGAAACTGCCATTAAAGAAAACTTGGAGCAGGAGATAAACTTTTGTATTGAAAAGGGTTGCATCTGTCCTGCTGAAAAGATTGAAGGCTTGACCCCCTACTTACCAAAACCTAAAGACATAACACCCGAAGAAGGGGATGTTGTTAAGCTTCCGATTTTTGGGAATGTGGACACCTCAAAGATGTCCCTGCCTATATTCACTATAATCTTAGCAGGTTTGGATAGTTTTAACCCCTGCGCATTTTTTGTGCTTTTCTTTTTGCTTAGCATGCTTATATATGCGCGTTCAAGAAAAAGGATGCTGCTGATAGGAGGCACGTTCGTCTTTTTCTCAGCATTTATCTACTTCTTGTTCATGTCCGCATGGCTGAACCTTTTTTTGATTGTTGGTCAATTGATGATAATCACTACGATTGCAGGGGTTATAGCCTTGATAGTTGCTGCAATCAACATAAAGGATTTCTTCTTTTTTGAGAAGGGTTTTTCTTTGGTGATTCCGGAAAAGGCAAAGCCTAAGATATTTGAGCGGATGAGGAATCTGGTAAAAGCAACTTCTATTCCATCAATGATGGTTGGAACGATTGTTTTAGCAATATCGGCAAATACCTATGAATTGTTATGCACAGCAGGATTCCCCATGGTTTTCACAAGGGTTTTGACCTTGCACAATCTCCCAGGCCTCCAATACTACTTTTATCTTGCCTTATACAACCTAGTTTATATTATACCCTTGGCGTTTATCGTCTTGATGTTTACAATAACTTTGGGTGCTAAGAAACTTACAGAGTGGCAGGGTCAAATACTCAAGCTTGTATCCGGGCTTATGATGCTCTGCTTAGGATTAGTTCTGATAATTAAGCCTGCATTGATGAATAACCTCTTTGTATCCTTAGGGTTGTTGGCAACAGCGCTGATAGCTGCAGGAATAATAATATTTATCGCAAAGAAATTTAAAAAAAGTGGAAGCCAAGAAATAGAAGAGGAAAATTCTGAAATAATTGATGCTAAAAATCAAAATAAGAAAAACAAAAAACGGAATACCAAAAGGAGGATGGAAGATGAAAGCTCATAATGGCACACTGCCAGCTGACCTTTTGTACAACAAGGATTATTCATGGGTTAAGCTGCGTGGAGATGTGGCAGAAGTTGGAATCATCGAACCTGCTGCAAAAAAGGTCAAGGAGTTTGTTTTTATTAAATTACCGGAGAAGAGTAAAATCATAAAGCAAGGTGATACTTATGTTTCTTTAGAGGCTGTAAAATGGTCAGGGCATTTATCAAGCCCTGTCTCTGGTGAGGTGATTGAAGTTAAT
>JAWABC010000049.1:0-6455 GCA_038884815.1 Candidatus Nanoarchaeia archaeon | reverse complement strand
GGGAAAAGCTATCAAATAATGCGATAAAAAAAGCACAAAGGTACAACGATGAAGACTTCAAAGCAGACCTCGAAAACATATACAGAGAAGCAATAAATCAGTCACGCCAAAAAAGAAGGACGGCAACACACCCTATCAGCGTGATAAGGGTAACGATAAGGTAAGACCACCTAAAAGGCTCGTAAGAAAGTACAACGTAATGAGAGCCTTCTGGCAGGTTCAACACAACAAGGTTCTCATCATTGCTATCAACACCTATCTCTCCACCATCAAGGTATGCGCGCCAGTAAGGATGATAAGTAAACTTAACCACAACATCAATGTCGTCTGCACTTTCATAGTCGAAAAACACAACATCATTGTCAAAAAGGACCATTTCATAAGAAAAGTTACCTGAATAAGAGAGCCACTCAGGCTTGTAATCCTTCAAAGAAAACACCTTAAAAATATTGTTTTCATACTCTTTTTTAAAAAGAGCAGAGTTAGAGAGCTTGTTTTCCAATTTATCATTGACAGCAACTACATACTTGGCATTAACTAATCTCATCCTGTCAGCTATAAAGTTATCAGAAGAATCATCAAGGTCCTTGCCCAAGAACATGTCAGAAGAGGTGAAGGCCAAAGAATCTGTAGGGTAAGAAGAGGAAGGGTACCAGCCGCCAACAGAATAAACACCTGTGTAATGGTAAAACATGCTTGGGAGATGGCTTGAGCCAATCAGCTGGTTGTCAAGGTTGCCATAAAAATCCTGGTAAACAACCCTAGTATCAGAACCATCAACATTACTTTTTATCCAATCAGCAAGGGAAAAGAAATCGTTCCTAATTGAGGGATCATTAATTGTAACGATCTCTGACTTGTCGGGAAGGTAAGCAGTTATGTTGGCTATGAAAAACAAAACAAGAATCAAGAAAATGATTTTCCTCTTATCAAACAACCAGTACATATGATTCAACTTTTTTGGATAAACATCATTCCTTATGTTTGATATGGCATAAGAAACAAAAATAAGCAGTGAGATGTTAACATAAACCAAAAACCGGTATGACTGGAAATTACTAAATATTGGGATGTTTTTAAGGGTAGGAGTTAGGAACCAAAAACCACTACCTATGACCAGACAAAGTAAGATAAAGATGAACAAGGATGTTAAAAAAACACCCATAGAATCTTTCTTCTTCCAGCCCTCAAAAAGATAAAATAAGCCAATAACTCCAAAAACAAATATGAAAAGTTGGGGTAATGAGGAAACAAAATAAAGCCAACCCAACTTCAGAAATAAAACAAAATCAGTCTGCAAAGCAGAAAAGAGCTGAGATGTAACAACCCCCTTAGGAACGGCAAAAATGAAAGGGGCCAAAACCTTGTAAGGCAATGCAAGAGCATTGTATGTTGGGGGCCAGCCTATGGCAGTGTCAAGCCAGCCAGGCATGTCAAGCAAAGGAAGAATGTAAAAAGAACAAAGCAAAGCACCAATCACAAACAAAATAAACCCATAAAACAAACCCCTAAATGAAAAATGCCTCTTAAACCAAAAAACAACAAAGTAGATTGAGAAAAACATCGCTGCGGCAAAGGCAGCGAATGGATGTGAAAGTATGATTAAAGCAAACAACAAGCCCGTAATTACAGAGTACTTAAGGTTAGGTTTCTGAAAAAAACTGTATGTTAGATAAAGGAAGATTATTAAAAGTCCCAAAGCTAAAAGACTATTCCACTGACCTGTCAAAGCAGTAACCACCACGTCACGTCTTATCAAAAGAAATAAAAAAGAAGGAATTAAGGCAGCCAAACTGCTCTTAAAAAATTTCTTCGTAACAAAAAATAAAGCCAGGGCAGGGAAAACGTAGGAAAAAAATAAAACAATCTTGTAAGCAAAATTAACAGGAACGGAAAAAACAAGGTTAAGAATTGCAACAAGCCACAAGCCGAGCTGGTAACGAGGAAAAAGCTGCAAAGGATAACCAACAAAGGCATCCATAGACCAACCTGAAACCCAATAAGTTTCTTTTAGATTATCTATAAAAGCGTAGGACTCAGCAAGGTGTATTGGGTTGTCAAGAGAAACAAGAAAGCCTGAATCAAAAATTGGGTAGAACACCAACATACCAAAAAGTAATATGAACAAGTAAGGCACCAAAGAGAATGGCTTGACCATCAGCAAAGCCGACAAGGAATAAATATATAAACTTTGTTGTAAAGTAGAGCAGCAATATGAAAATACTATTCGTAACACATAGCGCTAGCAGCCATCACAAGATAATGAACCTGTACTCAGAAATAGCAGATAAACTCATAGTACTAGCTAACATAAAAAACAAATCAAACCTAGACTACGAATTTCCTAAAGTAAAAAACAAAGAAAAGGTAAGAGTAGTGTTCTTTGAAGGAATAATGGATGGGATAAGAAAAGCAAGAAACATAACAAAAGAAGAGGATATCGATGTTGTTACATCACACTGTCCTATATCAGGGTATATAGCGTCTAAGACAAATAAAAAACACGTCTTTGTTATGTGCCAGGACTACATCGAATACCTTGAAGCAAGTAACGTAAACACATTATCAAAAATTGTAAAGAAACAAGCATTAAAATTCTTATTAAAAAAAGCATTTAAGAGGGCAAATGTCGTTGCGCTGAGCGACCACATCAAAAGAAGGGCTGAAGCTTACGGAGCAACGAGGATAGCGAACATACCTGTCTATGGGGTTGATACAAAACTGTTCAGGAAAAAACCAAAAGACAAGAAACTTATGAAAGAACTAGGTCTAGAAAACAAAAAAGTGGTATTAACAGTAACAAGGCTGACGCCGGAAAAAGGAACAGAATTTCTAATAAAAGCTATGAAACAGATAAGAGAAAAGTTCGAAGCTAAATTAATAATATGTGGCAAGGGGTATGATGAAAACAGGCTCAGAAAAATGTGTGAAGAGTTAGGGTTAAAAAATGATGTGGTATTTGCAGGGTTCATAGAGTATACAGAGATGCCAAAATATTACAACTTGTGCGATGTTTTTGTACTGCCAAGCATAAAAGAAGGATTGGGGTTTGCTTCAGGAGAAGCATTATCGTGCGGAAAGCCAGTAGTAGCAAGCGACACAGGAGGCATACCAGACATAGTAAATGAGAAGACAGGGATACTTGTAAAGCCAGGAGATTATCAAGGAATAGCAGAAGCTGTGATAAAATTGCTTCATGAGAGAAAGCTAGCAGAGCAGCTTGTAAGGAATGGGCAAGAAAACATAAAAAGAAATTTTGATGAAAAGATAGTAAACAAAAAATTCACTGAGCTGATAAAAAATGCAATCTAAACTAAACATAGGATGCGGCAAAAAGATAATGCCCGGATTCATAAACCTGGACATGTGCAAGGGAGAAGGAGTTGATGTGGTACATAACCTCAACAAGTTCCCATACCCATTTAAAGACAACACTTTTAAATACATAAATGCTGAACAGGTGCTGGAGCACCTTGATAACCTGCCAAGGACAATGGAAGAAATCCACAGAATAAGCAAGCCAGAAGCTATAGTACACATAGGTGTGCCTTACTTCAGAAGTGAATCGGCATTCGTAGACCCAACACACAGAATATTTTTCACGTACCACACAATGGACCACTCACCAACAAGCTAACGCAAGATGTTCCAATGAAAAAACACCTGTTTGACTATGTGATAAGGGAATTCATCTTCAGAAAAACATACAAGGCAATAGGAATTAGTATTATAGCAAAAAGATTTCCACACTTCTATGAAACCATGCTATCCCATATATTCCCCCTACAGGCGGCATGAAAATAGTTCTCAGGGTAAGGAAATAATCACTTTAACCTGCTCAAAACCATCGAGTCAAGCTTATTCCTTATAGATTTCAGGATCATCAAGTCCTCACGGTCAAAGCACTTCAAAAGGAAAAGAAGACCAAGATAAGACAATCCGAACAAAGCCATCAAAAGCAGGGTGAAGTAAATACTATTGTAAGCAAGGAAACGATTGAGGAGATATATAAAAAAGAAAGATACGAGAACAGCAAAAAAAGCCTTTAAGTAATCAAATGTAAAAGGGATTGTTCTGGCAAACCTACAGCTGCCAAACAAGAAAAGAATGCTCAACAAGATGTAGGAAGAGGCAGAGGCAATCGCGGCACCCTTAATGCTGTACTTTGGAACAAGATAAATGTTAAGCAAAGCATTAACCAGCAAAACAATTAGGTAGCTGAAGAGTATAAACCTTGTCCTCTTTACAACCATAAGCACCTTCTCAGAGGTTGCAAAAATAGAGCTTGCAAAAAAGCCGACAGAGAGAATCGTGAAGGGAAGCCCAGCAAATGCATAATCCTTACCGAAAAGGAAGGTTATTATGAAATCAGAAAAAAGAACAAACAAAACAGCGATAGGAAGGTTAACTAGAAAAACCCACTTCGTTGCACTCTTATAAACAACATTGAAAGAATGCTTATCCCTTTTGGAGTAAAGCTCAGCAAGCACAGGCAAGAAAAGTATCAGGATTATAGAGGGGATTAATAGAAGAATCTGCGCAGTAGGCATAGCAGCATTATAAATCCCAACCTCAGAGGCATTCCTAAAATAACCGATAATCCAGCTATCAACAGAAGATATCATGATTATGCACAAACCACTGAGGACAAGAGGAAGTGAATAAACAAGTAATTCCCTGTTAACATAATCTTTCTCTCCTTTAATCTTGAAAAACTTGTTGAGGTAGTAAAAAGAAAGTATCATAGAGCCAAGCATAGAAGCAAGATAAACAAACATAACACCCAAAACCCCAAAACCAACGTACACAACAACGAAAGTCAACGCAAGCTTAAAAGCCCCATCAAAGATGTTCTTCACATAAACCTCATATTTCAAAAACCTGAATGCTTCAAAAGCAGCGAAAAGAATGAAAACAACAGCTGTAAGCGGGAGCGTGGCAGCAACAATCTTCAATGCAAAAGGAAAAACTGCCTGGTTGGCGTTAGGAAAAAAGTTTCTTGAAATGAAACCAGAAAATACAAAGAGAAGAATCCCAATTAATAGACCGCCAATCAGAGAAATCTTTAAGGAAAAAGTAATAACACCCCTAACTTTTTTTTCATCATCCCTGCTTTTGAAAAATGGAACATACCTCAAAACACCACCATTAAGTCCAAGGGTGGCCAAAACAGCAAGCACACTAACAAAAGAAATAGCCAATGTAATCATACCATAGTTATCCGTGCCCAACCTAGCAGTAACTATCCTGAAAAAATAGTTAAAAAACTTTGAAAAAATCATACCAAGAAGGAAAACGACAGCACCTTTAGCAACCGTCTTCAAAGGTTTCTGAGTATCCTCCATCAGGGCTCACCTCTCAACTTCCTAGAAAGCTTCCTAAAAACAAAACCTGAAAGTTTAAAAGGGTGAGCTACACTGGGCCAGCCATAACGCTCATTACAATTACCACACAACTCATTACCTGTAAAGTCATTAAGTTTGTTCTGCCTTCTTAGATTAACCATCCTCTCATTATTCCAAACTTCTTTTAAGCTCTCCTTTTTCAAATCACCGATTATGTACCTGCCATCGTAATCGTAACAGCAAGGAACAACACGCCCATCCCATAAAATTGTTAATGAACGCCAAGGAAGGAAGCAGGGATATAAGCATTTATGCTCAATTTTTTTCACAGTAGAATCTTCTGCATAAACCAACAAAGGCTTCAAGCCAAAGCCAGTGAAAGGCTTTATGCAAACTTGATCGATACCTGGAATATTCCATTTATTCTTGAATTCATCAACATTGCCCTTTGTTGTTCTCATATAAATGAGACCTACTGTAACCTCAGGCGTTTTGCTCTTTCTCCTAATCTTCAAATCAGCAAGGTGCCTTATGTTCTCAACAGCCTTACAGTAATCAGCCCTTGTGCCACGGATCTTCTTATATGATTCGTCATCGACAGAATCAAGAGATATGTATATGCGGTCAAGGCCAGAAGCGACTAATTTTTCAGACATTTTCTTAGTCAAAAGTATAGGGTTGACAGAGCAATTAACCTTAATGCCTTTATCATGGGCGTATTTTATGAACTTGTCAATCTGAGGATGCATTAAAGGGTCGCCAAAATGATGAAGCTGTATATGCGTGTCATAAACCTTAACCTGGTCTATTATTTTTTTAAACAAGGCAAAATCCATGTAACCAAGCTTACGTTTCATAAACTGCCTTGGGCACATAACACAGTTCATAGGACAATGATTAGTTGGCTCAATCTGGAATATGATAGGATACGAATTAACCTGATATTTACGAGTGAAATATGAGTAGGCCTGACTAAGATGAGTCTTAAAAAGACGTACATTATTCAAGAACCTATTAAGCCTTAGCATAGAGCAGGAAAAAAGACGCTGTATTTAAATATCTTCTGCTGATTACATAAAGTTAATATATATACATAAAATAGAGAGAGTG
>JAWABC010000048.1:0-6652 GCA_038884815.1 Candidatus Nanoarchaeia archaeon | reverse complement strand
AGGTTTATAAGACACAAATAACCGTGGAAAAGCAGATAACTGCCCTATGGGTCACGGACTTAGAGTACTAAGAAGGGAATACGTGCAAGAATTCAATGAAAACGAGGGCACGTTCTACAATCACAATAGGGAAATTTTTCTAAAAGCACTTTCAAAATATGTTACGTGGAAGTTTTTGACCGAGACGATTATAGGGAAAAACCCAAAGACATTTGATGACCAGATAGCCAAGCTCGGACTTGAAAAGAACCTCATAGAGTATTACTATGCAAAAAGAAACAGAAACGACAATAATGGAGACAACAGGAAAGGAAGAATAGCCAAGATGATGGAACAAAGAAAAAAGGAGTTTTCTATTCAATAGGTGCTTCTGCAGTCCCACTCATACTCATAATCTACGTAGGAATGACGGGGCACGTAGTGGTAGCTTGAGTAAATCTTCGAGCTAAACCAGGGATACAAGTCATAATACCTGTTCCCATAAGCATCGTAGTAGTACCGATTAGAATAGTAACGGTCATAGTAGTAATAGTCTTTGTAGTACCGGGGAGCATACCTGCTGTAGCGGTAATATTCATAACACTTCCCATCATAACAGTGCCTGTAATAACACCAGCCGTCATCGCAGTAATCACGAGAAACAGAATAATACTTACGGTAATAAGTCCGGTGGTTGTCACCATCACAACCTTCATCATCTCTATCATCATCGCAGTAAGTATGGTAAGCTAAAGGTTTGTTAAAGTCCCAACCATCGGAATTGTTGACCACATCTTTAGTTTGATAGCTAAAATCAGTAGTCACAGCTGCAGAAACAGAAACAGACATTATACCAACTAAAACCAGTACCAAAAATAGCTTTGCCCTCATGATAAACCCCATTTTGGAGGTGGGACGAATATATTTAAACTTTTTGTTTAAGAAAAAGCAAAAATAAAAAATTGCATGCCATCTTCTATGATTTTTAACCATTTCTTAACTCTTAGTTTAAAAACAAAAAAATATATAAACAAGAAAAAATCAAAAAAAAGCAATGCAAAAGGTTGTCATAAAACTCAAAAAAATAGTTGTGGACAAGACAGACACAAAAAACAACAAGTTCTACCTTACAATTTTTTACGACGAATCTGGAGTCATGCAGCAAATAAAAAAAGTTTACGACTTCGAACAAACAACGGACGACTTTGCTGACAAACTTATAAAGGAGATAAAAGAAGAGGCAAGAAAAAGGGTTTGTGTGGAAGAAGACGATGATGATCCCTTATGCAATTACGCCCTCGTTATGATGGATGAAAAGGAAGAAGGGCAGCAACAGGAAAAGCTTGCAAGCGCACTGAAAAGGCTAAAAGAAAAGGTCAAAAACTTCAAGTCATTAAAACTATCTTCAGACTACATAAACAAATACCAAGAATTATCAACCTTGCAGGCAGAGCTCTAAATTTATAAATCAGGAAGAATTCTACAAAACCATGGAAGTAATATTCTGGTGCGAATTCCCTCACCAAGTAGATTGGAAAGAAGCAAAAAAACTCATAAAATTCAAGACGGAAATTTACGTAGCGGTTAAAAACAGGAAAGAATACGAAAAATGGAAGAAAAAAATCAAGAACAAAAACATAGACGTTGGAGCCTGGCCAGTGCTCGATAAGGAGAAAGGGTACTGGTTTTCTGGATTCGTAGAAAACGAGGAAATAGAAAAACTAAAACAGTTTGATGGCATAAAGATAAAGGTGGACATAGAACCACCATTCCCAGGTGGTCGATTAACAGTTACCAGTATTATCAGATATTGCTTAATATACACCTTAAGAAAAGGAAAAAACAACGAACACCTCAGAAGAATCGTTAAGGAACATAAAGGCAAGGCAATAATAAGCGGCTTTCCTTTACCAAATTGGGTAACAAGAAGATACGGCGATGTAACTGAATTGAGCCAAAACATGGAAAAGAACTTCATAAGCTACACAACATTAAACCCTCTACTGTTACCCAGGTGGTACATAAGATTATTTGCCAAAAGAGCCATAAAAAGATATGGAAAAAAAGCCATTTTCGCGATAGGCTGCACGGGAAAAGGCGTTTTCGGAAATGAAAAAACCTACAAAAACATAGAACAATTCAAAAGGGATCTGCAAATGATGAAACAACTAGGAGCCAGAAAAATAGTGGTATTCAACCTTGAGGGGATTATGCAGAGAGAAGACAAAAAACACTGGATTGAGGAAATAAATAAATTTATTTGCGAATAATCTTTTTGCTTGACTCTTCTAAACTCTTTTCTAAATTCTCGAACTGGCTGTACTTCCTCTTGACAGGCATAAGCCTAACTGTTGTTGGTATGGAAGGCTGGGGCTGCTGCTTGGAAGGGGTCTTAACAACTTTTTTGGGGGCAGGAGACTTAAACAAATACCAGAAGATAAGAAAACCAATGCCCAAAATGATAAGCGAACCAAGAGCCATGCCAATGAGGAAAAAAGTGGAATGAGAAGAAAACACTAACTGCTCAACACTCCCAGAAGAACAAATACCATTAGAACAAAAAAAGCTAAAACACTCAAAGTTACCAGAACAAGGAGCTGAATCAGCTTTGGCGGGATAAACCTTCGAGTCCTCAGCACAATAAAAAACTCCTTGAGACGTTTTAACCTGAGAATTAAAGCTCACACACTTGCCCTCAAAATTGCAGCCATTGCAATAAGTTATAGGCTGGGCTAATGCAAAACTGCTAAACAATATGAAAAAAAGTAACCACCTCATTTTAAACTCCTTATGATACCAGCGATTTCTTCAGCACCTGAAGGCTCAACCACGGGTATCTTACGCTTAATGGAGTTAAGGTTTTTTAAAAAACTTTCCACACTTCTGCGTAAACCTTTAATGTCGTACTTGACCATGGCAATGTTATGCAAGGCATACGCATTTAGAGTCTGTTCTACATGATCCTTGATAGGGAAAACAAGCATTGGTTTCCTGAAAACAACACATTCAGACAAGGTAAGATTACCAGCCAACGTAATCACACCCTTACAAACTTTAAGGTATTCGACAAAGTTTGGCTTGAAAAGAAAGTGCTTAACGTTCTTCCTTCTTGGTAATTTGACGTTGGAACCAAATATTATGAAGTCCTCATCAAAATTTTTGACAACCCTCATAAGCCTCCTCGCTAGGTTGACCCCAAAAGAAGAGCCTCCCAGCATCACAAGTACAGGTCTTTTCTTTAGCTTAAGCTTTCTCATCAAAACACGCTCCGAGGGAAGCTCAGAAGGCTTGGTTATCACAACAGGGTTAACATAAACATACTCATTAGATTTTTTCATCCCAAGCAGGTTGGGTATTATGGTTACGTCAGCAAGGCTATACAACTTCTGGAAGTAAATCGACTCTAAAATCAACTTCTTGTTCTTATGCTTGTAATACTTAAACAGGAGTGGATCGTAAGCAAAAATAACAACGGAAGGGCGCCTCAGCATCCTACCAAGAATTATGCCGGCAGGCTCAAAGTCAGAAATTATAACATCTGGTTTAAAGCTCTTCACAGCCTTCTTCAATTTCAAGGAAACCGAAAACCATGTGTAAGGTAGAACATAATTATTAGCTATAAAAGAGAGAACCCTAAACTTCAAAGACATGCCCAACAGCTTATAACCAGAAATTTTTATCGTGGGATATTTGTCTTTGAAATAGTTGTAAGAGTTATCATAACCAGCGACCATGATTCTGGTCTTAGGATTACGCTTAAGTAAGGCCTTGATAACAGCATGCGACCTAATCGAATCTCCATAGCCAACACCCGTGACAACGAATAGAACGTTCATGGCAAACCTCTTTTCAGAAAATATAGCCAAACGAGAATATATAAATTTTTTGAAATCACAAAATTTAAAAAAGATGTAAAACAAAAAATTACATATGAGAAGCGAAATTGTAGAAAAGATGTCTGCACTTATAACAGCAGCCTTCGGCCTCGTAGCAGCATTGTCATGGAATAGTGCGATACAGTCAATATTCTCAAAATATTATAGGCAGCCCGGGGAAGACGTTGTAAGCCAAATAATATACGCTGTTACCGTAACCGTGATTGCAGTGATGATAACAATATGGATTGGAAGGGTTGCATCAAAAGCAAAAAAAAGAGAAGAAAGAATTGCAAAAAAACTTAGAGATATGGAAAAGAAAATAAAAGAACTTAGAAAAAAGAAATAGTTATCTCACTTTGTAAAATTTTTCAGCATAGTCACAGCCAATCTTCTCTCCATAACGGCGACCCCTAAAATATATGGGAAGCCAAAGGAGGTAGATTGATAACTTCTGGCTTTTATACCTCTTCAACAACTTCAGCTTCTTTTTGAAGGTTGATGATACATCAACAAAAACGGCAGGGTGCGTTTCATTAATAACATTCCAAACCTCAAAAGTGTAAAACTCACCCTTATACTTCAACTCGGCAAGCACAGAACTTACTATACTATTCACAGCATGATGATCAGGATGCGGGTCAGCAGCAGAAGGGGCAAAGACCTTAACAGGACGATACTTCTTAATAAGCTTCTTAATCTTGTCACGAACACCATACTCCTCAGCCTGCTCAAGTATCTTACCCTCATCAAGACCCAGAAAAATGCTCTTCTTACCTATGAGGTAATCAACCTTCTTTGATTCAAGAACACGGGCCTTAGCAATATGCTCCTCTTTTAGGTGAGGCTGGCTACGCTCACCGAATGAGAATATCACAGTGACTATGTCCTTGCCTTCCTTAACGTAGTTCATCAGAGAGCCACCCATCCCCACAATTTCATCATCGGCATGGGCACAAAAAACAAGATACCTCTCCATAAAAAATACAAAGAAAGAAGAATATATAAACTTAACCAATAAAGAAAAATATTATGAGAAAAATCATAACAAATGATGGAAGTATAACATACTATAATGAGAAATACGACGAATGTTACCATTCAAAGACCGGAGCTGTGGAAGAGGCTGAAAAGAAGTTTGTAGAGCCAGCAAAAATAAGGAATGGTATGAAAATATTGGACATATGCTTTGGTTTAGGCTACAATTCAATGGCTGCCATAAAAAAAGCAAAGAAACTTAGAATAACAGCACTGGAAAATGATGAAGAGGTACTGAAAAAAATACAAAAGATAAATGTTAAAGGTTACAAGAAAGAGTATGGGATAATAAAGAAAGCTGCAAAAGAAAAACATTACAAAGACAAAAACGTGGAGATAAATATAATAATGGGCGATGCGACAAAAACAATAAAAAGAATAAATGAAAAGTTCGATACTGTTTTCCTCGACCCCTTCTCACCACCAAAGAACCCTGAGCTCTGGACAGAAAAATTCTTCAAAGAAATAAAAAAGAGAATGAAAAAAGGAGCAAGGCTAACAACATACAGCTGCGCAAGAAAAGTGAGGGATAACCTAAAAAAAGCAGGGTTCAAGGTTTATGACGGGCCAAAAATAGGGAGAAGGGGACCATCAACAGTAGGAGTGGCTTAGAAACTTTTTTAAAAAGCAAAAACAGGCAAAATAACGATGATTAAGGAAATAATAGCAGCAATCAGCTTTGCAGGGTTTCTAATCGGCATGATAATAGCATCAAAAACCAAGGAAGAACTCAGACCAGGAAAGAAATACTTCAAATTTGCAAAAAAAACCATACTCATACTAAGCGCACTATTCCTACTCAACTACATACAAGTAAGCTGGGTACTGCTTCTGGCCGGAGGAGTTATAGGCTATTTCATAAGAAAACCACTAAGCTTCTATGGAACAGCGCTAGGAGTAGCCACACTAACACCTTTGATAAACATAACAGGAGCGTTCACGTTCTTATTTGGCTTGGTTGAAGGAACACTCCAGCTAAAAGAAGAGAACAAAAAAACCATACTGATAGCACTTGCCCTGTTTTTTGGAACATACACAGCATTCAGGATAATAAACATGGAAATTATGGCCAATGCTGCTGCAGGCGCAATGCTCGTAGAAGCCTTCAGAAAAAAATGATATACCTAATCAGCCTAGGACTTTACGAAAAGGAAAACATGAGCATAAAGGCAGTGCAAACAGCAAAAAAATGCGACAAGCTGTTCATAGAAAGATACACGAGCTACTACAAGACAACGAACAAGGAACTTGAAGAATTTTTTGGGAAAAAAATAGAGCAACTGAGCAGGGAAGAATTTGAAAAAGGAGAAAGAATTCTTGAAGAGGGAAAAAACAAGAATATAGGAGTGCTCGTGATAGGAGATGCGTTAACTGCAACGACGCACATAGCGTTACTACTGGAAGCAAAGAAGAGGGGCATAAAAACGGAAGTCGTACACGGATCTTCAATACTCACAGCTGTGGCAGAAACAGGACTTATGCTTTATAACTTCGGAAAGACAACATCGATAGTTTTTCAGAATGAAAATATAGTGGAACCTTACAACACAATAAAGAAAAACAAAGACCTACACACACTAGTTTTGCTGGACATGGATGATGAAAAAAACAGGTACATGACAACACAGGAGGCAATCGAATACTTGTTAAGGGTGGAAGAAAAGAAAAAAGAAAATGTTTTCACAAAAGACAGAAAAGTCGTTATAATAACAGGATTGGGCGGAGAAAACCAAATAAAGTATGGGAAGGCTGCAGAAAAG
>JAWABC010000047.1:6387-7183 GCA_038884815.1 Candidatus Nanoarchaeia archaeon | reverse complement strand
TGGAAGTCCGATATGATGGATGTTCAAATAGTTTAACGAGTGTTGAGAAGGATAATTTAGTTATGGATAATAGATACAAAGATAAGGGCAGAATTTATGATGGTGTTTCTCCAACTCTAAACTCTCATGGAGATACAAAGGGTGCAATATTCAGGAGATTAACCCCTAGAGAATGTTTTAGACTTCAGGGGTTCTTAAATGATGAAATAAACTTAGATGGGCTTTCAGATACACAGGCGTACAGACTTGCAGGAAACGGTCAGAGTGTTAATGTTGTTTCTAAAATACTAAAGGAGTTATTGCAAGGAAATTAAGAGAAAGATTATCAGACTTAGAACATAAGCAATGGCAACATTGGACTTCTTATTTTTTAAGATTCCCATTCTTTTTCAGAAAAGTGTTACCACCACAAAGTAATTTCTATTATGCACTACCACAAAAAATAAATACAACCTAACCCTAATTCGAAACTTCAAAAAAAAAGAAGGAAAAAAAAAGAATGCTAACACCACAAAAAAACGAACAAAACCAGTACAGCATACCACCACCACGCCAAGCCAACCCGAAAAACGTAACATTCAACGACCTAAGTCTAGGACTTAAAATTTTCGTAATCACCGGAAGCATCATCTTCTCCCTGTACATAATCGTATTCCTCACAGGACTAATAATGGCAATAACTCAAAGGTGAACCTTCATGATAGAAGAAAACAAGTGGTACCAGCTGAAAATTGAAGAAATAGAAAAAAAATTCGCATACCTTCTTGACAGAGTAAGGCAGGCAGAAGAAGAAATA
>JAWABC010000047.1:0-6377 GCA_038884815.1 Candidatus Nanoarchaeia archaeon | reverse complement strand
ACCAAAAGTCAACCGCAGACTTGACTATCATGCAACACTCGGAGACTACTGCCCGCACACAGGAGAACGACCTATTACTCAAGAGGGCGGATTGCAGAATGGGAGCTCAGAAGAATTCTGGAAAACTCCGGATGGAGATGCGTGCGCTCTGCCGGAAGCAAAAGCATCTGCGACCTTGTCGCATTCAACAAAGAAGGAAAAGTTAAGATGATTCAAGTCAAGAGGTTCAAAAAAAACAAAAGCTTCACAAAAGAACTCAAAGAGCTTGACGACATGCATTTTTTGTACCCGCACTTCAGCTGGGAGCTTTGGGTGAGAAAAGACAGAGGACAGTTTGAACGGGTGAACTGAATTGTTTTTCAAGCCAAGACACTTATACTTTGCTATGGGGCTTGTTGGCGGTGCTGGTGCTGTGTACTTTTATGCCGTTACGAACGGTTACTTCAGCTATGTCTGGCTTTTTGTGTTGCCAATCGTCACGTATATTATGGCAGGAGCCATTTTTAGTGTCATTCGTAATTTAAGAAGAAGAAAGTTTTCCGAACTGAATGGTGAGTCTTTGTGAGGTGCAAGTTTTGCGGAAGCACAAAAATAATTTTTTTGAAAGGTCTTGACCACAAAAAAGTTGTTGCTAAAACTCTCAAGCATCGTAAGGGTTGCAGAAAAAATTGTAAGTCCTTACTGTACAGAATGCTTTTTTAAGCGGGAAAAAATAAAAATGGCATACTTCAAAAGGGTTATGCAGTTACTAACAGTTGGTTGCTTGTGCGTTCTTTTCTTTCTTGCAGGCATTCGTTACGGAGTCCAGAGCGAATACAACCGGGCTGATGATTACGTAGAATGGGCATGCGGGAAGTATGCCGCCTATTACAGGACTAGCACAGCATTTAATTTTTCAGGTCCTCCAGAAAAAGTTGAGGTGGTATGGCATGGCTAAGTGTCGTTTGTGCGGAAGTAAAAAATTTATTGTTTTCAAAATTGGTCACAGCCAAAAAAAATACAAGAAGCTTATGCACAAGCCAAGCTGCAAAAAGTATGTTCCAATAAGAAACAGCAAGAATAGACTGGCTGACCCTATTGGTGATGGAGAAGGGAATGGTGTTGAAGATGGCGAAGTTTGACGTTACCAGATGGCTTTCTGACGAGCGAAGGCGTTATGAGCTGCTTAAGGATAAGTACGCTATTGTTTGCATTTCCGGGTTGTGTGCTCTGATTCTTTTTTACGTTCTCACACTGTATTTCGGGGTTGTAATGACTCCTTCAGTTTATGTTTTGGTGGTTGTTGTGAGCGTCGGAACACTTTGGGGTTTCTTAAAGTATAATCAGGTAAGTAGTTATTTGAAAGGCATTGACACTTTCTACCTGAAAACTCAGTACTTGTATCATAAGAAAGGAAAAGTGAGGTGAACGTAAAAGTTGAAAATTAGAAAGCCAGCAAGTTCGGAAGATGTAATTTTTCCTGTAAGAAAAAAAAGCTGGAACGACTTTTTGGTGTGGCTGAGCACAAGCAACGAAGCTTTTCGGTTTGTAATGCAGTTAATCATAACAATTCCTTTAGTATTTTTCGGCATTGGAGCAGTGTTGTGTTACTTGAAGGGATGGAAAACAATTAGTTTTATTAGCAGTGTTTTTTTTGTTTTCAGTGCTTACAATTTTTGGGTGCGAAAAGACTTGGCATTCAGAAAAAGCGGTGCTTCCATTCTTGGAATGGTAAGTGGCAAGTATGGAGGCACTTATGAGGAATTGGCTGAAAAAAAGGATGAGTGGAGCGAGGTGTTCGAAAATGGCAAAGAAGAATGACATGACAAATGCTGTGAAGATGATGGCTGGAATGGCGAGCAATGCCAGTCAGACTCAGGAAAGGACTTTGCAGGTTTTGCGTAAAAATTTTGAATCCCTTATTGATAATCAGAACGAACACACTCTTGCATTGGCAACCATTTATGACTTGCTTGTTGAGGTTGCGAAAAAGCAAGGTGTCAGCATTCCGAAGCCTCACATTAGTATGACGGTTGAGAAGGGTGATTGAGCTTGGCTGAGCGTTTTGTTATTTTTAAGGAGAGTGAGTTGGTGAAGCTTTTTGAGGTTATTAGCAGCGACCCTGATTATGAGTCTTTTGCTAAGGCGGTTTTTATCGACCAGTTTAAGGCTGTTGGCTTGCAGAGGATTGGTTTGAGTGTTAGTGAGCAGTACAGGCAGTTGGCGGGTGTGGGTCAGGGTGAAAGGTTGCGGCAGGGTGTTCGCAACCAACCACCTGTTAGGCACTATGAAGGTGTGCCTCAAAACCAAAGATTTGAAGACGACATTGCATCTCAGGAAATGGGTGATGAACAGCTAGGACCGGAAGAAGGTTATGAGGAAGGCCATGACGAAAATCTAAGCGGGTTAGAAAATGAAGGGTTTCAAGAACCTCTTAGTGAGGGTAGAGACCCCCAATCTTTCCCCCCGGAAACGGGGGTTCAGACCTCTTCCAAACAACAACAGCAGTGGAAAACCCAAATGCCTCCCAGAATGCCTCCAAACCCACAGGAAAGCCCAAAAAGACAGTTTGGGATGCCGAACCGGGTGAGGAGTGGGAGCCCGACCCGAAACCCGCCCCTGATCCAAGAAAGCTTGAAAGAAAACGTTTACGTGCAGAGTTCAGAAAGGAGTTCATCAGGGAGAGACAACCGGGGTGGGAGCCGGGAAGAGAGCTTCAGGAACGGATTAGAAATGCAGAATCAAGGCGTTCAGGGGAAGAGCCAGACTTCTGAGGATGATTTTGGGGATTTTAGCGAGGAAGATTTTTGATGTCAAAAAAAAAAAATGAAACACTCCCAAAATAAATAAAGGACAGTTAAAGATAGGTGATTTTTGTGGAGTTTAATCAAGTTTATTGTGGAAATTGTATTGATTTGTTAAAACAACTTCCAGATAAATCTATTGATGTGTGTTTAACAGATTTTCCTTATGGTGTTGGTGTGGATTATGGTGGTTACTTTGTTGATACGAGAGGAAATCTGAAAGAGTTAATATCCAAAGTTATGCCTGAACTTCAAAGAGTTTGTAAAAGAATAGTATTAACTTGTGGTCAATCAAATGTGTGGATGTATCCAGAAGCAGATTGGATTATGGCGTGGATAAACACAGCAGGAGCAAATCAGAACAAATGGGGATTTACTTGTTGGCAACCAATACTCTGTTATGGGAAAGATGCTTATAGGGAAGCAAATAAAGGAGCAAGACCAGATATAATTATGGAAAATGCTTGTTCAGATAATGTTGCACATCCGTGCCCAAAACCAGTAAAGTTTTGGAGAAAATTATTACAAAGAGTTAGTGTATCAGAAACAGATATTATTTTAGACCCTTTTGCAGGGAGTGGCGTAACTTTGTTAGTAGCAAAACAACTTAATAGAAAGTTTATTGGATTTGAAATAAATCCAGAATATGTTAAGATAGCAAACGAGAGGTTGAAACAAAGCACATTATTTGATTTATTCCACCCTCTTGATGTAAAACAAGAAGGAGGTGACGGGCTTCCTTCCACAGATAAATCTGTGGGTATCCGCCCTACGATTTTATGAACTGGATTAGACTGTTTTTAATAATTTTGATAATTCTTTCAGGAATTTTTGACCTTGCAACTTTTCTTTATTTTCACCAATTCAACGCCTTCGAAATCAACCCTTTATGGCACTTACTTAAAAGCACAATTTTCATAAGCCTATACAAAACTGCAATCCTAACCTTGTTCTGCATAATAATATGGAAAGCTTCACGCTTCGCATGGCTTAATTACGCCATCGTTCTTACCGCACTGTATAACATTGCAGGACAAGTGTGGGGTGGCATAAGCAACATTAGAGTGGCAATAGAAAACCCTCCTGTTTCTCAAGCTATGAGCTCTTCAGAAGCTGTAAGAACCTACTTTTTGCTGGCACTGATTTATCAGGTTCTTCCTCTGATTTTTGGCACGCTGGCTTTTCAGCTTCACAAGTGGGGTGGTTATGATACTTCGTCTCAGAAAAAAAAATCCTGACCTTGATAAAAAAGTTCTGAAGTGCTCGTTGTGTAAGAAAAAAATCGTTGGCAAAGACACTTTTCCTTACGCTCCTTTTAGCAGCCTTGTTGGGTGGAGAAAAAGCAAGTTCACAATAGAATTCGTTGACAGAAGCCATAACGAACCACGTGACGCTTCTTACATGGATGTTTGCGAGCAATGTTTTAGTGTCGTGACTAAGCGTATGAAGGACTTGCACTACTTCACTTGTATCGCTGATGATGACAAGCACCAGCTTGTTAGCAGAGGTTTGGGATAGGGGTACTCTGCCGGGAGAATCCCTTGATTGGAAGCAGGTGATAGGGAGCGTTTTTTCGACCTCACGCCTCGTGGCGGAAGGAAAAACATCCTTTGTGGTGTTTACTTCCTTTTTTCCGTAGTCCCGGACAGAACCCCCCCAAAAAAAAGAAACTTCAGAAAAGTTAAGAAAAGAGAAAAATAATAGAATTAGAGAAAAATAATAGAATTAGCTAAAAAAAAAATTTTTTTTTTAAAAACAAAAAAATTCAAAGCCGAAGTCTCCTATTCATATCACTCCTGTTTCTTCGGTGCTCATAGTAAACTCTTCCCGAAGCACTCACTCTTTTTCCCGGATGAAGAGCTAATCGTTTCCTGTCACGAAGAACATTACTCTTGCCAATCCGATAATACCCTTTAACTCTTCGGTAACGATGCCAGCGAACACGAGCACCGAGTATTCCTGCACGTCGGTGTTGAGCGTGCATTCTAGCGGTAGCTCTTCCGCCAAGCCTTCCTAGCATTACAGCTCTTCTATGAGTCAATCGAGGCATTCAAAAATCACCTTTTTTCTTGTTTTTTCTGGGTCTTATTTTTGAAAGTGCGTAACCCGCACCTGCTCCGATTCCAGCACCTATCGGTCCTCCAATAATCAAACCACCAACAGAGAGTCCTCCTATTTCTATAGCCTCTGCTGTTGCCTCATCTCGTTTTTTTTTCATGTATTTTGTTAGATGATACATTTTTTCTCACCCTTTTCTGTGTTTTTTGTGATGAATTCTTCTGTGCCTAACCAACACTCTTTTACGAGGTTGCGCAAAAGAAAAAGAACGACTAATCAAGCCGCCAAAACCCTGACCACCCATACCATAACCGCCACTACTCACACGCCTCCTAACAGCCCTTCTCTTAACCCTTCCATAATCGCCAAACATTGCACTCACAACACTTGCAGTGTCACGCTTAGGTTCGGCAACAACCGACAAAGTCGGTTGCGCCGGAGGCAGGCTTTGCCGAACCGTTCTTTGTGAAGGCATCACTGTTTGTTGTTGAGTGCCGAACATGCTTTGCATAACCTCACTCATACCTAAAGGTCGTGCTTGCTCTTCTGAAGGTTGTGTGGAAAAAAAACCTTTAACTTTTTCAACACGTTCTTTGCGAATACGGCTTTGCTCTTCAGGAGGAAGCTTGGCAAAAGCCTCTTTTTGAGCTTTATGCTCTTCAGCTTTTTTCTTAACATACTCTTTTATGTCTTGCCATTCTTTGCGAACGAAACGTCTTATCTTTCCTTTGGAACTGTTAGTTTTTGGAATTTGGTGTTGTATTACTGTTTCTTCAGTTTCAGGCTCAGCATCCAAAGGTATGCCTTCTTCAGCCATGTATTCTTCCTCTTCTTCAGGGCTTAGCTTGTCATAAGTTACCATGAGAAAAGTCTTACCTCCAACATTTTTTTACTAAAAAAAAAGAAAGAAAAAAAAAAGTTTTTTTTCAAGCACTTAGAAGTACTTGATAAGCCCGAACAGGAAAACTCCAACTATAACAATCACAACTATTCCGAACCACGTTGGGAACTTGGCAATTCCTGTAATGGCATAACCAATCGCTTGGCTAGCATTGCCTTCAGTTGTGTTTGCCTTGAATTCTGCCAGCACCATCAGAACAACAGCAATGATGAGCGCCGCAATTCCCAATCCCTTGGCTGCTGTTGCGAACTCAGCCACACCTTTCTTGTCCATCATTTTCATTTTTCTCTCACCTCAACCAAAACTTTAGTACAATAATTTTCGAAATGGTTTAAAAACTTTTGCATACTCAACGTTGCATACGTGTTACCTTAAAAATCAGTGAGCACGTACAGCAAAAAGATGCCAACAGCAGGCAAAACAAGACTTGCCCAGAAAAGAGTTGGGTGAACAATCCCCAAAGGATACAGAAGAATAACAACAATGGCATTAACAAAAGCTGTTGCAGCAAAACTTGCCTTAACACTCTGCCCTCTATCCCTCAAAGCCAAAAACATAACAAACCACACAACCACAACAATAAAAAATCCTATGTACCCATGAAGCTGAGTGTTCAACTCTCTTGCAGTATCGGC
>JAWABC010000046.1:0-7337 GCA_038884815.1 Candidatus Nanoarchaeia archaeon | reverse complement strand
TATCATTGTTTCTTTCTGTGTATTTTGTTGTTGTTTTTGGTATTATAAGGTTTAGTCTGTTGTGTTTTGGAAATGTATCCCTGTATTCTTTCATCTCAGCTTCAATCCCAAACAAATCTTTGTACATGCTTGTTGGTGTTAATGTTCCTGACATAGCTATTATTCTTGCCTCCTGTGCCAATGGTTTTATTATTATGCTTGGGTCTAGGCACCTGTATGTTAAGGATATGTATGCCTTCCCTTGTTTTGTGAATCCTTTTGTCAGTATTCTTGCGAAACCTTCATCTTCTCCCAACCACTGTTCCATAAACATTGCAATGTTGTATGCTGCGCTCCTTTTTTTCAATTCAAGAACTTGTTCTGCAACAAAGTGTAGGTTTGCATTTATTTTTTCATAATCGTCTATCTTTTCTATCTCTTTGTAAAATTCTTGTTTCTTTATTTCTGCCTCGTTTGTCTCAAGGGTTGTTTTTTCTTTCACGAATTTTTCCAGCACTTCTCTTATTTGCTGCACTTTATCAGCTATTTCATACTGCCCTATGTTCTTGCATTCCTTCACAGCAAAGTCAATTCCTGTAGTTGATATTGTTGCTGTTAACAAATCTCTTGTTTTGTTTGGTAGGTTGTGTCCTTCGTCGAATATTAGCACAACATCACTCGTATTCTTATTCATCTTGTTGAACAGCGTGTTCCTTATGCTTGGACTTAACACGTGAAAGTAGTCTCCTATTATAACCTGTGCCTCTTGTCCCAATAAGCACGAAACCTCGTAAGGGCATAGCTTATTTTCCTTGCATTTCTTGCACAGTTCTTCGACATGCATGGGGTTGTTCTGCTTCAGCTCCTTTAGTACTATTTCTGTCTCTGGTGATAGTTTCCCTTTCTTTTTTATTCTTGTATGATATTCGCACAGCCCTTTATCTATCATATCCGAACAGTAATCCCCAAATTCATTTGATGACAGCCCTTCAACTCCTGGCTGTTGGCACATCCATTTTTTTCCTATCAAGTCAACTGCGATGAAGTCAACCTTGTGTTTTTCCTTTATTTTTTTCAGAGTTTCTATTGCTATTTTGTGCTGTGTGTGCATTGGTGTTATGAAGAAGATTGTTTTCTTTTTTTTGAAGGCATGTGCAAGTGCCGGACCTAATATTGTTGTTTTTCCCAACCCTGTAGGAGCATGAATTATCATGTTCTTTTCTTCTTCCAAGCATCTTGCCACATCTTTGAGAAAATCTTCTTGTACTTCTCTTATTTTTTCGTGCGGGAAAAGAAGTTCGTCCATAACCTCCCTAATTTTAGTTAATCTTATAAATACTTTTCCCTTATCCTTTCCTTATGTTTTCAGACGTAGTTTTTTGTAAGGATTTTTTGGAATTAGGTTTTTCAAAGATTTATCATGCTAATTTGATAATTGCAAACAATGCTAAGGATTTGAGGAAAAAAATTAGCAAAGAATTTGGACTTGTTGTTGTTCTTGGCTCGCATCTTAATCGTGATGCTGTTTCAAACAGGAAGGTTGACATTCTGCTCAGCCCTCACTCTGGCGTTTCTCATGACTATTTGAGCTCTAGGAATTCTGGCTTGAACGAGGTTCTTTGTAAGCTTGCCAAGAAGAATGACGTTGCTGTTGGTTTTTCTTTTTCTGAAATTCTTAATGCGGAGCGCCTTGACCGTTCCTTGATTCTTGGTAGGGTGATGCAGAACGTTATGCTTTGCAGAAAGTTTAAAGTTCCTATGGTCCTTGGCAGCTTTGCTTTCGAGAAGAGTGAGATGAGGCCTCCAAAAGACTTGATCTCATTTGGGATGTCCATCGGCATGACTCCTGGAGAGGCAAAAAAGGCTTTGACTTTTGTTGATGAGATCGTTAAGAGTAAGCATGAACTTAAAGATTTTGTTTCTGAGGGCGTGAAAGCCCTTTAGTTTATTTTAGGAAAGTTTTATATATCTTTTTCGCGTTTGTTTTATCGATGAAAAAGGGGTTGACTTTGCTAGTTTTTTTTATTTTTCTTTATGCTGCTTCTTGTCTTGCTGAAGAAAGTTATTATCTCATCACTTTTTCCGGTCCTGTCATGCAAGAATGGAAGGATCAGCTTGCTGAATTTGGTGTTGTTTTCTCCTCTTACATTCCTGATTACTCTTTCGTTGTTATGATGAATGATTCTGTGAAAAAGAATATTGAGGCATTAGATTTTGTTTCTTCCTTATCTCTTTATAATCCAAAGTCGAAGTTCAGCAGTTCTTTGTTAAGCAAGCGTTCCTCGCAAAAATCAAAGTTTTATGTTTTTTTGCATGACAGCACAAAACTTGAAGAGGTCTCTGATGAATTGTTAAGGTTAGGTGTTGAAGTTTTATCGTCTTCAGAAGGTAAGTTAAAAGTCTCAGCTCTTTATTCACAGCTTGATTTGCTTTCTTCAATAGATTCGGTGTCTTGGGTTGAGGAGGTTCCAAGGTACGTTCTTGTTAATGACGTTGCTGCTAACATAATCTCTGCCAATTTTACATGGGATAGTTATAACCTTACGGGTTCTAACTTGACTGTTGCCATTTCAGACTCGGGTCTTGATACCGGTTTTGATGATAACATGAGTCTTGATTTCAAGGGTAAGGTTGTTATGTTTAACTGGTGGGGTTCCACTCCTGATGACACGAACGGCCATGGCACACACACAGCAGGTTCCTTGGCTGGTTCGGGTAACTATTCATATAATCAGTTTAAAGGCATGGCTTATGACGCTAACATAGTTTTTCAGGCTATAGGTGATGATGAGGGCACAGACACAGTTTATCCGCCTGATCCTATAAGTGAGCTTTTCATAGAAGCTTACAACAACAATGCAAGGGTTCACAGCAACAGCTGGGGTAGTACGTCCAACCTTGGTGAGTACACTTCTGACTCTCAGTCCATTGATGACTTCACTTGGAATTATACTGACTTTGTTATTGTTTTTGCTGCTGGCAACATGGGTGGTTCAGGTTTGGGTACTGTTGAGTTCCCTTCCACTGCAAAAAACGGTTTGAGTATAGGTGCGACTGGTAACAGGGCTGGCAACGTCGACCAAGTTGCCTCTTTCAGCTCGCGTGGTCCTTGTGATGATGGTAGAATCAAGCCTGACCTTGTTGCTCCTGGTTATTCTGTCGTTTCTACGAAGTCAACCCTAGGCGGCACCTCATGCACATCCAGCTACGAGTTGAACGGTAATTATTCTTACTGTTCTGGTACTTCGATGGCTACTCCGATTGCTGGGGGTGCCGCCGCCATTGTCATAAATCATTACCAAAGCTCTGGGGTTAACCCTTCAGCTGCTTTGGTTAAGGCTACGTTGATTAATGGTGCGATGGACATCGGTTATGGAATTCCAAGTAACTACTCTGGTTGGGGCAGGATAAACCTTTCCGAATCCTTAAATCCTCCTAAGCCTAAGACGATTAACTATACTGATTATACTTCAGGCTTGTCAACTGGCGAGTCCTCTTCTTATTCTTATATAGTTTACAATGACTCTGTTCCTTTGAAGGTCACGCTTGTTTGGACCGATTACCCAAGCGACCTTTCTGCTGTTAAGAATCTTGTTAATGACCTTAATCTTGTTGTTGTTTCTCCTGACGGTTCTGTTTTTAACGGTAACGATAATAAAGACGCTTTAGGTGATGAGTTTGACAACACAAACAACGTTGAACAAGTTAACATTTCAAACTTAAGTATAGGTTCTTACATCGTTAATGTTTCGGCTTTTAACATTCCCAATGGTCCTCAGCCTTTTGCTTTGGTTGTTTCTGGACCGATAAATGATTTTCCTCCTGTTGTGAGTTTGTTTGAGAATAATACAAACTTTAACTCTTCAAGGGTTCGCCTTAACTTTACTTTGGATGAGGATTATTACGAGGCTAACTGTTCTTTGTTCATCGATAATGTTTTCAATCAGACAGGTAGTTTTCAGAGTGGTGATAACTATTTTGATTTGAACCTTTCTAATGGTTCTTACGTTTGGTATGTTCAGTGTAATGACACCTCCTCCAGTTCTGACAGCCAAATTTTTTCTTTTACTGTAGACACATCCATAAGCGTTAGTATTTCATCTCCTCAGAATATAACTTATTCTTCAACTTCCATTAACCTTATTTTCTCTGCCGAGAGTTTGAGTCTTGACAGCTGCTGGTACAACTTTGGTGATGATAACAACATAACCCTTCCTTCATGCTCAAATGCAATACTTAGTGTTAATGAATCCTCTTACTTACTGTACTTGTTTGCTAATAACTCTGATGGTGACGAAAGTGTTTCTTCTGTTGAGTTCAGGACTGACTTAACTTATCCAGAAATTTCTTTAGTATCTCCTTCCGATGGCTCAACCTGGTCCTCTTCAAACGATGTGATGTTTGTTTTTAACGTGTCAGATGTTGAGGTTAGTAATTGCAGTTTGATAGTTAATGATTCCGTTGTTGCAACTAGCACTTCTGTTGTAATAGGTGAGAACTCTTTCACCCAAACCCTTTCGAATGCTGTTTACAACTGGAGTGTTAATTGTAGTGATGCTGCTTCTAATATTAATAATTCACAAACATATTCTGTTACAGTTGGTTATTCTGTTCAGACAAGCTCTCCTTCAGGTGGTGGGGGTGGTGGAGGGGGTACTAAAACAGTAGCGTCTTGTGTCGAATCTTGGACTTGTTCTCCATGGTCCGAATGTGTTGATATGACTCAGAAACGTGTTTGCACAGAACTTAACGGTTGTGGTACTGCTGAGAGAAAGCCCACAACTTCAAGGGCTTGCATTCCTGAGATGACATTAGAAAAACCTTCTTATGAGACTACAGGTGCAGCTACTGCACCTTCATTTGATAATCAAAGTGAAAAAACTGTTCAATATCCGCGCAGGTACGATTACACATTTAATAAATTGTTTTTCTACGGCCCAATATCCCTTATAACTATAATACTTCTTGCTTACATATTCTATGTGAATATTTTGAAACCTAAAATAATGGAGCGCAAGCCCTAAAAGAAAGATTTATAAATATCCAAAATTTTATGATTTTTGACGAGAAGGAGAAGAAGAGATTTTTCTCGGATTTTGGGTGAAAAAAGATCAAACCTGTTTTGCCAAGTTTGAGGGAGAAGAAGCGGTACCTCGTGTTTGAGGTGGTTGCCAAGCACAACTTGAGCTTTGGTGAGGTTAGGAACGCAATCCGTGATGGCTTGCTTCGTTTCCTTGGCGAATTGGGTTTTGCAAAGGCAGGAGTGATGATACTGGATGACTGGAAGAATAACAAAGGTGTTATGAAAGTGAGCAATAAGCATGTTGATGAGGTGAGGGCAGGTTTGGCCCTGATTAAGAAGGTTGGTAATGAAACTGTTATAGTTAGAACTGTGGGGGTCTCTGGTATTTTGCGCAAAGCCAGGGGTAAGTTTTCATAAAGGAGGATGGTATTATGGAACAGATGCAGCATCAGATGATGGGTTATGACCGTACAAGCACTATGTTCAGTCCTGACGGTCGTCTTTTGCAGGTTGAATATGCTAAGAAGGCAGTAAAGCAAGGCACTACTGCTATTGGGATGGTTTGCCGTGATGGTGTTCTTCTTGTTGCTGATAGGCGTATGACTGAAAAGTTGATTGTTGCCAAGTCGGTTGAGAAGGTATTTCAGGTTGATGATCACATCGCAGCAACTTCTTCTGGTTATGTAATGGATGGCAGGGTTCTTATAGAAAGGGCTCAGCTGATAGCCCAGCAGTATAAGGTTAGTAATGATGAGCCTATTGATGTTATTGAGCTTGTTAAGGAGATTGCTGACATAAAGCAGTTCTTCACGCAGTATGGTGGTGCTAGGCCGTTTGGTGTTTCAATACTTTTTGCTGGAGTTGATGACAAGCCCTCCTTGTTCGTTACCGATCCTACAGGCATATTTTTTGAGTACAAGGCTACAGCCATTGGCGAAGCTGAGAACGAGATTAAGGACATTCTTAACAAGGAGTACAAGGAAACGATGAGCATTGATGATGGTGTGAAGCTTGCTATCAAGGCTTTGAAGAAGGTTTTGAGCAAAGACTTCAGTATTGAACGTATTGATGGTGCTTACATAACCACGCAGGATAAGATGTTTACTAAGCTTGATAGGAATAAGTTGGCTAAGATAGGGGTATGAGTATGACAAGTGTTGACGAAGCAGTTATTGCAAGGTATAAGTTCAAGAACCTTAATTTTGAGATTCTTGTCGATTGCGAAAAGGCTTTGGAGTTTAGGCAAGGCAAGGCTTCGCTTGATGATGCCCTCGTAACAACCGATGTTTTTAGCGACGTTAAAAAGGGCGAACATGCGAAGGAGGCTGACCTTAAAACCGCTTTCAAAACCTCTGATTACAGGCAAGTTTGTGAACACATCATAAAGCATGGTGAGATTCAGCTTACTCAGGAGCATCGTGATAAGATGCGTGAGGAAATCAGGAGGAAGATTGTTAATCTTATTCACAGAAATGCTATTGACTCAAAAACTGGTTTGCCGCACCCTCCCCAGAGGATTGAGCTTGCGATGGAGCAGGCGAAGGTTAGGATTGATGAGTTCAAGAAGGCTGAGGAGCAGCTTCATGAAGTTGTTGAGAAGTTAAGGCCTATTTTGCCTATCAAGTTTGAGGTTCGTGAGGTTGCTGTTAAGGTTCCTGCTAAGTTTACTTCCCAATCCTATCATATTTTAAAAAAATTTGGTACTATCTTGCGTGATGAGTGGCAGAATGATGGTTCTTTGGTTTGTCTTCTTGAGATGCCTTCTGGCCTAAGTGAGGAGTTTGAGGACGAGTTGAATAAGCTAACTCATGGAGAGGCTGAGCTTAAGGTGGTTAGTAGGAGAGGATGATTATGAAAGGGATATTGGTGAAGGATAAGGATATAGTTGTTCCCGGTGAGAACGTTGCCATAGGGATGGAGTACGTTCCTTCTACTGGCACTTATCGTGATGGTGAGTGTATTGTTGCTTCTCAGCTTGGCATGGTAAATGTTACGGGTCGTGTTATTAAGCTGATACCTCTTAGTGGACGTTACATGCCTAAGGAGGGTGACGTGGTAATTGGTAAGGTTACGAACATGACCTTTTCCAGCTGGTTTATTGACATAGGTTACGCTTATGAAGCTGCTGTTTCTCTTAAGGATGCCACCTCTGAGTATATTGAGCGCGGCGCTGACTTGAGCAGGTATTTTGACATCGGTGACCTAGTGGTTGCTAAGGTCGTTAACGTGACTAAGTCTAACGCTATTGATTTGAGTATGAAGGGTCCTGGCTTGCACAAATTGAAAGGTGGCAGGCTTATTTATGTTACCCCTTCAAAGGTTCCTAGAATAATTG
>JAWABC010000045.1:0-7550 GCA_038884815.1 Candidatus Nanoarchaeia archaeon | reverse complement strand
AAGTTAATGAGAAATTGTTTGATGAGCCTTCAAAGATAAACAGGGATCCTTATGGAAGCTGGATTATGAAAGTTAAAATCAAGGATAAGGATGAGTTGAATAAATTGATGAAGCCAGAAGAGGCATCTGGTTTTTACTCATCCAAAATTAAATGAAAGGAGGTAGGTATAAAATGAAATTAAAAGAATTGCATGAAAAAGTATCTTGTTTGGTAAAGATAAAGGGTTCGCCTATTGGAGTGAAGTTCCTAAAAAAAGAGGAAGACATCAAAAAGCTTGGTGTGATACCTTTGGAAGAGAACAGGGCGTTGTGCCAGGTCTTGAAGATGGCCGCTGTTTATGAAAAAACCAGGGGGATTTATTTTGAGAATGTTGATGCTTGTGTTGTTGGTTCTTACATAATGGGTTTTGCTTTGCCTCCTAAGGACTTGAAACAGAGGTGGGTTGAGGGCTTTGCTTACACCGAAAAGAGGTTTGATGAGCTCTCTAAAAACATAGAGGCTATGCCTCAGAACAAGTTTAAGGCAGCAGTTATAGGTCCTTTAAAGGAGTTTGAGAATCTTAAGACTGAACCGGATGCAGTTGTTATGTTTGTGAACTCCTGCCAGGCTTACCTCCTTTACGTTAGTTATTTTGACGCAACTGGAAAGAAGCCCTGCTCTTGCATCAATGGGCACGCAGCATGTGAGGTTATCTCAACGGTTGCGCTGGGCAAATCTCCTTGGCTTACAATTCCTTGTGGAGGAGCGAGAAGTGTCGGAGATGCCCAAGATGACGAGCTGTGGGTTGGGATGACTGTTAAAGAACTTGAGACCTCTATAAAAAGGTTGGAGAGCATCGGGTTTAAGTATCCCCCACCAGTAAACCAAATGATCATGTCCCCGCTAAACCCCAAACACCCCTTAACCGATTTGATAGTGAGGGAGCCTGTCAGTAAACAATAATTTTTTATTTTAAATATTTAAAGAGCAAGAAAATGGAAGAGACAAGGATTTTTGTGTTGGACAAGGAGGTGAGAACGCCTAGTGAGAACCTTGCAATAAACAGGCTGTGCGTTGATTTGGTAGAACATGGAAAATATGATCTGCTATCGAGAATCTATAAACACAAGAAAGGGGTCATTTTAGGTAGCAACGAGTCTGCATTTGACATTAATCCTGATTTCTGCCTGAGTAACGGGTATGAGATTATAAGGAGGTCTTCAGGCGGTTCCGCAATTGTTGTAGACCCTGAATTAACCCTATGTTACAGCATATTTTTAAAAAATGACTTTTTTGGTTCAACGTTAGATTTTAATAAAATGTATAAAGCAGTTACCTTTTCCCTTGCTAAGCATTTGGGGGGGCAGTTTAGTGTGGAGGGGGTTTATTATTTAAGATACAAAACTACTAATGGAAACATTCCTATTGCAGGTCATGCAATAAGATCCTACAGAAAAGTAATGCAGTTTGATGGGGTTATAAACAAAAAGCCTTTTGACATGAATATTCTGGAAAGGATACTAAAGTTGAGGGAGTTATACGAGTTTGATGGGCGAAAGTTTATATCAATAGATGGAATTTTTTATGATATTAACGGGAACAAGGTAGAAGTAGATGCTTCAAGAGCTGTTTTATTAAGAAGAGAAAGGGATGAGTTGGAGAAGATTATTGGACTGGAGAACATAGGTTTGACAGAGACGGATTTTGTCAAGTCTTTTCATTCTATGCTAAGCGATGTGTTTGGAAGTGTTAAATTAGTCAAAGAGATTCCTATCGAAGGAAAAGACCTGAAGGTTTATTATGATGAGGTAATAAGAAAAGATTATACGGATGGAAGAAAATGTCTCGGACACTGTTTTGTTGACCTGGTTGAGGAGGAACCACTTACCCTTTACAGCGTTCAATCTTAGGAAAAGTGTTGGTATAGGAGGATTTAAAATGGATGAAAAATTTGCAAAATGGAAGGGAGTTCCAAGAGAAGAAATAAATTGGAACCCGAATATTGATGAGAAAAAATGTATTGGCTGCGGTATGTGTATAACCTCATGCGGCAGGAACGTATTTGATTTTGATGTCGGAAAGAATAAATCTGTTGTTGCAAGACCACTACAATGCATGGTTGGATGCACTTCTTGCGAAGTATGGTGTACTTCCAACGCAATCAGCTTTCCAGAAAAGCAGTATGTTAAGAATTTGATTAAAGAAAAAGGTATCCTAAAGGTTGCGAAGAAAGAGCTTGATGAAAAATTAAAAAATTAGCAATTGGGAGGTAAAAAATGACAACAAAAAATAATCCACCAGAGTGGGCTTTTGAGTTTCACGGTCATCTATGTCCTTTTATGCCGATTGGGTACCGTATGGGAAAACTTGCTTTAGGATATCTAAACATTGAGCGGGAGAAAGATCATGGATTCTTTGTTTTCCCTGAGCTAGGTGAAGGTCATCCACAAACCTGTATGAGGGATGGTATCCAAATATCTACAGGTGCAACCTACGGTAAGGTGTTAATAGAAAAAACATTTTGGGGTAAGTTAGCAGCTACTTTTTATCATCCCCAAAAAGGTGCAGTTCGATTTTCTTTAAAGCCTGATTTCATTGATGCTATGGGCAAATTTGAATTTTTTGTCTATCGAAAACGCGGTGTGGAACCATCACAAATTCCAGTTTCTGTTGTCAATGAAATAGTAGAGTGGGTATACAATCAATCGGACAAAGATATGTTTAAGATAGAACCAAAGCCGGATTTTAAGTTTAGACCAGCAAAAGGCTCATTTAATAAAATGAGGTGTAGCATTTGTGGAGAATATGTTTTTGAGCGTTATTTGCGAATGAAAGATGGAAAACCCATCTGTATTCCGTGCTCGGGTTATAAAGAGAGGGATGTTTTTTGAGATGAAAGGTATATACATATTGATAATAAATGTAAGAAAAAACATTACACTTAAAGTAGGTGCTTTAGGTAAAATCTACTTTAAAAAAGGCAGATATGCTTATGTCGGCTCTGCACAGAATAACATAAAGAAGAGAATCCAAAGGCATTTATCAAAAAATAAGAAAAAAACATGGCACATTGATTATTTGCTAGCTAATTCAAATGTCAAAGTAGAAAGTGTTCACTACAAGAAAGCAAAAAAATATGAAGAGTGCAGGATTGCCCATCTGCTGACATCAGTTGAACAATCAATAAAAGGTTTTGGAAGCTCAGACTGCAAATGCCATTCGCATCTTTTCATGATTAAAATCATCAAGTATTTTACAAAATATAAATTCAAAAAATTAGGCAATATAAAAGTTGAAGGAAATGAAATTAGAGGAAAATGCTGACAATTGGGAGGAGTTGTGAAAATGAATATAAAAATATTAGGAACAGGATGCCCAAATTGCAAGAGGCTTGAGCAGAATACTCGAAAAGCAGTTGAAGAAATGAAAATAAAGGCAACAATAGTCAAGGTGACGGAGATTGATAAAATAATAGGCTACGGCGTGATTTCCACACCAGCACTGGTCGTGAATGGAGAGGTAAAGTGCTATGGGAGAGTGCCTGATGTTAAGGAGATTGAGAAGTTGTTATGGTAGATGTCTTTTACCCGCTACAACTGCTTGCAGACTGGATTACCTACTCTGTATTGGGCATTGCAAAAGAGACTATTCTTGCAAGTTCAGTGAACTTCTTCATCTATGACATTATCAAAATATTCATACTGCTATGCGCAATTATTTTTGGCTTTGCCATCATAAGATCTTTCCTGCCACCTGAAAAGATAAAGAATATCCTTACAAACAAATATGAGGTGTTCGGGAACGTCCTCGCATCCCTTATAGGGATTGTAACACCTTTCTGCTCATGCTCTGCAGTCCCATTATTCATAGGATTTGTTGAGTCTGGAATCCCCTTAGGGGTCACTTTCTCGTATTTGATAGCCGCCCCGATGATCAATGAGGTGGCAGTGGTATTGTTACTTGGATTGTTTGGATGGAAAATTGCAGCAATCTATGTGGTATCAGGGCTGATAATCTCCATCGTGGTGGGATACCTCCTTGGGAGAATGAAGCTCCAGCACCTTGTCCAGGACTATGTTTGGAAAATCAAAGCAAATAATAAAATGAAAAACGAGAAAAGAACATGGAAAAAACGCATGAAAATAGCCTATGAAGACACTGCAGGAATAGTCAAAAGAGTCTTCCCCTGGGTGATTCTAGGAGTCGGCATCGGCGCTTTCATTCACGGATATGTCCCCGAAAACCTCTTGACAAACATTGCAGGCAAAGGGAACTGGTTTGCAGTGCCCATAGCAGTACTTATCGGAGTGCCCCTCTATTCAAATGCTGCTGGAATGATCCCAGTAGTAAAGTCACTTATGGAGAAAGGACTTCCATTAGGGACATCATTGGCATTTATGATGGCAGTAACAGCCTTATCGCTGCCGGAAATGATTATCCTGAGAAAAGTCCTAAAGCCAAAATTATTGATGCTATATTTTGGTATAGTAACACTTGGAATAATCTTTACAGGTTACTTATTTAACTTTTTGATATGACTTTATTAAGACATGAGGTGGAATGATGAAAGTGAAAACAGAATTGTATCTTGCGACAGCGGCATTATTGATCCTTTTCATCGCAGGCTGCTCGAACGATAACAAAGGTGCAAATGGCAATGCAGTTACGCAAACAAACGATCCAAAGAACATTGTGGTGGACAAAATAGAGATTTTCCATTTCCACGGAACTTACCAGTGCTATTCCTGCATAACTGTTGGGCAGTATGCTGAAGATACCGTAAACACTTATTTTGCTGATGAAGTGAAGGATGGCAAGGTAATCTTTGCCCATATAAATGGTGAGCTTCCTGAAAATAGTGAAAAAGTTATGCAGTATGGCGCTACAGGCTCATCGCTTTGGCTTGGAACGTATGCTAAAGACGGGCAGTTCAAAGCTGAGCAAAACATCAACGTTTGGTATAAGATAAACAACAAGCAGGAATACATGAATTATCTTAAAGGAGTGATTGAGCAAAAGCTTAGTGGGGGTTAATAATGCTGAATAACACTTTTATTTTTGGTTTATTAACTGGAATAGCTTTGATTGTATCGTTTGCTTTTGATACTAAAAAGACTGTTCAGGGGCTGAAAAAAGGATTTAAAATGCTGTTTAATATTCTTCATCCATTCCTTAATATTTTGATTCTTATAAGTGTAGTTCTTTTTTTTATTCCTAGTTCTTTAATTGCAGATTATCTTGGGACTAATTCTGGATGGCTTGGTTTTGTAATAGCTGCATTTGTTGGGTCAGTTACCCTCATACCTGGTTTTATTTCATACCCTTTAGCTGCGACTTTAATAAAACAAGGGGCAACGTATGGTGTTGTTGCTGTTTTTATGACCACAATGTTGATGGTAGGCGTAGTAACCCTGCCTCTGGAAACTAAGTATTTTGGAAGGAAGACAGCAATAATTAGAAACCTGCTAAATCTCGTGGCTGCAATAATAATAGGTATCTTAATAGGGTGGTTGATGTGAAAAAACACCTCAAAAATTATGCTTGGGTTATATTGTTTTTAATATTTTCAATATCATCCTATTTTATAGGATTTAAACCGGGTTTAGTAATCTACTCCAATTTCAACGAGTTTTTTATAGAAATGGTTTCATTCATTCCTTTTTTATTTGTCATAATAGGACTTTTCGATATATGGGTTCCTAAAGAGAGGATTGAAAAGCATATAGGCAAAGAATCAGGGGTAAAAGGTATTTTTTTGGTCATACTCTTGGCTATGCTTCAAGCAGGCCCTCTTTATGGGGCATTTCCAGTTGCGTATATACTTCATAAAAAAGGAGCGTCGGTAAAGAACATTTTCATTTATTTAGGGGCTTTTTCATCTGTAAAACTACCCATGCTTGGAATAGAACTTGGGTATTTAGGCATCAAGTTTACAATCTTAAGAACGCTTATTTCCTTGCCTTTGTTCATAATGATAGGATTCATCATGGAAAAATTGGTCGGCAGTAATTTTACTGTTCGAGAGGTTAAGGCTTGATTTAAGGTGGTATAATATGAGTCTGATGGCATTTATGGAAGCTATGGGAACAAGTGAGGTAGCAATTCTTGCAGCATTTTTTATTGGTTTGATGACTGCGTTTAGCCCATGTCCCTTGGCTACAAACATAACCGCAATTGCGTACACATCAAAAAGAATAAGCGATAGCAAGCACACCTTACTCGTGGGTGTATTGTACACGCTTGGGAGGATGTTTTCTTATACTTTTATTGCATCGCTTATTGTATGGTTCGGCTTGAATACACAAAGCATATCATTTTTCTTGCAAAAAAATGGTGAGAGGTTTTTGGGTCCATTGCTGTTAATTGTTGGTTTTGTAATGTTGGACGTTGTTAAGATCAATTTCCTGAAAGGCAGCGATAAGGTCAGCAGGCTTAAAGAGAGACTTGCAGAAAGAGGGTTTCTCGGCAGTTTCTTAATGGGTGTAATATTTGCTCTTGCTTTTTGCCCTTTCAGTGCAGTCTTGTTTTTTGGTATGCTTATACCTTTAGCGCTTAAAGCAGGAGACGGGCTGATTATTCCTTCTGTGTTTGCACTTGCTACCGGACTTCCAGTCATAATATTCTCTTTTATCTTGGTTTATAGCGTTTCGAAACTCGGGACTGTAATCAACAAAATACAAACATTTGAGAAATGGATGAGAAGAATAGTCGCAGTTGTGTTCATCATTGTAGGGATATACTACACAGCCGTCTATTACATCCCTTAGTCTGTTAAAAGTATTGACTGAAAATGGGTAAGAAGTGTTCAGTCAAGAAATACCTTGGCCTTTTGCTTACTTTTGGCGAGATAATCCATGACTATCTCGGATGAAGGGGGTGGCTTTTTGGTTAGTTTTTGTCTCGTAATGACCAGGGAAGGTACGAAAAGTGGCTGAAAAGCCAGGTGTCATGGTGTTTTGGTTAGTTTTTGTTTTGGGATTTCGGTGGGTTGTGCTGTTTTTCTTCTTTCCATCTTTTTCTTGCTTCGTATATTAGTGCGTCTAGGTATTTGTCGATGCTGTCGAAGTCTTCGATTTTGGTTTTGTTTTCTATTTTTAATCACCTCCCTTTAATATTTTCTAAAAGGTCTTTTATTGTTCTGGTATTTTTCCTTCAGCACGTCGTTCTCCTTTTGGAGCTTGGTGGTCTGGTCTATGTCTCCTTTTTCGGCTATTTGCTGGAAGATTATGCCTTTTCTTTTTATGTATTTGTCTGGCATGTCGCTGCTGAATGCCCAGCCGTATTTGGCGCATAGCTCGTATCGGTTCATTTTGGGTGTGTTTCAGTATTCTTGCTTTTCCGAGTTTCTTTTTGGTTTTTCCGCATTGGGTTTTGCCGATTTTGCAGTCCCATACGAACCTGGAGATGAGTTCTTTGTCTTTAGGGTTCATGCTGGTGTCTGATTCCAGCCTTTTTAGTTCTCTTTCGTACTCGCGTTCCCTTTTGTGGATATCGATTCTGTCCTCCATCTTGCTGTTTCACCCTCTATTTGGCCTTTATATGGCTATTTAACATGGGATGTTTACGATCT
>JAWABC010000044.1:0-7722 GCA_038884815.1 Candidatus Nanoarchaeia archaeon | reverse complement strand
GTTTATATAAAGTTATGAATATATATTCATTATAAAATTAGGGGGTATTTGAAAATGCCAGGATTTGATGGAACAGGACCTTATGGAACCGGACCTGTTGGCCTGGGCTTAGGCCCATGTGGTCGAGGTTTAGCTTTCAGGAGAGGTTATGGAAGGTGGATTGGTTGGAGATGTTGGCGTAGGCTTCCAGTTGAAGAGGTAGCTTTTACCAAAGAAGAGGAAAAAAAGATACTGGAAGCTGAGCTTAAAGAGTTTGATGCAAAAAAACAGGCTATTGAGAAAAGACTGAAAGAGTTGAAATAATGCCAAGGCCGAGGATTTGCAGAAGAGTTCATTTCCAGCCAAACATAACTTATTTCAAGCCAGCGGGAGTGAGGCTTATTCACTTAGATGAATCTGTAATCAGTGTTGACGAATTAGAAGCGGTTAGATTGAAAGATCTGCTCCAGCTTGATCAGGAAATAGCAGCAAATAAGATGAATATATCACAGCCAACATTTCACCGCCTCGTAACTTCTGCTAGGAAGAAGGTAGCTGATGCTATAATAAATGGCAAGGCAATAAAAATTGAAGGAGGTAATTTCAAGATGGTAGAACTACCTAAAAGAAAATTTAAGTGTTACGATTGCGCTTACGAGTGGACATTGCCTTATGGAAGTGGAAGGCCTCCAGCATGCCCCAAATGTGGATCTAAAAATATTCACAGGCATCCCGAAGATAGGGGTCCGCGAAGGGGTCGCGGTATGAGAATGGGAAGAAAATAATTTTTATTTTTAGTAGAAAAGCTTTTAAACAATTTTCTTAACTTTTGTTGTATGCCTCAGTAGCTCAGTCAGAAGAGCGACTGCCTTGTAAGCAGTAGGTCGGGGGTGCAAATCCCTCCTGAGGCTTTTTGGGCCTGTAGTCTAGTGGCTATGACGTCGCCTCGACACGGCGGAGGTCGGGTGTTCGAATCACCCCAGGCCCATTCTCTTCTATAAAGAAAGATTTTTATATACTAAAAATGTTATTTTTTATCATGCAAAAAAGAGGTCAGGTGACCGCCTTTATCATCCTCGGCGTCATCATAGTTGCTTTGGTTGCCATCGGAATATATTACCGCAATGAGCTAATTCAATCACTTTCTTCTATAGGTATTCCTGTTGGCATTAAGGTGCCTCAGGAGTTTCAAGAGATCAGCCAGCACGTTGAGGGCTGCGTTTATGCTATTTCCGAGGATGGCATAAGGTTGTTGGGCTCGCAGGGAGGCTATATTTCTATACCTGAAGATGATATTCCTGCAGGCCCAGCAAACCCTTTTTCAAACAAGCTGCTTGTTTTTCCGAACGGCGACATGGAGGTCCCTTACTGGTTTTACTACACAGCTAATAACATTCCGAAGGATGCTGCTCCTTCGTTGAGTTCTATGGAAAAAAACTTGGCTTCTTACATTGATGACAACCTTGATGAATGCATAGACAACTTTTCTGATTTCCCGAGGTTTAAGATAACGCCAAGAGTGCACAAAACTACTGTTACGATAAATAAGGATTCTGTTAGCGTTGACGTTTCTTATCCAATAACTGCTAAGCTGGAGGATAAAGAGTACACCTTCAAAGATTTTAAAATAGAGGTTGATGCTGCTCTTGGCAAACTTTACAGCATGGCTCTTCAGATACAAGATTCTGAGAACCAGGATTATTTCCTTGAAGAGAGGTCTTATGATGTTTTGGTCCTTTATGATGAAATTCCATTGTCTGAGACTGATTTCAGCTGCTCACCAAGAGTTTGGTCCAAGACTAAAGTAACTGAGGATGTTAAGAGGTTTTTGTCTTATAACATCCCTGCAATCAAAATAAAAGGAACTGATTATGACTTGCTTCCGGGTCGCAAGTACTTTGAGTGGGATGCTCTTGAAACATCTTACCCTGGAACCAGCGTTAATTTGTTGTTCAGTCCTTCATGGCCTTTTTACTTGGAAGTTTTTCCAGCCGAGGGTGATGTTTTGAAGGGAGACACTATGATTAAGAAAGGAACAGGTAAGGCTATGTCTTATTTATCTTCTTTCTTCTGTCTGAACCAGTATCATTTCATTTATGACATAAAACATCCTGTGTTGTTTGTTATCCATGATGACAAGTCTTTTGGTGGTGCTGGTCTTGACTTCAACTTTGCTACTCAGGTTGTTATTGACAATAACCAGCCAAGGGAGAACAGGGCTGCTGACTTGGAACTTCCTGAGGATACAACCAATGAGATTTGTAAGTATCCCAGTACAAGAATTACTGTGAATGTTTTGCGTCCTTCTGTAGGTTCAGAGTATGTTGTTGTTCCAGGTGCTGATGTTTCCTATAAATGCATAACAACTTTGTGTCCAATAGGCAAGACAGGAAGTGACGGTTCCATCACAGCTAATTTCCCAGCCTGTATTAATGGAGCTGTTATTGCCAACATGGATGGATTCCATCAGGGCAAAACCATACTTTCTACTAACGAGCCTGCTAGCACTTCAGTTATTTTGGAGCCTTATTATGACTTAAAAGTTGATGTTAGGATTCTTCCTGCTTTGAGAGCTCCTTATGTTGGTGAGAAGGTTGTTTTCAATTTCGTTAACAAGGAAGCTGGCTACTCAACTTCATTTTCCTATCCTGATGACAGCAAATTAACATTGATTGCTGGTGAGTATCAAGTAAGTTCTTTCGTTGTTGAGGATAGTCCTTTTGACATAACAATTCAGGGGAGGGAGATAGAAAGCTGTGTTAAGGCACCTTCCGGTGTTTTAGGTATTTTCGGTGTTGAAGAAGAAAAATGCTCAACAGTCAACATACCACCCACAAAACTTCAGAGTGTAATTAAAGGTGGTGCAAACTTTAACTTCAAGGTTAGCAGGGCAGAGCTAGCATCTTCATCCAAGATTGTTTTGTATACAGTTGCAGATAAGACTCCTACAACTTATGATGAGCTTACCGATGTTTACTCCGGTCTTGCTGACAATTCACAAAAACCCTATTTTGTTTATCCGAGGTTTGAAAGATGAAAAGGGAACTGATTGCATTTTTCTGTATTGGCTTACTTATTACAATGCCTTTGGTTTTTGCTGCAGAGACAAAAACTAACGTGGATATTAAGGAGGCTGCGCCAACTTTCAAAAGTGTAATGTCTGAAGAGTATGATGAGCGTGAGGCAGGTGAAGCTATTGTGGTGCAGGTTAAGTCTTACGAGCCTCAGGTTTTGGTTGCTTCTGCTATAGAGCAGGATGACGTTCCTGTTTTTGTTTTTCTTGCTGGAAGTTCTCTTGGCAGTTTGACAGGTCCTGAGTTTTTGACAGAAGGCAGACTTACAGTTGTTCAGCAAGGCGACATATTTTATGGTGTTCCCCCTATAAAGAACGTTTACATAAGGGAGCGTGATTTTGATAGCAGGTACATAAGGTCTGTTACATACAAACCACCTAAAAACAGGATGTATTCAATGGATAACTTAGGTTATTTGATTGTTAATTTGAAGCAGATTCCAAGGGAAGCTGATGTTCCTGATGTTATTGATGCTAACATTACTGCTCGTATAGAGTTTGATATGGAGCGTAGTTATGGAATTGGTCGTCAGACTTTGGTTTTGGGTGAGGAGGCTGATGAGAAGGCTTTCCTGAAGAAGGACAACCTCAGGGAGAATATGGTTTTTTCAGGTAATGCTTATGTTAGGGCTGTTAAGATAAGTGATGATTCTGTTGACCTGATGGTGTATGATACTGCTTTGAAAAGCCTTGGTAGCAAGACCAACGTTAAGGTAGGTCAAATCTCAAGTGCCATAACTTTGAGGGGTACTCACTCAAACTTGATTCAGGATCAGTTCCGTATACAAGTTGATTCCATCGTTGACCCTCAGCGTGAGTATGCAGAGGTGGAAGTTAGTATCGATGGCTCAATGCCTGAGAAGAAGATTGTTTACAAAGGTCAGAGTTTGTATCCTGGTTCTAGCCTTACTGTTTCTGACTTGAGTAAGATAGTTTCTGGTACTGAAACCATTGAGTCTGTAAAGATTAAAGGCTCTACAGGAGTTGTTACTGCTGTCCGCAATTACACGGATAAGTACAACATAATGGCTGCTGAGCTTAAGAAGGAGGTCTTTGATAAGAACTCTAATACCATCATTGACAGCTGGGGCAAACTTAAAAATATAGTAAAAACTGAGAATTATGATTTCGGTAAGCTTCTGACGGATTATTTTGTCAAATTTGATTTTAGCGCTGTTGAGGGTGATAAAGACTTCCCACCAGTCAAGCTTAATGATAAGGTTAAGACTCTGAGCAAGTTGATTTATGATTTGAAGTTGACTCCTGAAGTAACCCTCACTGAAGAAAACGATAAAAAAGTTTTTGTTGTCAAGTTTTTCAAGCAGAAGGAAAAACAGGTTGTTGATGTCTGCTCCCCATCAGATTTGTTGTTCTCGCCGAATTCCTATTATGACAGCAGTGTTAAGAATAAGTTTGAGGAATTTTTCAGGGATGATAAGACGCTTTCCAATTATGAGAAGAAGCGTTTGTTGTGTTCTGCAATTGATGTTTTCAAGAAAATCTCTGCCTCATATCCTGATGAGGTTGATCCAAATAACAAGATACGCTACAGCGTTCAGGCTGATTATATGATAGCAAAGTGCTATGATGAGCTTGCTAAGTTAGGTGCGGCTCTTGTTAATGCTGATGTTGCAAAGAGCAATGCGCTTTCTTTCTACCGTAGGGTTAAGTCTGCTGGTCTTCAGGATGACTTTATTAACGAGAGGATTGATAAGTTAAGTCAAAGCCAAGTTAGTGGTGAGGAATTCTCTGATGTTTCAATAGATGATAATGGGCGTCAGGTTGACATTCACTTGGTACGTGTTGTTGATAAGAAAGGTGCTCAGCTTGATGCTTCTGCGCGTATATCCATTAATAACAGACCTCCTACTGTTTTCAGGACTGGTGATTCCTTGTTCCCTGGTGAGGGTTATGACATGGACAAGTGTAGGATTAAGGAGATACTAAGCACCAGTGTGGTTATTGAGAACTGCCCGAAGCATGATAAGGATAGAAAAACTATAGGCACGATGCCTGACATCACAATCAAAGAAAATGTCCAAAACACGATTGAGAACTACAAAGTCTTGTTGTTGGGTACAGAGCTTCACAAGCAGGTTCAGATTACTGTTCTGCCAGGTTCTGGAAAGTCAATGTTCTCTGAATCAAGTTTCATGTTACACATCCCTGTTGAGAAGCGTGCTATAAAGCTTAACAGTGATAAGATTGATGAGAAAATTAACAAGACAGAGCAAACGATTAAGAAGCTTACAAGTATTATAACAGATTTGGATAGCATAATAAAGTCTTGGAAGGCAGTCTGCCTTGTTACTTTTGCTTTCTTAACAATCAAAAACTCTTTTGGCATTTTTGGTGGTGGTGCTGCAAGAGTTAGGGCAAGAGAAAGGGTTATGGTGGATGGTGGTTGGAGGAAGTATTGTGAGATGGACTCTGGTCCAGGTAAAACTTACAAGAGTTATGATGAGTGCATCTTTGAGCACTCTGATAAGATTAACAAAAACATAGATGCTGTTGAGAAAGCTTTTGAGGTTGCTGACAAGACTTACAAGAAAGGTGCTACTAACGTTGCTGGAACCGATGTTACTGACCTTAGAGAGTTGCAAAAGATGACTGGTGAACAGGTTTATTCTGAGGAGAATTTCAAGAGCCTTGTTTATTTGCAGGCTCTCAGCGATGCTTGTAAGGGTGTTGGTGATTTTGGGACTGACGAAAAAGGTAAACCTTTGCCGAATGCTTGTACAGATGTTTCAACAAAATATCAGAGTGAACTTTTCAGGATTCAGAAGTTGAATGAGGAGTCAAAGAATGGCATAGCAAGCATTAAGAATGAAGGTCTTGACAGCTATACTGCTTGGAAGGCTAAGAATCCTCTTGGTACTTTGCAGCAGTTTAGGAACAAGCAGGTTGAAGCTTACAACCAAGTTATTTCTGTTGCGGAGTTCAATGCTTATGTTGGTAGTGCAGCTAAGAACTATTTTGATACTAAAAAACCTGTTGCAGGGCAAGTGATGATTATTAAAGACAAGCAAGGTAATGAGGCTTATTACTGGGAGACTGCTTATGGAACTGTCCCTGTTGAAAAAGGTACAGAGAAGGATACTTATGTTTACAAAACAAAGGAAGGTGATTTGATGATCAAATCTGCTCAGAAGCCTGACAAGATTATAACTGTTGCAACGATCAAGTGGGATGCTGATAAGAGAACTGGTCAAGCTGTGTTACCGAATGGTGTGAGTTATCCGATTCATTCAGGTCCGAAAGGTGAGGCTTTGTTTGATGACTCCACTCCTTTTGCTGGCTATTCCGCTTTTACTCATCGTGAGGCTGTGATGGGAGACGTTGCCGGTTTGAGGCAGACTTATGACCCGGGAGCTACTTACGAGTGTTATGAAGACAACACTCCTTACTGTATACCTTTGAGTAGGGGCAATTTTGTTAAGGTTTTAGAATTTTATAAGGACGGCAGTCCTAAGACTATGAACATTTGGAATGTTGGTGCTGACGGCAGGCTTTGTACTTCAGATGATGTTCCTGCTGTTGGTGATTCTAAGTATGGTAACTGTGCCCACACATCTTCTTTGATGACAAACAAAGATTGCAGCAGGATTCTTGCTGAGGTTCAAGCTAAAGTTAATGCTGCTGCAAGGTATTGTAAGTCAAAGTCAAACATGAAGTCCGATGATGGTCACACGTTTAAGCACAGCATTACCGCTGCTGCCCAAGAGTCTTATTCAAAAGCTGGGCATTGTGAGGATGCCATGGAGATTGAAGATTGTAAGTTGATGTTCGCTGTTTGCGACCCAGTTATGTGCCCGCCGTCGAGGTTTAACCTTGCAGGTAACTGGCAGGTTTCTGATGTCACCAGGACGGGCATCATAGGCTCGATTGTTTTGGGCTTGCACAACTTCCCCACCGACCCCGTTCCTGTCTGTTTGACTGGGGTCTCTGCTGGCTTGAAGAACATAAGGTCAATCTTTGAAGCCTATAAAGAATGTTTGATTACTATGAAGGTTGAGGGCAGGTCTGTTGGCATATGCGACAAGATCAGGTCTGTTTACTTGTGTCAGATTTTGTGGCAGGAAGCAATTGCAATTTTCAAGGTTAAAGGTGGCCTGCTTGATGTTGTGGGGAAGATGTTTGGTAATGCTGAGGGTGGTGGTGAGTATTTGAGCATGAGTGATAACTTTGCTAACGTTGAGAAATCCGTGAATTATTTCACTCAGAGTTATGCCTCTTCTGTTTTTGCTGCTCACAAGGGCAAGTCTCTTGAGGAAGTGGGTACTGAAATTTGTAAGTCTGCTGTTTATGGCAAGATTCCCGGTCTTGGTGAATACTTTGACCACTTGACTGAGCCTGAAAACCCGCCGCAGTTTACTGCTTTGTTTGAGGAGATGCCTTACTCTGCTACTGAGAAAAAATCCCAGTATTCTGTTTACTATCACATTTATGCGGGTACTGATCAAGAGGTTCAGTATTCTGTTTATTTGAAAAATCCAAGTGGTAGGAAGTATTACGTTACTGAGGCTTGTGAGCGTCGTAATAAAAAGATTCCCATGGGCGAGTTTGCTGATTTCAGCATCACTTGTGTTACGGATACTGGTTACACTAGTATTTGTGTTGAGATTAATGGTAAGGAGGAGTGCGGCTTTGGCAAGGTTAGCACCGCTTTC
>JAWABC010000043.1:0-7946 GCA_038884815.1 Candidatus Nanoarchaeia archaeon | reverse complement strand
GCTTTTTCAGGATAAATAAGGTCTTCACTGCTGCAAACACCAAAGCGAGAACTGCAACCAAAATAATAATAGACAGCAAAAGTAGCATCGATAACACCTCCAAACTATGCTCGAAAATAATCTACTATGTTTATAAATTTTTTTATTCTAAAACATTTAACAAATAACAAAAAGTTTTTAGCATAAAAAGAAAGGTTTATTAAATAGTTGAATAACAAAATTAAGTAAGATGTTTGGATTTTTTAAAAAAAGAGATGATAGCGTGCACAAAAGAATAGATGATTTGCACGAAAGCTTAGGTTCTTCTTTTTCAAATTTAAAAAGGGATATGACTGAAGTAAGTAATTGGATAACCCACTTTAAGGAAAAACATAAAATGCATGATGAAAGCTTTGAGAGGTTGTATCAAAGGCTGGAAAATATAGAGAGGGATCTTGAGGATATCAAGGCATTTTGGACACGTGTCCAAACGGGTGTCCAAACACGTGTCCAAACAGGGCAAACACGCGTCCAAACACGCGTTGGACAAACAGATGTCCGTTTAAAACAGATGTCCGTCCAAACAAACACGCTAACAAAACTAAAAAATTTGAGTGTTACAGAAAGAAAAATTGTATGGATTATGTTAAATTCAGAAACAAAATTAACTTATGATGAACTTTACATGATTTTAGGAAAAAATAAATCAACACTCAGGGGGCAGATAAACAACATAAAACTGAAAAGTCCTGGATTGATAAAGGAGATCGTAGAAAATGACGGAACAAAAAGGTTTTACATAGACGAAGAGGTAAAAAATGAGGTGTTGAGTGGGGGTAAAAAGATTGAAGTACAGGCAAAGAGTAAAGGGAGAAGGAAAAAGTGAGTTGTAAGAAATTAGAATCCTAGAAAAAAATACGTATAAAATACTGAAAGTGAGGGATAAATCAAGAAAAGGCGGTATAAAAGGGCGCATAGAAAAGAAGAAATGATATTAATTCGAAGTTTAAGTTCGTATAAAATTATAAAAGTGAGAATTCAAAGGGTTAAAATAAGTTATAAAGGAATAAATTAAAAATGAAAAACAATGAAAGGGGGTAGAAAGGGGCATATAAAACAAAAAAGTGAGAGTTAATACTCGTCTGTAAGGGTCTTTTGGGCTGAATCCTGATGGAGGTATAGGTCAGCCAGCTCCTTTTTTATGTTGATTTCCTTGAATTCAGGGGAAATTGAGAGTACAGTCATTTTGTTATTGATTTTTTTCTTCTGGACGGGTAGGCCTCGTTTAATGATGTTGAAGACATAATGGCGGATGCCGCTTTCTGAGAGTTTAAGGTGGTTTGCGATATCGGAATAGGAGACGGATCCTTTATCCTCCTCAAGCTGGTAGATAGTCAAAAATATGAGAAACTCTCTTTTAGGAAGGTTTTGGAACTTGGAAAGTACATCTTTTTTTATCGACGATAAAATTGGAATTTGATTGTTTGTTTGTTTGAGATGTGTTTGTTTGTTTGTTTGAGTGTTTGTTTGTTTGTTTGTTTGGACCCCTTTATTTCCAGTGGAAGCCTCAAGTGGAATACCTGAAAAACCCTCAAAATTGTGGTTTTCTTGGCTTTTTTGGGCTATTTTGGACAGGAAAACCTCTAAAAGTTCCTGTTGTTTTGCTATAACTGCTTTTAAGGCTTCGAAATCAGAACGAATGGAATTTATTTCCTCTTTTATTTTGGAAAAGGCTTGTTTAAGCTTTTCTTCTCTGTCAGAATAAAAATCAGCCATTTAACCCCCTCATTATGTGTTTGAGATTTGTTTGGTGTGTGTTTGATTGTTTGGGATGTGTTTGGGATGTGTTTGATTGTTTGTTTGAGAAAAGGGTTAACCTATGTAATCACTCGCTTTTGACTTTGGACTCACCGTCGGTAACTGAAGGTGAGGAGGCAAACCAACCTCTTGAGTTAAACTCAAAGCCCTAATGTTGCACCTTATCAGCACAGCATTAAGTAAAAGCGTTGTAAGACCTGCTGGAAGAGACTTGTTCTTCTTCCAATTATCTAAAATCTTTTTAAGATCAGGAGCTTCCTCCCTGTAAAGTATGTGACCATCAATTGTAACAATCCCGACACTAGGTTCGTATTTAACCGAAAATTCAAAATCACACCTAAGAAGGTCTTCTGTTCTTTTAGGACCGAGCTCAACCTCTTCCTTTTTAATGGATTTTATAGCCAAATCTCTTTTGACACTAACTTGTCCCTCGATGGGTTTTGACTTCTCAGCAAATATTTTATCAAAACTAAAACCAACTATAGGCATAATCTATCACCGACATAAGAATAAAGGGAGTGTATTTAAAGATTATTGTGTTACATCCTATCTGGTGCTTCTATACCAAGAAGGCCCATACCGTTGGCAAGAACCTGTTTGCATGCAAAAACAAGGGCTAATCTTGCCTTGGATATTTCCTTATCAACACCTATGCATTGACAGTTATGGTAAAACTCAGAAAAGAGCTTAGCAAGATTATACAAGTAGTTTGCAATAAGATGAGGGTGTAAGGCAGATTCCGCCTCGGAAACAACCTTAGGGAAAGAACCTATCTGCTTAACAAGGCTAAATTCTTGTTCCTTAGAAAGCAAAGAAGAGTTGAACTTACCTGGCTTAAACTTAGCTTTCCTCAAAATAGAAGAGGCACGGGCATGGGCATATTGAATATAAGGGCCGGTGTCTCCTTCAAAAGAAAGGGCTGAGGACCAATCAAATGTCACGTTCTTATCATTTGAAACCCTTAAAAAGGAATATTTTAAGGCACCAAGACCAATAATTTTAGCAGATTTATACGAACTTTTTCCAGTCCTTGATTTAACTTCCTTATTAGCCTTGCTTATAAGTTCCTTCATAAAATCTGTAAGTAAGACAACATTGCCTTCCCGAGTAGACATTGAAGTACCATCAGTGAGAAGGACAAAAGAGTAATGGACTACTCTAGGGCAAGGTTTACCAAGAAGTTTTAAGGCAGCACAAAGCTGCTTGAAATAAAGCTTTTGTTCTTCCCCCAAAACAATGATGTTGTTCTTAGACCTCCTCATCTTTTCAATTGTGTAAGCAAGATCCCTCAAGGCATAAAGAGAGGTGCCATCAGACCTTGTAAGGACAAGATAAGGAGCTTTCATCTCATTTTTGAACTCCTCTTGATTCAAAACCTTACGACCATCAGCGTCAACAAAACACTCAGAAAACTTCTCAAGATTGGACAAGACATCCTTAGTTGACTTGTCCCACAAGTACTTTGATTCGTAATCAAAAAAATCATATTTTATACCAAGATCAGCAAATATCTTACGTTGACCTTTAACGGAAATGTCAACGATGTCCTTAAAACGCTTCTTAACTTTAGCATCCTCCTTCTCAAGCTTGTAGAGCAAGTCAAAGATTTCTTTCTCTATGGAGGGGTCCTCCTTAACTTTCTTATTAACATCGACGTAAAGATTTAATAAGCCCTCAAAAGAAGGCTTCCTGTTCTTCGCAGCATAAACAAGCATCGCAACCTGCTTACCTACATCATTAACGAAATAATGGGTCTCGACTTTATAACCTTGAAATTTGAAGATACGGACAAGAGAGTCCCCTATAATGGCATTGCGAGCACGACCAACATGAGGAGAGGCATTAGGATTTATGCTTGTGTGCTCAATAAGAACTTTCTGCCCCTTACCCAAGTTAGAAGAACCGTACTTAGACTTAAGCTTCAAAACATTTGAAATTATGTTTTCTGAAAACTTGGCCTTATTAACAAAAAAGTTAAGGTAAGGACCATTTGAGCGAATCTCAGATATAAATGTGGTGGGTTTAATCCTGGCAGCAAGTTCAGAGGCGATTTGCTTGGGATCCTTCTTCCAAGCCTTGGCAAGAGAAAAGCACGGAAATGCGAAATCCCCAAGAATAGGGTCGGGTGGCACTTCTAGCTTAATGTTATCAGTTTTCAGCTCTTTCCTGAGAATATCGACAATGTGGCTTTCAAACATAAGAGGTAAAAAACAAAGAGCATATTTAAGATTTTTGGAAAGAAAGAATTAAAAAGGGGATAAGATAAACCAAATAAGGAGAAGGTAGTAAAACTCGCTTAACCGAAAAAATGAGAAAGGTGAAAGATTGACAAGAATTTCCAAAAAAAGAGAAGAAAGAATAAAAGAAGACATCCTAAGCGTCCTCTATGAAAATATAACGGGTTTATCGACATATAGGATAGGGGAAGAAATAACAAGGGATGACGAGTTCACACTCAGATTGCTGCAAGAGATGAAAAATAAAGGGCTGGTAAAACAAGTTACAAAATCAGTACACGGAAGGGAGTACAAAACCAAAAAGGTTTGGGCCTTAACCAAAGAAGCATTTGAAGCATACAAAGGACTCCTATGAGCGAGAAATCTTCCTAAGGATAGCTTCCTTACCCTTCCAATCCAAAGCAACCTTAAGAACCTCCTTAATGTCAGAAACAGGAATAAGCTTAACCTTAGAAGCATTCTCCTTTGAAAGAACAACATCCTTAACATTAGCCTTAGGTATGATAACAGTACTTATACCGGCTTCTATGGCTGCCTCAATTTTTGATGTAACAGCACCAACAGCCAAAACCTCCCCACGGACAGACAAGGAACCTGTCATGGCAACGTCCTGCTTGACAGGAACCTTCTTCAAAGCAGAAATAATAGCGGTAGCAACGGCAATAGAAGCAGAGTCCCCCTCCACACCTTCTTGTGTTTGCAAAAACTGAACATAAATATCATACTTCTCCTTAACATCCTCACCGAAAAACTTCAAGATGATAGCAGAAACATTTTTTATGGCCTCCCGAGCAATCTCACCCAAACGGCCAGTAGCTATAATTTCAGCCTTCTTACCGCCAAGAGTAATCTCAGACTCTATTGGAAGGACAACACCGGAATAAGCAGAGCCAGAACCAATAACAGCCAAACCATTAACACGACCAACGCGTTTACCAGAAGTAACAATAACCTCATACTTCTTCTTGTTCTCAATGTACTTATCTGCAATCTGTTGTTCTAAGGTACGAGCCAAGGTTTTAGCTTCCAAAACATGGTGCTTCTCAACCAGTTTATCACCACGTTCATAAGCAAGGTCACCAGCAGCACGAACCAATCCACCAAGCTCCCTCAATCTTAAGGTGAGGCTATTAGAAGAGCCAGCACGACGCTTTGCTTCATTAATTATCTCATCAACAGCGGACTTACTGAAATGAGGGATCTTCCCATCCTTAACAACTTCTTGAGCCACAAAAACAGCAATCTTATCCCTATTTTCAGGCGTGTCAGGCATGTGATTGTTCATGTAAACCTCATAACCATAACCACGAATTCTTGAACGAAGAGCAGGGTGCATGTGCTGAACGGTCTCAACATTACCAGCGGCCACCAAAACAAAGTCAGCAGGCACAGGTTCGGAACGCACCATACTGCCAGAAGAACGCTCGGACTGACCAGTAATAGGATACTTTTTTTCCTGAATAACCGTAAGAAGCTCCTGCTGAGACTTCCTAGACAAGGTAGCAATCTCATCAATAAACAAAACACCACCATTGGCACGATGTATCATACCAGGTATAAGACGCTCATAAGCAGGTGTACCAAAGCCACCAGACTGCAAAGGGTCATGCAAGACATCACCAAGCAAAGCACCCGCATGAGCCCCTGTAGCATCAACAAACGGAGCCTTGTGCTTATCAGAGTTATCAACTAAAAGCCTTGGTATAGCAACAGCAGAGCTCCTCGTACGCTTATTGAGGTTCAAAAAAATTATGAAACCAACAATGAAGATTATACCGGTAATCATGCTAGCAGCATAAATTATGTCAGAAATCTGACCCTTACGCCAGAAATAATAAGGAAGAAGAGATACAACTAAAACAAAAAGGAACATTATTATGCTCTGATTCTTGAAAGAAGACATTGCCTGAATTCTCATCCGAGTAACAAGGGCTTTGCCCTCACCTTTAGGTACTGTTTGAATCAAGGGGACATTATCATCAGCAGGATTTGGAAATGACAAAATGTCCTTTAGACGTTCTTTAGGCAAAAGCTCTGCCATGGCCTGACCAATCATTGACTTACCTGTACCAGGATCCCCAATTAGAAGAACATGACGGCGCTGCTTAGCAGCTTTCTTAATAACCACCACTGCCTCGTCCTGCCCAATTATCTGGTCAGCAATTGAGGGTGATACCTTAATGTCCTTTGTTGAGTTATATTTCAGAACCATAATTAAGAGTAAGAGAAAAAACTTTATAAAACTTCGTTTAAATGATATCCTCTTCAGCAACTACAACAAAGTCACCAATAGCCATAACTGCCGAATAAGGAAGTGTAAGGTTACCGGACTTGTCCCTCTCTAAATCCAATCCCTGAGCGTAACTGGTAGCATTCCTAAGAACTATGCTGATAAGCTCACCAGTCCTGGTCTCAAAAATAATATTACCAACCTCACCAAAACGCTTACCAGACTTCGTGACAACCGTCTTGCCCATTAACTGTCTGGCATACCTTTTATCCCTATCTTCATCACCCATCTTTAAGCCTCCTTCAAATTTCAAACGCTAACTTGTTTATAAATATTTCTAGTTTACAAAAAAACTATTCCTTCTTAAACGTCGAGTTAAATATGGTGCTACCTTTTGAATACCCTTCCTTAATAATATCACCATCACCAGCCTCTTCAGCTCCTTTAGTGAATATGTTGGCTATGGCAGCGCCAGTTTGAATTGCAACATTATCCTTAAAACTTTCATTCTTAACCAAAAAAGCACTAGCAATTATAAACAAAACTAAGATGATAATCAAAAATATGATAAAGCGACCGGCCCTCTTAACAAAGAAATGCTTGGAAAACTCAAATATGAGAACACCAACAATCATCCCAACAAGCAAAACAAACCAGTCCATCCTCTTCTCCCCTCCGAAAGGTTTTAAAGATAATAAACAACAACTTATATATAAAATTAATTGATAAAGATGGGATACGGCGAATTAAAGATAGAAAGCGGGCAACTCTACATAAAGAAAGCAATAAACAAAGCAAAAAAAGAATCAAGAAAATTAAAAATAAAAAATAAGGAGAAAGAGAAAAGAATAAGGGTTTTGGAAGAAGTAAGGATAGTAAAAGACAACATTTATGAAGACCTTGAAAGGATAGAAAAAAACTTCCCAAACCTAAATAAATTGGACAAATTCTACAAGGAATTAATAGAGATAAAAATAGGAACAAAAAAACTAAAAGAGACACTAGGACGGATAAGCTGGACAAAAAGAAAGGCAATACAATTATATAAGGACTACAAAAATAGAATAATAACAAGCAAAAATAAAAAAAGGATAGAAAAGAATCAAAGAGAATACTATGGAAGAATAAGTTCATTGCTTAAAAGAATAAGTAAAGAACTCAAATACCTTGAAGAAAGCAGAAAAAAGATAAAAGAACTGCCAAAAATAAAAACAAGCATAAAAACAGTTTGCATAACAGGATTCCCGAACGTTGGAAAGTCAACACTACTAAAGAAGCTGACAAAAGCTGATGTAGAAATAAAACCCTACGCATTCACCACAAAAGACATAATGATGGGTTATATAGACAGGGAAATACAGGTTATAGACACGCCAGGTACACTAAACAGATTCGAAAAAATGAATGATATAGAAAAAATAGCAAACACAGCTATGAAACATTTAGGCGAACTAATAATATATGTCTTTGACCTAACAGAAACATGTGGATATACAATAAAACAACAGCTTGAATTATTAGAAAAAATGAAAAAAGAGTTAAAAAAAGAAATTATAATTTATTTAAGCAAAAGAGATCTGACAAAACATGAAAAAATATTAATGTTCAGAATAGCTCATAACGAACACAAAGTATTTGATAACGCTGAAAAACTGAAGAATTACCTCCTAGACCCCCTGACC